>JAKSQS010000051.1 GCA_024404055.1 Clostridia bacterium | reverse complement strand
CATTCCGGCAGGCCTTGCGTGAAGACCTGCGGCATCTGTAATTTTATATTCAAATTCTTTCATATGCTCACCATTTCGCTTCTGTTTTTGACGAAAGCGCCTGATTTTTCACGGTTTCCAAATCATCACCGCACAGTGAGGAAAGTGAAGCGGCAACGGCTCCCTCTGCAATCGGGCAGTCGAGCAGCAGAATGTTGTCGTATCCCATATCTTCAATCACCATTTCGGCGGTCATAACGGCACTGCCCATGTCAACAAGCACAACAACACCGTCGGCAGAATAAACCGCGTCAACCGCGCTGCGGATTTGTTCATAGCTTGTTCCGTATCCGCCGTCATCCGTTCCGCCCGCTGCCGCAACGGGACAGCCGTCCGCCATTATTTTCGTGGCATCAAGAACGCCCTGCGCAAGCAATCTGCTGTGTGAAACAATCACTATTCCTACCATAACGCGCTCCTTATAATGCGTTTGCGACAACATCAAGCAAAAATGTATATGAGGTTGCGCCCGGGTCCTGATGCCCGATGCTCCTTTCGCCTATATAGCTTGCTCTGCCCTTTGTTGCGGCAATGGTTTTAGTAAATTCAACGCCGTTTTTTGCGGCTTCAACGCCGTGTTCAATGATTTCTTTATCCGAAAGCCCGTCTGAAAAAGCCTTTTCCATTGCTTCAAGCGACGGAATCATCGCGTCGAGCATTGTTTTTTCGCCCCGAACGGCTTTACCCCTCTGCATAATGCCTTCAACGGAGACCTTTATACATTCAATAAAATCGGAAATGTTCATTTCATTTTTTCCGTTCATTATCATGCCTGACTTCATAAATGCCGTTCCGTACAGCGGACCTGCGGAGCCGCCCACCGCCGAAACAAGCGTCATTCCCGCGGTTTTCAGTACAGTACCTATATCTTTACTGCCGAAGTCGGCAATTTTCTGTTCAACCGCGCAAAATCCGCGTGCCATATTTATCCCGTGGTCGCCGTCTGCAATTGCATTGTCAAGGTCTGTCAGAAACTCCTTTTCCTGCTCCATGCAGCGGATCATTTGTGAGATAATCCGTATAATTTTTTCCGTGTTCATGCCGTTTCCCCTTACGCCTTATAAGCGATTGTATCTGCCGGAGCGTCAAGAAGCGTTTTGAGCTGTTCGTCAAGCTTAAGCAGGGTGACGGAAAATCCCTCCTGCTCGATTGATGTCATATAATTTCCGACAAGGGTTTTATAAATCTTTATTCCCTTTTCTGTAAGAGCATCGTAAACATGGTTGTTGATTAAATATAATTCCATAAGCGGAGTTCCGCCGGAGCCGTTGACCATAACGGCAACCTCGCTGTTTGAATAATCAATATCGGAAAGTATTTTGTCAAGCAGAACATCGGCAATTTCATCTGCGGATTTGAGCGTATCTCTGTATACGCCGGGTTCGCCGTGAATGCCTATGCCGACCTCCATTTCATTGTCCGCAAGCTCAAAGCCGGGTTTTCCGGCAGAGGGAATAGTACTGGGGTTAATGGCAACGCCCATTGTGCGCACATTGTCAATCGCTTTCTGTGCAACCGCCTTTACTTCTTCAAGCGATGCACCTGTTTCAGCCATTGCACCCGCGATTTTATGTACCAGAACCGTGCCCGCAACGCCGCGCCTGCCGACTGTGTAAAGACTGTTGTCAACGGCAACATCATCGTTTGTAACGACCATAGCGGTTGATATGCCATCCATATCAGCCATTTCTGCCGCCATTTCAAAATTCATAATATCGCCCGTATCATTCATTGGTATCATAAGCACGCCTTTATCGGCTGATACGGCTTTAATACCTTCGTAAATAATATCAGCCGCCGGAGATGTGTAAATTGCACCCGCAACAGCCGCGTCAAGCATACCTGTGCCCACATAACCGCCGAACGACGGCTCATGGCCGCTTCCGCCGCCTGTGATTATTGCGACCTTGCCCTCTTTTTTGTTGTTTCTGACCAAAACATTGCCGCATTCAAGCTTGCGGATTTTATCCGAATGGGCTTTGATCAAGCCCTGAATCATTTCGTTTTCCACATTTTCAACCTTGTTGATAAACTTTTTCATATGATGACCTCCGATATAATAATTTGATATAATCAACGATAGCACAGTGATCCTTAAATAGCAAGTTTTGCGGGAAATTTCCTGTTCACTTATTACGGATTATTTCCAAAATTATCAAGTTGAAATATTGCGAATACAGAACTGATCTGCTTGAAAAAATTTTTTGATTGGTATATAATCAAGTAAATGGAAGGTATTTGAAATACGATACGGGAAAGGAGGGAAATATTGTGGACGAAGAAATTTATCAGGGCGGTTTCAGATGTGCAATGTGTGACTGGAACGATTCGGTTCAGGCGGATTATTCGGCATTTGCATGGATAGTGGCGCTTATACACACAGCATTTCATTCAATCAGTGCACTTATTTTTTTAAAATAACTCAAAGGGGTGACAAAAATGAAAACGAAAGTAAACACAAAAAAAGGCACTTTCCCGTTCAGAAAAGTCATCAGCATAATTCTTGCAGTCATTATGACCTTTTCGGCACTTCCCGTTCTTGCTTCAGCAGTTGATGACGCAAGGAAAAGCACTGAAAGCACTCTGACGGCTTTAGCGGAAAAGGGCAAAAAAACAGACGATACCGATTTTGAGCCGGACACAGACAGTGAGGGCGAAAAACAGGAAGCTGACGGGGATGAATTTGCGGGTCTGACCGATGAGGAAATCCTCGAAAAGCTTCAGAAGCGTCATTATACACTCAGAATTGAAGGAGCGGAAATGTCCTTTGATTTTGATGCGGAAGGAAACATGGTGGTTGATGACGCACAGGAAGCAGAAAGCTTTTTTGCCGCATTTGAAGAAAGCGGCATGGTCAAAGATACCGCCGAGCCGGAAGAAGATGCGGCAGGCAGCGAGGGCTATACATTTGACAAAAGGTATAAGGAGAATGATTACCTCTTTACGCTTATGGATTTTATGATAAGCCACTCGCGCAGGGAAAAGATATATGACAAGTATTCACAGTCATACATATACGGCATCAATGACATCAGCTTTAAAGACGGGGACAATAATTTTATATGTGACGATTGCGGCTACTGCTTAACGGGCTGTTTAGACGGTGAGCTGTTCACCTACGATGAAAAAACCGACCCGGAAGGAATCCATAAAAGAACCATTGAAATTGAGTATTATAATGAAGAAACGGGTCAAACCGAGAGGCAGACCCAGTATTACTATGAGTCGGAATACAGAAACGGCGACGGTATTTGCGATAACTGCGGAAAAAAGATTTGCACAAACCAGGGCGGTCATGAATTCAGTGACGCAAAATGCGATAACTGCGGCTTTTGTCTTGACATTCATGTAGACGAAAACGGGGATAATTCCTGCGACAGGTGCGGTATTTGCTTGGCCGGACATACGGACAGTAATATTGACGGAATTTGTGATATATGCGAAGCGTCAATAACCTGTACGCATCTTGAAGGGACAACCAAGGGAATCTGCAATGTATGCGGTATGTGTAATTTATCCGCCCATTCCGATACGGACAACAACGGTCTGTGCGACAGATGCGGCATATGCTGCGGCGAGCATAAGGATACAGCTGAAAACAAAGGCGATGGCGACGGTTTTTGTGATGTATGCAAGGCGTGCATGAAAGGTCACAATGACACTGATTCGGACGGCATTTGTGATGAATGCGGCTTCACAACAAGCTTTTGTATACATCCCGACAAGGATAGTGACGGTATATGCGATATATGTAAGGGCTGTGTATCGGAAAAACATACGAATAACGGCTTAGATATATATTGTGATGTATGCGGAAAAATTACACCGGCGTGTGCAAACCATGTTGATGGAATGCAGGAAAAATGTATATACTGTGAAGCGGAATACTGTGCGGTGCCGAATACTGTTGAAATAACGCAGGCGGCAGAATGGTTCAAGGCGGCGTGCAGCTATGCTATGGAAAATATGAGCAGTAAATTCGCCGAAAAAAGTTTAGTATATTCAACATTTAAAGCCGTACTTGCAAATTATGAGCTGACCTATACCGGCTTGCCCGAAATCAGGCAGCTTTTTGAATCCACCGATACATTACTGGAGGGTTATCTCAAGACTGCGGATGAGCTGTTGAATATGAGCGTGCAGGATATTGTATCTAACGGGCTTGACATCTCCCTTACCGCAACCATCACCGGGCTGATGACTGCTTTTGACAGCGTCAAGGCTAAAGCCGCGCAAAAGACGGTGGAAGAAGATAGCTCTTCAACCTTTACAAAGGATTTGAAGGCATACTGTGAACGCTATTGCTCCAAAGAAAAAACGGATAAAGTAAATAACTATATCGGAAGACTCGGAAATCATGCAAGACTTGTTCTTCTGGCACAGATTTATAATGTTTTAGGCAATAACTACAAAAACGGCAACGGAATTGTTACAAAGGAAAACCGCCTTGAAATGAGACAGGCGGCAAACGCTTTGAACTATGACCTTTACAACATTCTGTACACCAACGAAAATGCAATCCTGAAAAATTCCGGAACGGAAAAGTTCATTAAAGAAAGTGCCGATGAGCTTGCCGAAAATATTTGGCTGCAAAAAGAAAAAAAGGACTTTTCAACCTACGATGAAAACGAAAGAGTAATCCTCGGCATCAGGCTGAATGAAATGGTACTCAACAGAGTTGCAAGCCTGCTTTCTGCGAGCTTTACGGATTATAACAAAAATAAGAAGACAATAAATACTATTAAGAAAACCGGCGAAGGCAACGAGATTTATGCGGTCAGAGGTAAAATGGATAACGACCTTGCCAGAGAAAATCCGGGAGATGAATATTATCTTACTGATGAAACAATAACCCAAATGGTCAGAGAGCTTGACAACTTTATAACCTCCGACCAGGTTTTAAAGCTTCTCGGTATAGAAGGATATGACAGTCTCTATCAGTATGTTGTTGCCACCATTGATAAAATGCTCAGTGACGGGGATGTGCTCAACGGAGTTATCAATAATCTGTTATCAACACTTTTCCCGCTGATTTGCAATATGCTTGACGGCGAACTTGATATTACCGTTGAAAAGCTGCTGAAAAAGCTCCTTAAGGGCGTGGGAGACATTTCATCTGAGGACGGAATAGTAACAGCGGATTTGAGGGATACGATAAACTTCCTGATGACCGATGCAGCAGGATTAAACAGTACTCTGGCGAAGGTCATTTCATTCTTCGGTATCGGATTTTACGGTCAGGATATTGAACTGGATTACAACGGCGGAAACGGTACAACAAAGCTGAGAAAGCTTTTGCATGATGAATTAGGTGTCAGTGTTTATCCGTCCGAGGTCGGTAATGCCATAGCTTCCTTTGATAAATATGGCACATTTAACAAAATAACCAACGAGCTCAAAAAAGCGGGAGATGACTGGTCAAGGGTTAAGATTGATGAATTTGACTGGAAAATTGAAAATCTTGACAGCTTTAAATATGCTGTTTCGGCTGTACTTTCACCGTTCAGCAAGATTATAAACTTCGCGTTCGGTGTCGGCGGACACGAAAAGCTTGATCTGAATCTTACCAAGGTAGCCCGTGCCAAGTTTAATATAGTATTTTTCGCTATTCAGCCTCTTCTTTTTGACCTTCCTCTCAATATAGAAGTCAAAACCGGGGAGCTCAACCTGTACGGACAGATTATCGTACCTCTTTTTGAAGCTCTCGGTATAAACCGGGATGTTGACGGCGCAACGGAAAAGCTGAGCTACAAGATGCCTGCCAAATTGAATGAAAGCGGCGGCATGGGCATAATAAACGAGCTTGTTGACGCTGTGCTGGCTCTTGTAAAGCAGATAGCCGCAAATCCCGTGGAAAAGCTTTTGAATATGCTTCCGAATATCATGTTCTATATTCAGGAGGGCTTCATTCCCGAGCTTTTGGATATATATTTTTCATTTGAAAATCTCACTATAAGATTTGCTGACGCGTCGGGTGTTCCGGCAGCCATCGGAACGCTTTTGCCGTCAATCGCAATCATAGTTACGGAAATATTTGTTGCGCCTGCACTTATAACTATGTGGATACCCATTGTCGGTAAAATCATTCTTGCCGCCGCAATTGCAATGTCAACGCTGGCATTGGGAATATGGGCAGCTCTCGAAATTGCTCTTATAGCAGGTATCAATCTGGCAAGCGTAGCGAATAAAGCCTTTGATGTAGGCAGTATTCTGAGCGGTATGGTTTCAAAAAAGAATCTCGGATTTGATGTAAATGATATAAAGAGCATTTTAGGGTATGTTCTCGGTGATTCACCGCTGATGAATATAGTAAATACAATCAACTTCCGTGAAATTGGCTATCTCGGAAATCTTGAGAAGATGACCAACTCATCAAGAGATACAAGATGCTCATTAAAGTATTGGGATGACCCGAACAGCATCGTATTCAATAAGCCTCTCCTTCAAGAGGGAGAATACTTCTATGTCAAAGCGGATCTCGGCGATGTTGTATGGTTCTTAGCCGAAACGGTAGTTAAAATTCTTAAAGACGAAAAGGCATTCGGCACAATACTTGACATGACGGGAATGAAGCTTGAGGATGTTCAGGCTATGGTTGACGGACTTAACCTTGAGCAATACGGACTTAACATTTCCGTTGATGACACAATCAAGGGACTTGACACGGCAGATTTGCTGTTTGCTCTTTCGGAGCTCATCGTTCCTTCTGATAAATACGACCTTAAAAAGCTTGAGTGGGCTGAAGCTGATGAAGAAACAAAGTCAGAGATCGACGGGCACGACGGAGAAATTCCCTATCTTGAATATGACAATATCTGGGATAAAGAGCTTGCAACCGCCCTTACCACTGATATTTCCGCTTCTATGGACAGTATTCTTGAAACGGTAAACGGAATGGTTGACCTTAAAGGCACTCTCGGCATTGATGATGTTTCATCGGTTGCAGGCATAGTCAACGGACTTTTCGGTAAATATGTTGACCCGTCAATTGTAACTCAGGTCGCAAAGCTTCTTACGGGTCTTACGGACACTCTCGGTGAAAATACCGGAATGCTTGAATTACTTACAAGACTTGACCTGAAGCAATGGAAAAATGACTTCGGTTATTTGTTCAACGGCGGTGACGCTCCGACAGATAAACTTCTTACGCTTCTTACGGGAGAAAAGGACGGAGACAACATCATATGGAAATACAACGGCAAAAAGGTTGAAACCCCGGAGGATATAATTAACGCTGTTTGCTATCTGCTTAAGCCGCTCGAAAAGGTTCTCGACTATGTTCTGTGCGGCAAGGATTTGGGCGTTGTGGCATACGACAAGGCGGGCGGTATTTCCGGTGAGGTGATTACTCTCAAGGGCTCGGAAAGCTATAATTATGCAATTATTCCCTTCCTTGAGGCACTCGGAATTGCATCGGAAAAAATTCCGAGTCAGAAGGAATTTAATGATATGGGAAGCAGCACCGGCTTAGCTGTTATGCTGAATCTTATTATCGGCAGAGTGGTTGAGATTGCAAACGACCCGGATTTCATTACGCAAGCTCTCAAAATATTCACACAGCTTTTATATATGTTCTCAAGCGGCGGACTTGATGTTCTTGTTTCCGACCTGCTTCACCCCGTATTTGTGCTCATTGATATAATCAGACCCGTATTTGACCTTGATGTTGACGGAATTATAAACACGCTCATCTGCAAATATACCTACACGGTAGGCGGATATGAGAGTGAAGAAGAAATGCTCAAGGTTATGGAAGACAGGAGCAGCAAATTCAGAATTGAAGACCTTACGCCTCAGACGCTGTTAAAGGCTGTTTCCGTGATAGCCTCCGTCAAGGATGGCGATAACCGTCTGTTCCTTGATGTAAACAAGGTACTCAACACTGCCTTTAATGACCTTGCTTATCTGAGAAGGGACTATACATCAAAATCCGTTGACAGTGAAGGAAAGCCGGTTACGGGCTATAAGCTTTCCGCCGACGGCGCAGACAGCTTAACCATACTGATTTCTTTCATAATGGAAATTCTTATGGAGGGCGATACCGCAAAGATTATTGACGGAATAATCGGCAAGCCCGGACTTGCGGACACCGTAGTTGATTTCCTGTGGGGAATCGAATTGAAATACAGCAATGCCTTTAACTGGGCATATATTCTCGGAGAGGATGCCGCGGCAGAGCAGAAGGAGGCACTTCTCAATGAGATAAAAGAAAAAGGAAGTATATCCGCAGACGGCAGAAGAACCGAGCAGGCTCAGAAGGATTTCGACAAGTACCTTGAGACCTATAAAGATACAAGGTGGGATAAAGGAACCGCCGAATATCTTGAAAAATATCTTACTGATATGCTTGAGACCGCGCTCAATGATGTTTTTGACGAGGAAACAGGCGACAGACTTGCGGATACCCTGTTTGCGGATGCGAATTTCAGCAAAGACAGAGATGTAACCCTTGCGGATGTGCTGAATTTCCTTGTTGACGGCTACATTACTGATGAAACCGTTGATAAGATAGTATATCTTGTATCGGGACTTTTGACGGGTGATACGCTTAAGGATTACAAAGATATTATTTACTGTGTTGACGGCATACTCGGTATTGACCTGTCACTGTATGAGGCTGCTGACAGAAAGCTTTCGGGCAGCAAAGTAATATATCTTGACAAGGACGGAAAAGAAACCGGTCTTACAAGACGCGCCGTAAATACAAAGAACGACTTTGCCGGTGCTCTTGCCGACATTCTCAAGCCCTTCTCAAAGGCGGTGTCATGGCTGCTCCTCGGGGACGACCTTGAATTTTTCAACACCACCGGCGCGCTTAAGGACAGAGAAATTGCCGGAGCAACCAAGTCAAAGCAAAGACGCGATGACCTCATATGCGTTACAGGCAGTGAAGGTTATAAATACGGTCTTATTCCTCTGCTGGAGGCAATAGGCTGTAAAGGTCTTGAAGAAGCCGACTCCTATGAGAATGACGGAGTATATGACACCGATAAATTCCTTGAAGACCTTATCGGCTCAATAATGTCATGGGCACTCAATCTCATCGGTGACGGCAACGGACCGAGTGTTATAGATAATCTTGTGACAATACTTCCGAATCTGTTCTATTATATCAACTCCAACGGACTTACCGTATCGGTGAATAATATTATAGCTGCGGTAACCACTGTTCTTGATATATACAGCGAAAAATCGGGAGAGGATGTATCTCTTGCCTCACTACTCGGTTTCCCGCTCGACAATCTCACATTTGAAGGAATATTTGATATTATTGAGAGCTTTGAATTTGACAAGGCAGACGGAAGCACAGAAAAATGCAGACTTTCCTTCAACAGCTTTATAAGAGAGCTTATTTCCTCCTTCACCATAGGCGAAATATACTATAACGCTGACTCAAAATTTGTTTATGACACATACGGCATGAGATTTGCCGACGACTCCGACAGGGCAAAGATGCTTGTAATACTTGTAAGCTTTATTTTCGATTTCCTTGAAGACCCCGACAATAAAGACGCATTTGCAAGTCTGCTTTCACCCGAAATAGCCGATACCATTACGAATGTCTTTAATATGAAGAAGTTCCGCTTTGATATGCAGGACTTCTCATGGAGATTCACCGAATATAAGGAAAGCAATGTTCTCATAAACGCCCTCGACATGAGCGACCTGTTCAAGGGCGAGGAGGTTTACGGAGAGCTGTGGACAAGAAAGATGGCGGCAGAGCTTGCGGATAATCTTGAGCAGTTCATATCCGATATGCTGTATCTTATAGGTCTTGAAATAGACGGTGTACCTGTCAGAGATTTCCGCTCTCTTGTGCATATTCTTTTAGGCAGTCTCGTGTTCAACGGTGACACGATGAACTCCGTTACGGCTGCACTCGGTCAGATAAAGCCGCTGCTTGACACCTATGATAAAGACGGCTATATCGCAGGCTTCATAAAAGAGCTGCTTGATATTGACCTTCACTCATGGGATGAATATGCTCCGGGCGGAAAATACGAAAACGGCAGAGACTGGGGCTTTGTCACCGAGAACATGAGCGAGCAAGCCGTTGACGATAATCTGACCGTATTTGAAAATGCTCTTATTGAGCTGCTTTCACCTGTTGCACCGCTTATAACATGGCTTATGTGCGAGGAAGACTTCACCCTGTTTGTTGAGGGAGACGGTCTCGGAAACGCCGAACCTGTACAGCTTACAATATGCGGTGCAGAGGCTTACGCATACAGCTACATTCCTCTGCTTGAGGCTTTGAATGTTGACGGAAGCCCGAAGGATATTACGGAAAATCTCAGAAGAAACAACATCCTTTCTCCCGCAGAGTATACGGAAAGAGCCAAAGACGATAACGGATACGCACTGTACGGTATAGTTCATCCGCTTATGGCAAAGATAGGAAACATAATGGACAGCACCGTTCCCCAATTTTTGGAGCTGCTTCCCTCCATTGTTTATTTCATCAACTGCAACGGTCTTGACACCTGCGTTAAAAATCTTATCCATGCCATTTTCATAATTCTCAATGCCATTGAACCGGTAGGCAGACAGATAGAAATGTTCGTATATGACGAGCAGGGAATAAATATCTATAAGACCATTGATTTTGAAGGAATTATCAAGAATACCGTTTACGGCATACTCGGTATTACAGAGGAAGACATGGTTGAGCTTTACAGGTCAATGGGTGATGAATACAAAACCGTTGACGGGCTTGAGGATATTGATTTCAAATTCCTGTTTGCAGTTATTGTTGCAAAGCTCAACGGACTTATGAAGGATGCCGGACTTGAATTTAAGTTTACAACCATAGCGGGTGACGCGGTTAAGGAGCTTACCTGCGGATATGTAAGAGGCTTCACCTCTCTTAACGGTAGACAGGCTTACACCATGGTAATGGATAAGGACATTGACAGTCAGTGCTACGGAGACCTTATAACGATTCTTTTGAGGCTTGTGCTTAAATTCCTCAGCACCGACAACAATGCGGACGCACTTATGCACCTCATCCAGTCAAAGGCAAAGATGAGTCCTGCCGGATATGAAATAACCGATTCGCTTCTGAAGCTCATTGTCAGATACATGGCGAGTCCCAACAATGCACAGATAGCCATGACCGCAGTATATTACACCGTATACGGCGTAAGCGAGGGCTCGGGCACGGGAGTTACCGTTTATGACGATGTAAACGCAAAATGGACACAGGTTATCAATAAGCTTGAAAATCTCAACAATCCCATTGCCTCAGAGATAATGAAGACGATTATATCCATAGCTGACGAATATGCCGATGGTGTAATAGACAGTGACGGAATTGCTTCAAAGGGATTCTACAGCTTCTTCAAGAAGATTATTGAATGGTTCAGAATGATTATTGACTTCATTAAAGGGCTTTTCGATTAATTGTTACCGTTACCGTTTTGTGTTGACAGTATAAAGGGACTGTTCTGAATAACCTGAAAAAGGTTTTCAGAAGGGCGGTTTCATTTAGGTCTATCCCTAAGTGAAACCGCCCAACAGTCTCTTTTTTTATTTAACAGCCTTTTCTGAGAATCAATTTCAGAAAAGGTGAATTTTTAATGAAGGTGAATATTCATCCGGCATATGCCCGTCTATGTATACGGTATATTCTCCCTGAAAAAGCTTTCTTTTTCCGTCTTCATCAAAAAGAGAAAAGCTTTCTTCATTAAGCTCAAAAGATACTTCTGCGCTTTCTCCGACCTTCAGATGTATGCGCTTAAAGCCCTTCAGCCTGTATTGCGGCTGCTTTGGCATACCTGCACTGTCAATATAAAGCTGAACAACCTCGTCCGAATTGTAAGAACCGGTGTTTTTAACTTTAATTCTGACGCTTTTTTTATTGCCTGTGATTGACGAATATTCAAACTCGGTATATGAAAGTCCGTAGCCGAACTCATAAAGAGGCTTTACCGTGCGGTACATATAGGTTCTGCCGTTTTCAGTATCGTAATCGTCAAACGGCGGCAGGTCGTCAGTGCTTTCCGGAAATCCGATGGGAAGTCTGCCGGACGGAGATACCTTTCCGAACAGAATATCCGCAAGCGCATCTCCGCCGCGGTCGCCCGGATACCATGCCTCAACAACTGCGCGGCAAAGCCCGTCAGGTTCTTTTAATTCAAGCGCACTGCCGTTTTCAACGACAAGCACAATGTTTTTGTTTACCGCATAAAGCTTTTTGAGAAGCCTGAGCTGTTCGGCAGGCAGACGTAAATCGGTTTTGTCGTTGCCCTCACTTTCATATTCGGTTCCGAGTCCGAGAACGGCAACTATAACATCCGCCTTTTGCGCCGCCGATCGGTAAACCGGTCAAAGAGTTTTTGAAGATTTGTTCAAATCCGAGAAATTTCATAATGCCGATATAAACCGACGGATGAAAACGCAGACCGCCTTTGTAAG
>JAKSQS010000050.1 GCA_024404055.1 Clostridia bacterium | reverse complement strand
TGCGGGTGCTGAATAACGAAAATCGGCTTTCTCGGAGTATCGGCATGGGCAATGTCAAATTGCCCCGTCATCCAGCTTTGTGTTTTTTTGTCAAAGGTTTCCACATCACTGTATGAAACACCGATGAAATGCAGACCGTTTATAACCTTATGAACCTCCGGCGTCCAGCCGGTAATTTTTTCGTATCTTTCGCGTACATCCGCGCCGCTGCTGTGATATTCGTGGTTGCCTAAACATATCACGGGAACGGTTTTACTGCCGCAGCACTCAAGCACCGCATCGTAAAAAGACTTTATGTCCTCACTTTTGCCGCTGTCGGTGAAATCGCCTGCCACAAGCACCGCGTCAATTTTTTCATATGCCGTGCCGCTTAACTGTTCATGCGCCATAGCAAACATATCGCGAAAACGGTCAAAGCGGTTATGTATATCGCTGCATACAAGAAACTGCGTTTCGGGAACGAAATCACCGGGAATTGACGGGAAGGTACCGTCTGCCCTTGCCTTCGTATTTCTGATAAAGGAGAGAATGCCGCAAAATGAAACATAAGCTCTTCCTGCCGCGTCAATCAGCTTTTTCGGCGCGTTTTCAACCTTGATTTCCATATGCCTCTCCTGTTATTTTACTTCAATGGTAAATTCGTTGTGATATTTTTCGCCTGCCGGAAGATGAACCATGTCGCGCTTTGTTTCAAGGTCGTCAACCTTGTTGTCGTCAGACGGAACGCCGTACCACGGCTCAATGCACACATATGGTGCATCCGTTCTCGGCTTGTGCCACAGACCTAAATATTTCATTCCGTCATAGGTAAGCTTAACACTTCTTGTTCCCTTGTTGCTCTTCAATACAACGGACTTGGGTACATCGCACAGGAAAATTGCGTCTATATCGAAAAGATGATGGTTCATTTTTATGCGGTTTCCGTCCTCAAGAGGATAGTCCGGCGTTTTGCCCGTTACAAAGCAGGCAGGTGTCATGTCAAGCAGCTTAATGCCGCCTTCCGGAAATTCAACATAATAATCCTCAAACGAAAGTCCTTCCTCCATTGGCAGGTTGAAGCCTGGATGACCGCCGACGGTGAAGATCAGCTCGCGGCTGTCAGTGTTCACAACATCAAAATTCGTTGTGACGGCGGAGCCGTTCAGCGCGTAGGAAATGACAAGCTCAAAATCAAACGGATATTCGTTTTTTGTAAGCTCTGTGGGAGTGAGGATAAAGGAAATAAAATCGTCCTTCTGTTCCTTTACGGCAAGCGTGCTCCTTCTTACAAAGCCGTGCAGGTTCATTTCATAGGTTACGCCCTTATAGGTGTATTTTCCGTCCCACAGTCTTCCGCAAATCGGGAAAAGATTGTAGGCATGACCCTTCCAGTATTCGGGATTGCCCTGCCAGATGTATTCAAATCCGTTTTCCTTTGAAACAACGGACATGATTTCCGCTCCGAGATCGTTTACGGTTACTTTGATTTTTTCATTTTCAATCGTATAAAGCATAATAGAACCCCTTTATTTATTATTTTATTCGGACAGAGAGGCGAGCCGCGCAAGGTGCTCTCTGTCTGTATTTGCGTTTTTTTTCACTGCTTCAAGCAGATTTTTAATCAGGCCCTTTTTCGCCCTGTAATTTTCAAGCAGATAAAGCGTTTCACGGGGATGATTTTCAAATGCCTTTAGCAGATATTCAGCCCTTTTAAAATCCGTACACGCCGATTTTACGGATATATTCATCACATCGTCGAAAAAATCCATGTATAAATCGTCATCTGTCAAATTGCCTGTCAGCATATTCAGCGCAAAGCGGACGGTGAATTTTTCATCAGAGGCAAGATAATCCGGCAGAGCCTCATAAAGTCTGTCGCGGCGTTTTCTGAAAACGGACGGGTTGAGCAGGTCGCAGGTTTCGCAGTTGTCTATGTAAGGCAGAAAGGCGTTAACCGCATCTCTACATTTTTTCTCATTGTGAATGCCGGAAACGGCGATGGCGTGCAGGTCGTTTTCCTCGTGATATTCATGCGGCAGAACGGAGAGAAAACGGAAGACGGTATTTTTCTGCCGCAGTTGCTTGGCTATCATATACAGCGTGTTTATCGGTGTGCCGATAACCTTATCACGGTCAACATCCTTCAGCCGCTTTTCCGCTTTTATCTTGTTCTTTTTGCTGCTCATTGTAAAAAGGGTGTTTCTGACCGTTTGTTCCACTGTCTTTTTCTTCCGTGTCACACCGTTTTTTATCGGCGCGCCGTTTACCATGTCAAATTCCTTTATATATTCTTCAATATCCGCGCCCATGGAGATATAATTCAGCAGCAGCCTTGCGCAGCCTACACTGTCACTGTCGGCTGAATGATTGTCAAGAGGAATTTCAAGGTGGTCACACAGGGATTTTAAGGAATATTTGCCGAGCTCCGGGTAGCAGGCGGTACCCATTTCGCAGGTGCATATATATTTAACCTTGTCCTTCCATTCAATTTCGTAATGCCTGAGACATTTTGAAAGAATGGTGAGGTCGCATACCGCGTTATGCGCTATAATAACATCTGCCTTTTCAATTGTATTGCGCAGCCTGTCCCATATTTCGGGAAAGGTCGGTTGTCCGGCAACCATGGCAGGCGTTATGCCGATAAGCTCTATAATAAAATTTTCAAAGCTTGTCTGGGGATTGACAAGAGAGCCGTCCGTTTCGGTTATGGCACCGTTTTTTATAAGCGCGGTGCCGTATGCGCATATTTTCGGACTGAAATTATTCGGCATTTCAAAGTCTATTGCTGCAAAATTCAACGGAACATCTCCTTTAGTGTCACGCTTAAACATATCTCATAAAATTATAGCAATATACGGCATAAAAATCAAGATGAATAAATATTATTTTTATTTTTATATGAAAAATATTGAAAACAAATAAACGGGTGTGATATACTTTACCTTAATAAACCGAAAGGAGAGATGAAATGTTATACGAACCGCTAAAAAACAAGGTGTATGATAAGCTTGAGGCAGCTTTGCATATATACAACAAGCTTATCTACAACAAGGTGGGAGAGCTTGAAGACGCTGAATATTTTGAAACAAAGGAGCACCTGAGAAGTGTACCGGCAGAGGGCTGGAAAAAAGCCGAAAAGGGTGACGAATGGGGCGGCGAATGGAACAACCGCTGGATAAAGGGTTTTGTCACCGTTACCGAAGAGCTTGCGGGCAAAAAGCTTTACACGGTCAGTGAAGCCGGCGGAGTGGAGCAGCTTTATTTTATAAACGGCGTACCAAAGGGACTTTTTAATTCCAAAAACCGTGATTTTATCGGCGGAAACCACTGCGCCCAGCTTATCGGCACGGGAAAGGCAGGGGACAGATTTTCCCTTGCGTTCGAGTGCTATGCCGGTCATTTCTGCGTGGGTGACTCCCCGTATGAAAATTATGAATATCCGGATATACCTATGCCGACATATATGCATACCTATAACGGTGTTGACATCTGCACGAAAAATGAGGATGTAAACACCCTTGTGTTCGACATCAGGGAGCTTTTGGGCGCATACAAATATGTTGATAAAACAAACTTTATCCGCGCAAGAGCAATGAGGGCGCTTGATAAGGTGAATGAGGTGCTTGTTCTCGATCCGAAACACAGCACACCTGAAAAGGTGTCGGCAGGCGTTAAGGCGGCACTTGAAATAACAAGACCGATGTTTGCAGGCACAAACAGCCGCATTTTCGGCAAGGTGGGCATTATCGGTCATTCACACATGGATACGGCGTGGCTGTGGCCTGTCAGCGAAACGGTGAGAAAATGTGCGCGTACATACGCAAATGCAATGCACCTTATGGAGCAGTACCCGACATATAAATTCATTCAGTCCTCCGCGCTTCACTGCGAATGGATGAAGGATTATTATCCCGATATTTTTGCCGAAATGCAAAAGAGAGTTAAAGAGGGGAGATATGAGCCCAACGGCGGCGTTTATGTTGAGTGCGACTGCAATGTAACCTCCGGTGAGCTGATGATAAGACAGTTCCTCAAGGGTCAGCAGTTTACAAGAAAATATTTCGATTACACTGCGGATTCCTTCTGGCTGCCCGATACCTTCGGCTACAACGGCAACATTCCGCAGATTATGCGCGGCTGCGAGGTTAAGTATTTCTACACCACCAAGATTTCATGGAATGAGCAGAACAGGTTCCCGTATGAATCGTTCGTATGGAAGGGCATTGACTCCAGCGAGGTTCTCACTCATTATAACAAGACGCACTGCTTCCCGGATGTTGAGCATACCGAGGATGCGGTGAACGGTATTCAGCTTAAAGACACCACGGATATGCGCCTTGTTGCCTTCGGCTACGGTGACGGCGGCGGCGGACCCACACCCGGCATGATTGAGGCGGGGGAAAGGGTTTCTCATATGGACGGTATGCCTGAGGTTGAGGTATGCACAATAAGTGAATTTATGAAGGAGCTTGAAACGCAGAAGGAAAATCTTCCCGTTTTCAATGACGAGCTTTATCTGGAGCTTCACAGAGGTACGCTGACGCAGATGCATGAGGTGAAGAGGAAGAACAGAAAGAGCGAGTTTGCCATGAGAAATATGGAATATTTCAACACTCTTTCCGGCAAAAAAGCAAACGAAAATTCCGACAAGTGGATAAAGACACTGCTTAAAAATCAGTTCCACGATATTCTTCCCGGTACCTGCATTACTCCGGTTTATGAGCTTTATAACAAGGAAATGGCTGCTCTGCTTGACGATTATAAAAACGCGGCGGACGAGTATGCGGCAGGTCTTACAGACGGCGACGAAAAGAAGGTTACTCTTTTCAACACTCTTTCTTTTAAGAGAAACTACGCGCACGCGTTCATGTGTGAAAGCGGTTATGCGGCAGGCGTACCCAGTCAGAGATATGAGGATGTTTGCGGCAGAAAGATGCTTGCAGTGGGTAAAATGCCGATTGACGGCTTCTCAACGGCTGTTGTTGAGCTTGCCGACAATGCGGTTGAAGCAGCCTCGGCATTCAAATATGACGGAAAGAGCCTTGAAACTCCGTTTGCAAAGGTTGTTTTCGACGAGCACGGATATATGGCATCCTTCATTGACAAAAAGAGCGGCAGAGAGCTGAAAAAGAAAAACGGACTGCCTCTGGGCGTTTTGCTTATGAGTGAGGATTTGCCTGACTGCTGGGACAACTGGGACCTTGAAAAGGACGCGATTGCAAAGCTGAAGCCCGTTTACGGCTTTAAGGGCAGCAGGGTTATTACGGACGGAGCGGTGGAGTTCCGTATAAGAAATGAATATGAGCTTGACGAAAACAGCTCATTAAAGCAGGATGTTGTTTTCTATGCCGACTCTCCGAGGGTGGATTTCCACACTCTTGTTGACTGGTCAAGCAAGCACAGACTGCTTAAGGCGGGCTTTGACCTTGACATTAACGCATCACGCGCAAGAAACGAAATTCAGTACGGTTATGTTGAAAGACCCACCACGGCAAACAACACCCTTGAATATACAAAGTTTGAGGTCTGCAACTATAAATATACGGATATAAGTGAGCTTCGCTTCGGCGCGGCACTGCTCAATGACTGCAAGTACGGCGTTACCGTTGCGGATTGCAACCTCCGCCTTTCACTTCACAGGGGCGGCACGCATCCCGATGTAACGGGTGATAAGGGCGTACACGAAATGACATACGCTTTCCTGCCTCACAGCGGCAATTTCAGTGCGGAAAACACGGTTTACCCGGCATACGAGCTGAATGTACCGGCTTATGCGGTCAAGGGTGCGGCAGATGTTCAGCCGATTGTTAAAATTGACGCTCCCAATGTAATATGCGAGGTTGTGAAGCCTGCCGAGGATGGCAGCGATGCATATGTTCTGCGCCTTTATGAATGTGAGGGCACGGCAACAAAAGCGGCTTTGACACTTAAAGACAAGCCGTCAGGCATTGTGATTACAAATATGCTTGAGGACGAAAAAGAGGTTCTTCCGGCGTCAGAAAAGGCGGAGCTTGCTTTCGGCGCGTTTGAAATCAAGACCTTGAAGATTTACAGATAAAACATCTTATCGCAAACCAATACGACGGTTATTTCGTAGGGATGACGCTCGACATCCCGTTCCACGGTGTTTTTATATCAAATATTGTTTGAACAGGCAACGCCCACGGTGCGTCGAGACGCCGCGCCCTACGAAATACAGGTACAGTAATTTTTAAACCATATCGAAAAAGCAAGCCGTTTGCACTCATTTTCAGTGCTTCGACTTGCTTTTTTGCGGCTGTTGTGTCACAGCCCATTGTAATTTATTCAGTTTGCTATGGTGTTTTGCTTTTCGCTCTGCGTTGAATATGACAGACTCATTATTCTTTTTCTTCCGTTACATCCTCGGGAGCGGTGTTGTAAATAAAGTTTTTGATGTGCTCTGTGTTGTCATATACATCAACGGCTATAATGGATTCACCGGCGGAGTTTGTGTCATAATACCATGAACCGCCGTGTTCACCGTACGGCATACGCTCCTGCATAATATCATATCGCAGATATGATGTTACCGCACCGGCACCTAAAGACACAAGCTCATTTTTCGGAATATCCGTTTCAACATATTTCAGAATGGTGTCAAGCTGACCGAAAAGATTAAATACGCTTGCCGTTTTGGCTTTTGCGATAATCTCGGAAATAACCTTTCTCTGTCTCTGCGTTCTGTAAAAGTCATTATCAAGATACCTTATTCTGCAATAGTCAAGTGCCTGAAGACCGTTTAAGTGGTTTTTACCGGTGACGGCTTTCCCTTTGAAGTTGCTGCAATTGCGGTTAAGGAAATCCGCCTCATCCTCTTCTATATCTACATCAATTCCGCCCAACGCATTGACGATATTGATGAACATTTTAAAATCGACCATGACATAATGCTCAATATCAACCTCAAAATTGTATTCCAGTGCATCAACAACAAACTGCGGACCGCCGTAGGAACAGGCGGAATTGATTTTGGCTTTACGGTCACGACCGGGAATATAAAGATATGAATCGCGTAAAAATGAAGTCAGCTTTATTGCCTTGTGTGCTTTATCAAGAGAAACAAGCATCATCGTGTCGGAACGGGAATACTGCGCCCCGTTTGCATCGTCGCAGCCGATGAAAAGAATGTTTGTAACCGAAGGGTCACTTGTAAGTGTTATACCGTCCGCCTCAAGATATTTGTTCGGCTCAAGTCCGGTAGTATTGTATTTCAGCTTGCTGAGTACCGAAAAAGCGTAAGCGACTGAACCGCCTAAACAAATAACGATTATAAGAAGAATGGCAATAACCGCCTTCTGTCCGCTTTTCATTTTCTTTTTCTTTTCCTCCTTCTTTTTCTTTTTCTCGTTCGGCAAGCTTGAAGGCTTGTTTTCAGCTTCGGCATCCGTCTGCCCGGGCTCCTGCTTGTCACCGATGTGCTCTGCGTAATGCACTTCAAAATAATCGTCTTCATCAGAGAAGCCGCGCAGCTCTTCGGGTATTCTGTCATGCTCAGGTATGCTTTCCTTTATCTGTGACAAAGACTCACCGGGTGTACGGCCTTTGTTTTCGCCGAATTTAGGTACATACGGTGTGTAACCGCCGGAGAAAACAGATTCGGACGGGGCGGAACCGAAAACCCTGTCGGAAGCTCCGGCAGCGGTATCAGTATCGGGCGATTTTTTATTAAGGTCGGGTCTGTATTCATCGGAAAACTCCGTTTCGTTTTTCGGTGTGTCACCGGGGAAAGGCTGTTGCGGCGGTATTTCGCCGTTATTCTTCTTTCTTGAGAAGTATATATCATCCATAGGAAAACTCCTTATTTCAACATAAAATCGCATTTATTTTATACCGAAATCGTTTATATGTCAATATTTTTTTATGAATGCGGCAATACTTGAAAAAACAGGAAGCTTGTTGTATAATGTATTTTCAGATTGCGATGAGAGGACGGCGGTTAAAACGGAAGGGCAGACGCTTGAAAAATTATGCGGCATTGTCGAAAATGTTACCTTTTGTTCTCCCGATACGGGATTTACTGTTTTCGACATGAACTGCGATGAAGAGCTTGTAACCGCTGTCGGCGAAATCGGCGGAGTATATGTCGGCGAACAGCTTTCTGTTACAGGGTATTGGGACAGACACGCTTCTTTCGGCAGACAGTTTAAGGTGACTGAATGCGAAAGAACTTTGCCGGAAAGCGCGGCGGATATGCTGCGGTATTTAAGCAGCGGCACGGTGAAGGGCATAGGTCCTGCAACCGCGCAGAAAATCGTTGAGCGATTTGGTGACGAAACCTTTGAAATAATTGAGAAGCATCCTCAGGAGCTTGCGAAAATCAAGGGCATTTCACAGGATAAGGCAAAAAAAATCAGTGAAAGCTTTGCAGCGCAGGTTGCCGTAAGGCAGGTTATGGTTTATCTTGAAAAGTACGGAATGACGCCGACGGAGTGTCTGAACAGCTTTAAAACCTTCGGACAGCAGACTGTTGAGCGAATTACGGAAAACCCGTACATTCTCTGCGGAGCGGGTGTGGGGATAGGGTTTGAAAGAGCCTGCGCCATTGCGGATAAGCTGCCTGTCAGACCGGATGAAGCATACCGCGTAAGGGCGGGTATAGTCCATGTTGTCAGGCACAATCTCAATAACGGACACACCTGTATTCCCCGTGACAGGCTTGTTCCGACAGCGGCGGCACTGCTCGGCATTGATGAAGAATATACGGCATCCGCGCTTGACTCACTGCTTAATGACAGACAGCTTTGCGGTGAGTGCATTTCCGGCAGGGATTTTGTTTTCTTGCCTGATATATGGCTTGCGGAAAAGAACATAGCACAGCGAATGAAGGTTATGCTGCGCTTTCCTCCGGCAGGCCGTCCGGCACTTGAAAAGGAAATCAGTGATATTGAAAGAAAAAACGGAATAAAGTATGAAGAAAAGCAGAAGCAGGCAATAATAACCGCAGTGAGAAAGGGCTTGCTTATTCTTACGGGCGGCCCCGGCACAGGTAAAACGACCACCGTAAACGGCATACTTGAGCTTTTTGAAAAGGACGGACTTGATGTTGTGCTGACCGCGCCTACGGGAAGAGCGGCAAAGCGTATGAGCGACATTACGGGCAGATACGCGAAAACCATTCACCGGCTTCTTGAGGTTGAGTGGGGCGCGGGTGACAGAGCCGTTTTTCAGCGCAACGCGCAGAATCCCGTTGAGGCGGACGCGGTTATTGTTGATGAGCTTTCCATGGTGGATGTAAGTGTGTTTGCCGCACTGCTTGACGCGCTTCCGTTAGGCTGCCGCCTTGTTGTGGTGGGCGACTCCGACCAGCTTCCGCCCGTCGGTGCCGGGAATGTCCTTTCAGACCTTATCGGCTCCGGTCTGCTTCCGGTGGTTGCGCTGACAGAGGTTTTCCGTCAGGCAATGAAAAGCCTGATAGTGACAAACGCTCACAGGATAGTCAAAGGGGAAATGCCTGTTCTTGATGTTAAGGATAACGATTTCTTTTTTATGAACAGAACGACCGCTTATTCGACCGCGCAGACAGTTACCGAGCTTTGCGCGTCTCGTCTTCCCAAGGCATACGGGTACGACCCTGTTTCGGATATTCAGGTTTTGTGCCCGTCACGAAAGGGTGAAACGGGAACGGTAAATCTCAATAATCTGCTTCAGGCGGCGCTGAACCCTCCTGCGAGGGGAAAAACGGAGTTTCGCCGCGCCGGTGTGATTTTCCGCACGGGCGACAAGGTTATGCAGATAAGGAACAATTACGACCTTACATGGACGAGGGGCAGTGAAAACGGCAGCGGCGTTTTCAACGGCGATATAGGTATTATTACCGATATTAGTCTTGCAAAC
This sequence comes from Clostridia bacterium, assembly GCA_024404055.1. Taxonomy (GTDB): domain Bacteria; phylum Bacillota; class Clostridia; order Oscillospirales; family Acutalibacteraceae; genus UBA6857. Next base: position 2,720 of record JAKSQS010000050.1, on the reverse strand, counting down.
GGTGTTCTGAAAATAATTTTTGATGACAGAGCGGTTGTTTATCCTATGGAAAACGCCGATGAGCTTGCGCTGTCATATGCGTGCACGGTGCATAAAAGTCAGGGCTCTGAGTTTGAGGCGGTGATTTTGCCCGTGTGCTCCGTTATGCCGCAGTTAAGCTACAGAAATCTGCTGTATACAGCCGTTACGAGAGCAAAAACAAAGCTTATCGCGGTGGGTACATATGAGCAGATTGAAGATATGGTTATGAACGATAAGAAAACAAGAAGATATTCGGCACTGAAGTATTTTCTTGAGGATTGACTTAATATATTTCGGTGAAAGAAGGCGGTACGATGCCGGGTATAAACATTGGCATAGATTTAGGAACGACCTCTATTATTATATATGTTGAAAATGAGGGCATCGTGTTGTCGGAGCCCTCTGTCGCTGCGTATGATGTGGATTCGGGAGAGCTTATCGCGCTGGGCGATTATGCAAAAAGCATGATTGAAAAAGCACCCGACACAATAAGGGTTGTCTGCCCCATGAGAGAGGGTGTTATTTCTGATTTCGGCGTTACGGAAACGATGCTGCGCTATTATATAAAGAAAATCTGCGGCAACCGTATCTTTAAGCCGAATATAATTGTGAGTATGCCCAGCTCCGTCACAAATCTTGAAAGGCGGACGGTGCTTGATGTTGTAACCTCATCGGGAGCCGGGAAAGCCTGCGTTATTGAAGAGCCGCTTGCCGCGGCAATCGGTGCGGGTCTTGATATAAAGCGGCCGGGCGGTCATCGTGTTGCCGATATAGGCGGCGGAACCTCCGATATAGCGGTTATAACCATGGACAGCATCGCTCTTTCGGACTCTGTAAGGATAGCAGGGGATGCCTTTGACACTGCCATACAGCGTTACTGCCGCAGGGAACGCGATGTGCTTATAGGAATGCCCACGGCGGAAAGACTGAAAACAGTTCTCGGCTGTGCCTATTTGCCTGAGGAGGAAATTGCCGTCAGTGTGAAGGGAAAGCATTATCTGACCGGAATGCCTGTTTCATTTGAAATAACCTCCACGGAAATTTATCTTGCATTGAGAGAACAGGTGGAGGCGATAGGAGACGCGATAAAGGATGTGCTTGAAAGAACACCGCCGGAGCTTGCAAACGATATTTTTACCTCCGGGCTTGTTATTACGGGCGGCGGCGGTATGCTCAGGGGACTTGCGAAGGCCATGGGCGAAAAGCTGAAAATTACTGCAAGACTTGCGCCTGATGCCATAAACTGTGTTGTCAAGGGCACGGGATATGCGCTGCGCAATATGCAGTTTCTTGAGGATAACGGTTATGTTTTCAAAAACCGCGAACAAATAACGGGATATACTGAATAAAGTGTTTTGTTGCGGATTAAACATAATCGAAAATTGTGTATAAAATTATGTAATTTATAATATGCTGTTAACAGAAAATTCATATTATTTGTTTTTATAAATGATATAATACGCAAGGATTTTTTAGTGGTTGAACATTATTGACAGGAGATGTGATTCCGATGCAGAAAAAAACAGTGTTCCTGACCGGCTCATCGGGTAATATGGGCTTTCAGGGATTTAAAGAGCTTTACGCGAGACGGCATATGTACAACATTGTGCTGCTGAACCTTGACGACGCAAAAGCAAGAAAGAAATTTCAGCCTTATGAAAACGACCCGTGTGTTAAGCTTGTATGGGGAAACCTGATGAATTATGATGATGTGCTCGAATGTGTAACGGGTGCGGATTATGTTCTTCATGTAGGCGGTATGGTGTCTCCTGCCGCAGACTATTTCCCCAAAAAGACCTTCCAGGTTAACTGCGGAGCAATGAAAAATATCGTTCAGGCGGTTAAGGCACAGCCTGACCCGGATAAAATCAAGGTTGTATATATCGGCACCGTTGCCGAATACGGCGACAGAAATCCCCCGACGCACTGGGGCAGAACAGGCGACCCGATACAGATAAGTGTTTATGACCACTATGCTATAAGTAAAACCATAGCGGAAAGCATACTTGCAGAGTCCGGTCTCAAATACTGGGTGTCATTGAGACAGTCGGGAATACTCTATCCTGCTATTATAAATAATCTTGACCCGATTATGTTCCATGTTCCGATTAACGGTGTTCTTGAATGGGCAACGGTGGAGGACAGCGGCAGACTGCTTGCAAAGGTCTGCAATCCCGATGTACCCGAGGAATTTTGGCGCAATTTCTATAACATCAGCTCCGGCAAAGAATACAGACTGACAAACTTTGAGTTTGAGGCACTGCTGCTTGAAGCGGTGGGACTTGGAAAAAATAATGTCGTAAGGCGCATATTTGACGCGAACTGGTTCATTCTTCAGAATTTCCACGGCGTATTTTATACAGATGCGGACAAGCTTGAGGATTATCTGCATTTCAGGGCGAACATACCGGTTAAGGAATATTTCAAAGGCCTTTCAAAAAATACTCCGCCTTATTTCAAGCTTGCCATTCTTGCGCCGAAGGGTCTTGTTAAATCCATGGGTATGAAGAAAATGGCAAACACCCATAAGTTCGGCACACAGACATGGGTTTCCAACGACATGAAGGACAGAATTACCGCATATTACGGCTCTATGGAAAAATATCGCGCCATAGGCACATGGAAAGATTTTGATGTTGTTACCCCCGGCAAGGAAAAAGAGGATTATACATATCTTGACCATGGCTATGATGAGAGCA
>JAKSQS010000005.1 GCA_024404055.1 Clostridia bacterium | reverse complement strand
ACGGCGTCAGAAGAAATATAATCTATAAGAAAATCGGTTGCCGCATCGCTTGTAACGGTATAATAGTCAATTCCGCTTTTCTGCGTTTTGGTCGCAAGAGCAATAAATGCGGCTGTGTCCATATCGGGCAGGTCTGCACTGTCGCCCAAAAGCTTTTTGGCTATGGAGTCGAGTACACCGTTCAAATTACCGGATATGTCCGCGCCGAACGAGGCAATTATATCCGTCAGCGCAGCTCCGAGGTTGAACAGCTCCTTATCCTCAAAGCCCATGGCAAGAGAGGCAAGCTTGTTGAAGGTGCCGTACATCTTCATATGACGCAGCCCGTCACACAGACTTCCCGTTTCGAGCGCGGCTGTGAACTTCACAAGCAGCTCAGAAAGCTTTGTCAGCGGGTCGGCGGCAATTTTGTCAACTGCCTTGAAAACACTTGAGAATATGGCTCTCCATATATCCGAAAGCTCCGTATACGCGACAAATTCATCATTGGATGGATATTCGCCCTCGTCAAGACCGAGCATAACAAAAAGAGGAATAAGCGCGTATTCATAGCCTGTCTTTTCGCCATCGTTGCTGATAACAGCGGCATCCAGACGAATATCCACAGCGTCCGTGCCGAGAACCGCCTCAATGGCGTTTACATTTACCGTTACGGGCTTGCTTTGCAAACAAACCTCAAGCACGCCGCGCAAGCCGCAGGACATATCAGCCATAACGGCATAAAAGCTTTCCTCGTCGGCAACGCCCCATTCTATGGAATTCCACAGTGTTGTGGTTTTTTCCTTTCCGCTTTCGTCGGTATATGTCACCTTTTCGGACATATAATCCCAATCATCCTCCGATTCGTCAAGAACCTCCGAAAGTGCCTTGCGTGTTCCGTCCTTATCAAGGCAGGTGTATGGCTTGTCCCTCAGATATTTCGCAAGAACCTCACCTGTGCCGTAAAGCTTTGCTTCTTCACCGAAATCAAGCATATCGAGATTTACCAGTGTGTCATGAAGCAAGGGATAGGAAAGAGACATAACAAGGTTTACCACCGTGTCGGAAAATACGATTTTCCTTGCCGCCCCGGTAACGGTACCTGCCGAAAAACCGCCGGTTATATCTGAAATCACGGAGTTCACAATCTCAGGCACTTCTTTTGTCAGTCCTGCCGTGTCAAGTGTCAGCTCAACCTTCTGTTCGGTATTTGCCGTGGTACCCTTTCCGCCGGAAAGCAACAGTACGCCCTGCACTGCGATAACAACTGCTAAAATGATTATTACTGCCGTCTGCCAGTGATACTTAAAAAATCTTTTCATATTCCTTTTTATGCGGTACAACACCGCACAGCTCCTCACATATTTATATATTTTGCAATATATTCCTTTACATTTTCTTCGTACAGGTCGGGATTGACCTTATAGCTTTCCGCGTGGTCTGCACCGTCAATGATAACAAGCTTTTTGTCACTTGAGCCGCACGCGTTATAATTTTCGGGACCCATGCGCGTCGGCACAAAGCCGTCTGCCGAGCCGTGAATAAACAGCACCGGGATTGAAGCAAGCTTCATTTTGCTTATGGGGTCGGCATCGCGGAAGGAGTAGCCGGCTTTTATTCTGCACGCAATATCCGCGAAAAACAGAGTGGGATTAACGGGAACGTGCCAGCTTGAAAGATTGTGGGTAAACTGATTCCATGCGCTTGTATAGCCGCAGTCCGCAATTGTAAATTTAACATTGGAGGGCAGACGGGCGTCCCCTGTCATAAGCATAACCGTGGCACAGCCCATTGAAATTCCGTGCAGGAAAATCTGAATATCACTGCCGAAACGGTCAATTATAAATTGCAGCCACTTAAGGCAGTCCTGATACTCATAATAGCCGAATCCGATTTTGTCGCCCTCGCTTTCGCCATGCGCCTGATGGTCAACCATAAATACATTGATGCCGTTTTCGTGATAGAATTTTGTAAATTTACCGTATTCTCCTCTGCCGCTGCTCCTGTACCCGTGGGAGCAGAACACAAACACCTTGCTGTTTTCCGCCGGGAGAAGCCAGCCCTTAAGCATCTGTCCTCTGTCGTTTACCATTGCGTATTCTTCAAGTGTCTGCTGCTCAAGCCATTTTTCGCTTTCGGCAGCCTTTGAAGCAAACGGAACTTCTCTTTTTGCATTGTTATCAGCTGAAACCTTGTCGGCAACCTTTTTAAAAAGGGTAGCGTTTCTTTCCATAACCTGTGTATAGGCAAAAACGCCGAGAGCAGCCGAAATGCCTGTATATGCCGCTGCGGCGGCTGTGACTGCTTTGAGAGCCTTATTGGACATAAAAAACAACCTTTCATCATAAAATTACAGTAATACACAGTTACTATACCATAAAAAATTTCTCATTTCAATCATTATTAAGCAAAAGTATAAAATTTTACGATTTTGACTTGACAACCGCGCTTACATATGATATTATTATCGTCGCAAACGGAGAGATACCGAAGCGGTCATAACGGAACGGTCTTGAAAACCGTCGTATCCTTACGGGTACCGTGGGTTCGAATCCCACTCTCTCCGCCATAACAAGGCAGCCGCTGCGGTACAAACCGCAGGTTGTATATATAAGTCATAACGACACCCGGAGAAGTACTCAAGTTGGTGACGAGGCGCCCCTGCTAAGGGCGTAGGGCGGGAAACCGTCGCAGGAGTTCGAGTCTCCTCTTCTCCGCCAAAAGAACCCCGAAATCCTTGATATATAAGGATTTCGGGGGCTTTTTTATGTCTTTTTATGTTTTCCGATTATGATTAAAAAGTTACTGCAAGTTGGAAAAAGTTTTTGCTATAGCTCGGCGTATAGCTCGGTTATTTTTAAGTTAATGCAGAGTTCATTGCCTGAGCTTCTGCGCTCTGGTCTTTTTCCAGATGGATATAGTGCTCTGTGGTTGATGTTTTGGAATGTCTCATAATTTCCTTGATATGTTCTACATCGACCTTTGCTTTCTTCAGAACAGTGGCAAGAGTGTGACGGCATGAATACGGACGGATTTCTTCGCGGAGTTCACATCTTTTTTTCATTTCTGCGAAATAGTCGTAAAAAGATTTTTCGTCACCAGTCCACAATCTTTCATTTTGCGGTTTATCTTTTATCAATTCTTCAACAACTGGAATAATGATGTCCGGGAGGATGGTAGGTGTTTCTTTTCGTTTTTCGGTTTTTATACCGGCTCCTGTGATTCGCTTCTTTGTTAAATCAATATTTGCCGGAGTGATTTTGAAAAGCTCACCGGGCATGGTCCCGGTATAGCACATCAAGAGGAAACATCCTGTTAGCGTGTTCCCGTCCGTAAAGTCTTTCCACAGAGCTTCAATTTCCTTTTCATTCAGCGGGGTAGTTTCAGTTTCTTCCGAGCTCGGCAGTACGATAAATTTTGAAAGGTTAACCGAGACTATTTGTTCCGACATTGCTCTCTGATATAGCAGGCTGAACAGGTCGCGCATATCTTTCGCCGGATATTTAGTAGGGCAGTTTTCATCAACAACAGTCTGCAGATCCTGTACTGATAATACTTCGATTTTTTGATTGTGAAGAACTTGCATTCTATTGAAAGCTGTTTTGTAATGGGACTGCTTATCTTTAGACAGCTTTTCTATTTGAGGCGCGAGTGCCTCATACAGTGATTTGATGCGGCTGTCTTTTTGCGGCTTGAAGCGCAGCTCCATGAGATAATCAAGGGCTTCTTTTTTTGTGCGAAAGCCGTATTTCCTCCGGCGGACTTGTTTACCGTTTTCGTCAATGCTCAAGGTTATTGCCGCTACCCAGCCGGAGCCTTCTTTGTATACGCTTCCCTGCCCGTTACCGCGGGTTTTCTTTTTGTGGGCGGGTACTTTGTTGTCCGTAAGCTTAAAACCGCACTGAGAGCAATAAACAGCGTTATCCGGCAGCTCTGCGGAGCATTTTTTACAAGTTTGCATTTAGAATTCCTGTTATTGAGAATTGGAAGATAAAGGAGTATACTTTGTATGCTCCTTTTCATTCGTGGTTGGATGGATTGAGTACAGCTCCCGGTGCATAAGACCGGGGGCTTTTTTGTGTTACAAAACATCAGGGCAGTTTAATCCTGGTCAACGGAAATTGCCGAGAAGTCTATATCAATATTACATTTTTGCATATTTCGACTGCGAACATTGCTTTCTCATACCGGTCAATGCAAGTCTGCTGTGCCGCTTGTTATTTTTTTATAAGGCTGATTATTACATATGCGATAGTGAAAAGGACGGGAAGAACGGGACTGCAGAGAAATTAACGGGAGCGCAACGCTCTCCCCTACGGAAAAAGGCCGAGGAAGAGGACAGTGCCAAACAGAGAACCGTCCCCTGTTCTGTCCCCTGTTCTGTGGTTATGAGGCAAAATGCTCAAAATGCCGCAAAAAACATATATGGCGGTATTTTGGTTATATCATCGGTTTTTGAAAAGGCCTTTGGATGAATAATAAACGATTCACCTATTCGCTGTCTGTAAATATCCGAAAATCGGAAAATAGATGTTGCAGAATAGTTTTTTCCGGACTTCACTTCTATTGGCAGAATTTTAAATTTGATTTTACTGTCATTTGAAAGCAAAAAGTCAATTTCAATATCATTGCGGTGCTTTTCTTCGCTGTACTTTGTGTAAAAATATAATGATTTGCCTTTTGCGGAAATCATCTGGGCGATTGCATTTTCATAAATCATTCCCTGATTGACAGAAAGTTTTCCATCCATTATTTGCTTATAAAGGTTGTTTTCTGCAAGTTCATTTTCACTGAATGCAAGACTTACCAGCAGACCGGTATCTCCGAGGTAGCATTTTACGGCAGATTCATTCTTATTAAGTGCGAATCCGACATTCGGATCGGTGCACTTATAGCACAAGTTGCAAATCATTGAGTCATCAAGCCAGAATAACGGCTTATCATATTTATCAAATGTTCCGTTTGCATCTATTTCTTTAAGCACGATTTTCTTTTCGTGAGTTGATAAGTATGCGGGAATGTTCTCAAATATTGCAGATACTTTTGAATTATATCTTCTCGCTGCTTTTTTTATATCGTCACGGTATAAATTTAGAATATCTCTTTTTTCGACATCAGCCGCTGAAAAGTCACGGTTATTTTTTTTGTATGCAAGAACAGCCTGAGGCATACCGCCAACGAGCATATATTCCTTAAATAATCGCATTGCCCTGTTGTGGTACTCTCTTTCAAGAGGTTCTTTCCTGTCGTAACACTTCGCAATATATTCAAGCAGCATATCCTCATCCATAAAAGAAGCAAATTCTTCAAAGGTAAGAGGATACATCTTGATTTTTCTCTCTTCTGACGGAATAGTAATATTATCAACATTTTCCTTTATTGATATAAGCGAACCCGTTTCAAGAAAATCATATCTACCGTCTGCGACAAGATATTTTATTGCTTCTCTTGCCTTCGGGAATCTTTGAATTTCATCAAATATGATAAGGCTTTCTCTTTCGTATAATTTGGTATTATATTCTAAAGAAATATCCTGAAAAAAGATGTCAAGATTATTTAAGTTATCAAAAAGAGACTTTATTTTTCTTGAAGTACTGTTAAAATCAATAAGAATATATGATTTGTATTCATTTTTTCCGAATTCCTCTGCTACCGTTGACTTTCCTATTCGCCGTGCGCCCTCTATCATAAGTGCCTTTTTTCCGTTTGCACTTTTTTTCCACTCGCAAAGATTTTTGTATATCTGCCTTTTTATTTCCACCTTTCATCCGCCTTTCTGCAATACGCAAGATGTATTATAGCATATTTGTCAGCAATACGCAAGATATAACTAGTCTTTTTTATCAGTTATACGCAAAATATATTGTTCTCGAGAGACAACTTTTATATTCGCTGATAATCACTTATTTAATTGATTGATAGCTTATATAGATAAACAATTTTTGATTAGTTTATTTACGCTATGTTGACGAGATGCGGACGCGCCCATAAATACAACACACTTCAAGCTGTTTTTGCAAAAGCAAACGGCTTCCGGTTACCCGGAAGCCGCATCTTATTTATGATAATTATGCCTTGAAGCTTTCTTCAACAGCAACTGCGCAGGCAACTGTTGCGCCGACCATCGGGTTGTTGCCCATGCCGATAAGTCCCATCATTTCCACATGAGCGGGAACTGATGATGAACCTGCAAACTGTGCGTCGGAATGCATTCTGCCCATGGTGTCGGTCATACCGTAGGAAGCGGGACCTGCAGCCATGTTGTCGGGGTGGAGGGTTCTGCCCGTGCCGCCGCCGGAAGCAACTGAGAAATACTTAATGCCGTTTTCAACACACCATTTCTTGTATGTTCCGGCAACAGGATGCTGGAATCTGGTGGGGTTGGTTGAATTGCCGGTGATGGAAACGCCGACATTTTCAAGTCTCATAATCGCAACGCCTTCCGGAACATTGTCCGCGCCGTAGCAGCGAACCTTTGCTCTGTCACCGTTGGAATATGCCGTTTCGTCAACGATTTTAACCTCTTCCGCATAGGGGTCAAACTCTGTCTTAACATAGGTGAAGCCGTTGATTCTGGAAATAATCATAGCGGCATCCTTACCCAGACCGTTGAGTATAACGCGCAGAGGCTTTACTCTTACTTTGTTTGCGTTAAGAGCAATTTTGATGGCTCCCTCTGCCGCCGCAAAGGATTCGTGACCGGCGAGGAAAGCAAAGCACTCGGTCTCCTCTGAAAGGAGCATTTTGCCGAGATTGCCGTGACCGAGACCGACCTTGCGGTTTTCGGCAACAGAACCGGGGATACAGAAGCTCTGAAGACCGATACCGATAGCGGCAGCAGCATCAGCAGCCTTTGTGCAGTTTTTCTTTATTGCGATAGCGCAGCCGACGGTGTATGCCCAAACGGCGTTTTCAAAGCAGATGGGCTGTGTCTCTCTTACTATCTTGTCGCAGTCAATACCCTTTGCAAGAGTAATTTCTTTACATTCCTCTATGGAAGAAATACCGTATTCGGCAAGAACGGCGTTTATTTTGTCAACGCGTCTTTCATAGCTTTCAAAAAGTGCCATTATTTTATCCTCCTATTACTCTTTTCTCGGGTCAATGTACTTTGCGGCTTCAGCAAATCTGCCGTAAGTACCCATTGCCTTGTTGTATGCCGTGTTTGCGTCGTCACCCTTCTTGATGAAGTCAGTCATCTTGCCGAGTGAAACAAATTCATAACCGATAACCTGATCGTCATCGTCGAGAGCGATTCTTGTAACATAGCCCTCTGCCATTTCAAGGTAGCGAACACCCTTAAGCTTGGTGCCGTACATAGTACCTACCTGTGAGCGCAGACCCTTGCCGAGGTCTTCAAGGCCGGCACCTACGGAAAGTCCGTCATCAGAGAAAGCGGACTGTGAACGGCCGTAAGCAATCTGGAGGAAAAGCTCACGCATAGCTGTGTTGATAGCATCACATACGAGGTCGGTGTTGAGAGCCTCAAGAACGGTCTTTCCGGGAAGAATTTCCGCTGCCATAGCCGCTGAATGGGTCATGCCGGAGCAGCCGATGGTTTCAACAAGAGCTTCCTCAATAATACCGTTTTTGATGTTGAGAGAAAGCTTGCACGCGCCCTGCTGGGGTGCGCACCAGCCGATGCCGTGTGTAAAGCCGGAAATATCTTTAATTTCGTAGGCTTTAACCCACTTGCCTTCTTCGGGTATGGGTGCGGGGCCGTGATGAGGGCCTTTTTTCACCACACACATATTTTCCACTTCTTTAGTGTAATTCATGTTGTTTCTCCTTTTCTAAAAAAATCCATTAGTTATTATATCCAAAAGTACAGAAAACTTCAATAGGAAATAATGACGATAAGAAGCTTTTTCGTGCCTGTTTTTTTAGAATATATATTGTAAAGCGGCAACAAAAAATGATAAAATAAAGAAAAGGGGGCGTTTTTATGATTATACTTATCGGCGGCAGCAGCCATGTAGGCAAAACGCTTGCGGCGCAGAAGCTGCTTGAAAAATTAAATTATCCGTATATAAGCCTTGACCACCTGAAAATGGGCTTTATCCGCACGGGAAAAACAGAGCTTACCGTGGAGGATGATTATGAAATGCGGTATTTTCTTTTCCCGTTTGCGGCTGAAATGATAAAAACAGCCATCGAGAACAAACAGAACATGATTATGGAGGGCTGCTATATTCCCGGACAGTGGCGCGATTATTTTGAAGAAGAATATCTGAAAGACATCCGCTGTGTATTCATTGTTATGAGTGAGGAATATATAAGGCGGCATTTTTCCGACATCACGGGATATGCGGATGTTATCGAAAAGCGGCTGTGCGACGAGCCGGATATGGAACGGTTGATTATGTGCAGTAAAAATTTCAAGGCTGACTGTGAAAAATACGGCATAGACTGCATTGAAATCGACGGGGAATATGACATTGATGAAATTGTCGAAAAGATAATTAGTTAAAGCCCAAAACCGGGATGCAAAAAAGCCGCTTTTTACATCCCGGTTTTACTTGTCTTTACGCACCGCTTTGGTCTGATACTGCTTTAATCTGACGGAAGCTTTATTATTGACACTGCTGCATTTTTCGGATATAATCGTTGTATAAATTTACATTTATATATATTATCTTTGAAAGGAAAAGCGTTATGAAACACGAAGAGCTGATAAAGAAAATGAGCCTGAGCGAAAAGGCGAGCCTTTGCTCGGGTCTTGACTACTGGCACACTCCTGCTGTGGAAAGTGCGGGTCTGCCGCAGATACTCTGGACGGACGGACCTCACGGTATACGCAAAAGGGTTGAGGCGGGAGAGCAGAAAAGCATCTCCGTGCCCGGTCTCAAGGGCGTACCGGCAATATGCTTTCCCACAGCCTGTACCACAGCCTGCTCATGGGATCCCGACCTTATGTATGAAATGGGTCAGCTTCTGGGTGAGGAATGTCTGAAAGAGCGCGTAAGCGTGCTTCTCGGTCCCGGTATAAACATGAAAAGAAGCCCCCTGTGCGGCAGAAATTTTGAATATTTTTCAGAAGACCCGTTCCTTGCCGGAAATATGGCAGCGGCGTTCATCAACGGTGTTCAGTCTAAGGGCGTCGGCACATCCTTAAAGCATTATGCGGTGAACAGCCAGGAAACACGCCGTATGACGGTGAATGCCGTGGTTGACGAAAGAGCTCTGCGTGAAATATATCTCACCGGTTTTGAAATCGCCGTAAAGCAGGCGCAGCCGTGGACGGTTATGTGTATGTATAACCGCCTCAACGGAACCTACGGCGCGGAAAATAAGTGGCTGCTGACAGATATGTTAAGAAACGAGTTTGGCTTTAAGGGCATGGTAGTCACCGACTGGGGCGCGGAAAACGAAAGAGTACCCGGACTTCTTGCCGGGCAGAATCTCGAAATGCCGACCTCCAACGGAGAAGGCAACAGGCAAATTGAAAACGCCGTTATTTCGGGCGAAGTGGATGAAAGCGTGCTTGACGAAAGCGTGGACGGCGTTGTGGATGTTATTTTAAAGGCAAAGGAAAAGCTTGACCGGGTTTACAGCTATGATGCGACGGCACACCACAAAAAGGCGCGTGAAATTGCGTCACAGTGTATGGTTCTGATGAAAAATGAAGACGGTATTCTGCCGCTTGATAAGGATTCCAAAATCGCGCTTATCGGTCAGATGGCGAAAAAGCCCCGTTATCAGGGCGCAGGCAGCTCGCTCGTAAATTCCATGGCGGTGGACAGTGCGTGGAGAATTTTCACAGAAAAGGGTATTGACTTCATCTATGCGGACGGCTATCCGCTTACAAGAAAAGAAAAGAGAGGCAATGCGGAAAATTATATAAAAGAGGCAGTCAAGGCGGCTGAGAAAGCCGAAACCGCACTGCTTTTCATCGGTCTGACGGATGAATTTGAGTCGGAGGGCTTTGACAGAACGCATCTGCGCATTCCGCCTGAGCACGTAGCGCTTGTAAATGCGGTCAGCACAGTGAACAAAAACACCGTCGTTGTGCTTGCAGGCGGCGCGGTGATTGAAATGCCGTGGGAAAATCAGGTGAAAGCAATACTCAACAGCTACCTGTCAGGTGAAGGCACCGGCGGCGCGGTTTACGATATTCTTTTCGGTGATGTAAACCCCTCGGGCAAGCTTGCGGAGACTTATCCCTATGCGCTTGCGGACACTCCGTCATATAAAAACTTCCCCGGAAACACCGCAACGGTTGAATACAGGGAAAGCATTTTCATCGGATACCGTTATTACGACACGGCAAAAAAAGAGGTTCGTTACCCCTTCGGTCACGGTCTTTCATATACAACCTTTGAATACAGCAGCCTTGTTATTTCAAAACGGGAAATGGACGACACAGACACCCTCACCGCCGCGTTTAAAATCAAAAACACCGGTGAGAGAGACGGCGCGGAAATTGCCCAGCTTTATGTTTCACAGCCCTCGTCAACTGCCTTCCGTCCCGAAAAGGAGCTGAAAGCCTTTAAAAAGGTATTTTTAAAGGCGGGAGAAGAAGCATGGATTGAATTTCCGCTTTCAAAAAGAGCCTTTGCCTTTTTCGACACGGATATACACGACTGGCGTGTTGAAACCTCCGGCTATGTTATCATGGTCGGCGCGTCGAGCCGCGACATAAGGCTCACCGCCGCGGTTAAAATAAAATCCACCTGTGAAACACCCGTAAGAGACCGCAGAGAAGAGCTTCTCAATTATTACAAAGCGGATGTGCAGGATGTACCCGAAAGGCAGTTTGTGCACCTGCTGGGCTATGAGCTGCCGGAAAAGGATGTGGCTGATTATCCGTGTCTGACCCTCGCCAACACGCTTGAGGACTCCGCCTGCGGCAAAAACGGCGCAAAAATCTGTGCGCTGCTTCGTGCAATTGTCGGCACGGAGGGTATGGCGTGCTCCATTGCTCTGCAAACGCCGATAAAGAATTTCGTGTCAATGAGCATGGGCGTTTTCGGTCCGGAGGCGGCAGAGAAGCTGCTGAATGTGCTTAACGATAACGAGCCGCTGACAGCCGGCTTTATGAAGCTTATGGCAAAGGAAATACCTGCCCTCGTCAAAGGTCTGCCGCAGCTTATGAAGAGCATATAAAAGACAATGTAAAGAAAGACAGCGTGGACGGTTCTGTATCTTACAGAACCGTCCACACTTTATATCTTCAGTAGGTATTAATTATCTGAACAGTCTTCTGAAAAGTGCAACTATTGCATCGAAGAAGCTCTTGACCATCATGGTGAAGCGTTCAATGAAATCAGGCTCTTCATCTTCTCCGAGCCACTGCTGACAGACGTCACAGTAATTGTCTTTGTTTCTGTCTGTGTGTTCACCTGTGGGAGGCACTATCTCGGGGGCTTCAAAGACAGTTTCGCATACTCTGCATACCTTGCCGCCGATGTAACCGTTCTGAACGCAGGTCGGAGCGATGTATTCATTTTCGACTATATCGTGTTCGCCTGTGGGAGGTACTATATCGGGAGCTTCAACGACAGCTTCGCATATCCTGCAAACCTTGCCTCCGACATATCCGTTCTGACCGCAGGTCGGAGCAACGTATTCACTTTCTACTGCATCGTGTATTCCGCAGGTGCAGTCAAAGTCACTTCCTATTATGCTGTGCTTTATGCCCCAAAAAACAGAGTTGGCGTGCTGTTCTGAGTTTTCCTTGCAGAAAACAACAAGCTTATCCGAGGGGCCTGAAACGATAGAGCTTTCGATTTCTTCTCTGACTGCCGTAAGTATTTTCATAATTTCATATGGGTCTTCGGGAAAATCCTCTGCGAGCGTCGGGTTAATCTTAGTTAACAGCTCTTTAAATTTATCTCTGTTGGAGTTTATGTATTCAAGCTTGATTTTTGTAATTTCATCCGTTGAGCGTGCGCCTGTCGTCAGTATATCTATTTCATAGCTGTAAATACAGAAATCGTATGCGATATCATTAAACTCCTCTGAGGAATAATGGGTGAATAAGAAGCTTTCAACAAAGCCCACATCGGAGTTTACAACGATCTCTGAAAGGCATGGGCTGTTACAACGCAAATCTGATGATATATTGCTGTTAAGCTCAATTCTTCTGAGGTTTAAGCAGGCTCCTATATTTGAACCGTACTTTTCAGTGCCCGCCGGTATTTTAAGCTCCTTTATTCCGCTTAATCCAAAGGCCAGTTCTCCGAGTTCCTTCAATGTATCGGGAAGAATTGCCGCTTCAAGCCTCGTTGTATATGTAAAGGCACAACTGTCAATTACCTCAAGACCTTCGGAGAAAACTATTTTGTTTAAATTTATGTTATAGTCAAATGCCCCACGGTCTATTTTTTTAACTGTGGCAGGTACGGTGTACGATGTTATTTTACTGTCGTTCGGAAAGGCGATAAGTTCGGTTTTATCCTTGTTGAACAATACGCCGTTTTCGCTGCAGTAGAATTTATTTTCGGGACTGACGATTATTTCGCTTACTAATGAACCGTAGAATATGCATTCGCCTATTTTTTCAACACCCTTTGATATATTGACCTTTCCGATTTTTGAATTTACAAAGGCATAATCATTTATATATTTACAGCTATCGGGTATTGTTACCGTTCCGATATTGCAACTCCGAAAGGCGTATTCCGCAATCAGGACGGTACCTTCCCTTACATCAAAATTTTCAAGCTTGTTATATGTTTTCGGGCGTGAACTGATAAGATAATTTCCTATGTAAAAGGAGTCGTCCGTACAGTTCATTGAAATGCGTGTATTCATGAAGCTATCGTATCCGATAAACTCCAACGTATCGGGGAGAGAGGCTGAATCCAGATTGTTGCAGCCGTCAAAAATACAATCTCCGAGCGAGGTGATGCCGTCTTGAACTGTGACTGATTTTATAGAGCTGTTATTATAAAAGGGTGACCGCTGATCGTCAAAAACCGGAGAATAGTTAAAGGTTTTGCCTTTGCCGCTGAGTGCGAGTGCGCCGGTGCTGCTGTCGAATGTCCAGAATACATTGTCACCGCATTGACCTGTTTTCGGAAGTACGTCCTCCGCCATTGCCGTGAACATACTCATGGGGATGATACTCATAAGCATTACTGCCGCAAGAATTAAAGATACAAGCTTTTTTGTTTTCATTGGTATAAATCCTTTCCTTAAAAAAATTCGGTTTTTCTGTAAAGCTTCTTTGATTTTACGGTTTAAGCGTATCATAAAATTTCCGTTTTGCGGCAAAAACGGTACGAAATGTATAAAAATCGGTACGAAAAGTTTATTTCTACTAAAAAAAGCTGTGACACAACAGTCCCAAAGAAAAGCAGTGCAAACAGTTCGCTTTTTCGGTATGATTAAAAATCACCGCAGAACGGGATGTCGAGCGCCATCCCCTGCGAAATAACCGTCGTATTGCTTTGCAATTACACGAAGATATGAAAAGCCTTCAACAGTTTATGTCACGAATTGTTGAAAAATAAAAAACGGGGCTTGCAATGAAGCTTTTTCGTTTCATCACACCCCCCAAAAGACAAGAGGACGGTTCAACCCGTCCTTTATGCCATAGTTTCCAGCATATCTGCCGTGACCTCATATTCGGTGGGTCTGTCCGCAAGCAGATTATCAAGCTGTTCTATCATATAATACGCCATGCGCTGCGGTTCATTTCCCGTGCTCCCGGCAATATGCGGCGTCATAACAGCGTTCGGACACCAGAAAAGAGGATTGATATACGGAAAAAATTCCCTTTTGATAACATCCGTAACAGCGGTTCTTGACGGGTGCAGGATGAGATTTTTTGCAAGTGCCCATTCGCTGACCTGCGCTCCCCTGCCCGTGTTGATGAAAACGGAGTGCTTTTTCATCAGTGAAAACAGCTTTCCGTTATAAAAGTTTTCAAGCTCTTTTTTATTTGCCAGATGATTGCTGATAACATCACATTCCTTAAAAAGCGTTTCGATATCCGTCAGCCTTACACCGAGCCTTTCCGCCTTTTCAGCCGGAGCAAACGGGTCATACGCAAGCACCTCAACATCAAGTGCCTTGCATTTTTCGGCAACGGAGCTGCCTATCGCACCAAGTCCCACAAGCCCGACCTTTGCCTTGAAATTTCCCTTGCAGGAGTTGGCGAAGGCAAACGACGACAGCAGCAGCGGCTTATACCGTTTTGCCGCCAGATAAAAACCCTTTGTCGCAAGTACGATCTGCGCGAAGGTGTATTCGGCAACCGGGACGGCATTTGCCGCGTACGCGCTGAAAATCCTTATGCCGCGTTCAAGAAACGGACGGGCAAAATACTGCACCGTGCCTGCGCTGTAAAACAGAGCCTTAAGCTTCGGCATATATTTTCCGATTTCCTCTTTTGTGAAGGCAGGCATACCCCATGTGGCAAAGCCGATTTCACAGTCCGAAAGAAAATCCCTGTGCTGTTCAATATTCCTTTTATTTATCCTCGGGGACAGCTCCCCTCTTTTTTCAAGCTCTCCCAGCACCTCGGCTGTATATACCTTTCCGTACTGCACGGGATTGCTTCCGAATAACGCTATTTTCATTTCAACACCCCTTTACATTATCCAAACACAACTGCATAATACTTTTGATTTTGAAAACTTTTTGAAAAAGGTCGAAAAATTTTAAATTATTTTTTGGTCTGCGCTAAATCCGCCCCGATGGCGGGAACTGAAAAAACTGCGGAGAGTAAGAACTTATTTTGCCTTTCACTCTATTTTAAACCCGTATACATATTTTGATTTAACCTCATCCGGGTTTATCGCGCCGAAGACAAGCTTTAATTTTCCGTTTTCGTTTTCCGCTTTTATCTCTCCGTCATAGCCCATAAGGGACACCTTTATGCCGTCCGTATAATCTACATCGTCAAGCACAATGCTGCCGAACGGGAATTTCAGCAAAAATGCGTAAATCACATCACCTTTTTTCGTGTAACGCACATCGCCGCTGTCCTTGACGGCGTATTTTCTTGTGCCGTAAATGCCCTCTCCGTTTGTTTTCAGCCACTCGCCCATTTGCAGCAGCCTTTCCTGCATGATAACGGGGATTCTGCCGTCCGGCGTGGGTCCGACATTCAGCAGCAGGTTGGAGCCCTGACTTACAAGGTCAACAAACATTTTAATCAGCGCACCCTCGGTGAGGTAGTCCTCCGCTGTTTCAAATTTGTTCCAGCCGAAGGAGCCTGCAATACCGCGGCATTCCTCCCGCGGCTTTTCACGGTCGGTAATAACCTCATTGTTCAGCCCTATAACGCCGTATTCCGTGGTGAAGTTGCCGCCATGCACACCGCGCGTATTCTTTCCCCAGCGGTCATTGGGAACAATATAATCCTTAACCGGGCTTTCATTATATAACCACTGCAAAAATTCTCTTGAATGCCATGTGTCATCCGGGTAGTCCCATTCGCCGTCTATAAACAGGGTTGCCGGCTCATATTTTTCAATAAGCTCCTTAAGCATCGGGAGCAGGTGTTTTCGGCTGTATTCCTCCGGGTCTTTTAAGAAAAGCGGATTGTACCATTCGTAAATGGAATGATACACGCCGAAGCGCACGGGCGTACCCTCGCACGCGTCCTTGAGTTCCCGGCAAAAATCCCGTCCGGGACCCACATCCACGCTGTTCCAGTTCCACGCATAATCCGATTTATACATACAAAAGCCGTCATGGTGCTTGGAAACAAGGTTCATATATCTTGCTCCGGCACGGGTGAACAGGTCTATCCACTCTTTTGCGTTGAAGTTTTCGGCAGTGAAATCCGTCACAAAATCCTCATATCGCTTGTTTTTGCCGTATATTTTTTCATGATGCTCAACAAATTCCGCATGGTGCTCGCACTCGTTTTTCAGCGCGTGGAGATACCATTCCGCAAGTCCGCCCTTGTTTGCGAACGCAGGAACCGAATAAAGCCCCCAGTGGATAAAAATTCCGAATTTTGCGTCTGCGAACCATTCGGGAACCGGACGGGAATCAAGCGATTCCCATGTGCTGTCATATTTCATTTTACAAGCCCCTTTCATATTTCACGCACGAAAACGCCCGTATCATAATCATGTATCGAACGCATGGTTTTAATAAATGTAAAGCCGTATTTTTCATACAGTCCCTTTTCCTCGGAGGAAACATATATTTTTTCTGCCCCGTCCTCTTTTGCAAGGGATACTGCGTGCTCAATCAGCAAGCCCGAATATCTGTGTCCCCGGTGGACGGGAAAGGTGTATACAAAGCCTATCCACGGGTGCATATCATCGCTTTCTATTTCGTCAAACTCAACAAGCGTGCAGTAGGCGGCAAGCTCCTCTCCGTCAGTTAAAAGCAGCAGCCTTGCGCCTGTCCCGAACGCGTTTTCAAGCTGTTCATCGCGCGCAATGTCGGCAAGGTAGCGTCCCGCGTCCCAATCGCAATTTCCCATTTGACGGATATAGCCTTCCTTTTCGACGGATGAAAGATTTGAATATAATTTTATTTCCAATTTATAACATCCTCTCTTTAATTTATTGCATTATAACATATATTATCGGGTATTTTCAATCCGAACTTGAAAATGCCGCGTCA
This sequence comes from Clostridia bacterium, assembly GCA_024404055.1. Classification (GTDB taxonomy): domain Bacteria; phylum Bacillota; class Clostridia; order Oscillospirales; family Acutalibacteraceae; genus UBA6857. The sequence continues at coordinate 15,533 of JAKSQS010000005.1, read as the reverse complement.
AAGTGTATAATATTTACAGTATAACCCCACCTTGCTTCTCAACCGGTGGTTGAATTTCAACAGCGAAAACGGAGACAATGTAAAAATCATTCTTGAATAATCAGAATAAACACAGCAAAGGCGGTGCAATATGATAAAACATCTCATATCAGACAAGGGACGCTTCTATAAAGCGAATCTTCATTCACACTCCACGGTGTCGGACGGAGAGCTGACACCTGAGCAGATGAAAAAAATGTATACGGAGCAAGGCTACAGCATTATCGCGTTTACAGACCATTGCCGTTTTGTGACGCATAATGAGCTGACAGACGAAAGCTTTCTCGCTCTCAACGGAGTGGAAAACGCGGCAGACGAAACGGGCAAAAGCTGGATGCATAACCGCTGCTGCGACATATGCTTCATAGCTTTGTCGTCTGACAGGATTCTTCACCCGATGCAGGATGAAAACAATGTAACCGGCAACGGGGAATATGCGGCATACAACCCGTCCTATTGCAGTGAGGACATAAACCGTATGATTGCGCACGGAGTTAAAAACGGCTTTTTCGTCACATACAACCACCCTACCTGGTCGCTTGAAAATTTTGAAAGATATATGAGCTACTCCGGTATGCACGCCATGGAGATTTTCAACACAAGCTCCGCCATTGACGGGTATAACGAATACAACCCTGATATTTACGATGATATGCTGAGGGGCGGCAAGCGGATTTACTGCCTTGCCACGGACGACAACCATAACCGCGCCCCCGGCACAAAGCACTGGGACTCCTTCGGCGGCTTCACAATGATAAAGTCTCCCTCACTGAAATATGAGGATGTGACGGCGGCACTTCTGAACGGTGATTTTTACGCTTCAAGAGGAGCCGTCATCAATGCGCTTTGGCTTGATACAGACGACTGCACCGTGCATATCGAATGCGAAAAGGCAAAAAAAATCATCTGCACGCGCGGCGGCAGAAGACTTCGGGCGGTCTATGCCGAGGAGCAGAAAACAGAATATCTTGACCATGTTTATTTCAGCATAAATAAGGATGATGTTTATTTCCGCTTTACGGTGATTGACGAAAACGGCAATACGGCAGACACCAATGCCTATTTTATCGACTCTCTCGGCATTGACCTTGACAGGGACGGTATTTTTGTGGAGTAATATTAAGAAAAAAGATGTTTTTTGACTTGAAATAAGCGCAAGCAGATGATATAATTTGTAAGATTGTGAAAACGGTATTTTCTTTCACGGTTAAATCGGATGAATGGTGAAGAATATGAAAGCTGCGCTTTGTGATGACGAACCCGGAATGTACGAAGAGCTCGGTAAGCTGCTGGAAAAATATTCCTTCGACAGAAACCGGGATATAACACTTGATTATTATGACAAGCCGGAAACAATGCTTGAAAGTGAAAAATACGATTTATATTTTCTTGATTATATTATGCCGTCAATGAACGGAGCGGATGCCGCGGCTCAGTTGAGAACCAAATATAACAATGCGGTTACAATCTGCTTTCTGACCACTTACGAAAAGGCAGCCGTGGATGTCATCAACAGAAATATAAATGCCGAAGCATTTATGATGAAGCCCGTGGATGAACAGGAGCTTTACCGTGTGCTTGACAGGTTTTTCAGCCGTTCGATGTTCAACAGACTGATATTAAAATGTGACAATATCACAAGAATAGTTTATCCGCAGGATATTCTGTATGTTGAAGCGGCGAGAAAATCCACGGTCTTTCATTTTTTTAATGCAACGGAATCGTTTCCCTATCCTTTCGGTGAAATTGAAAACGAGCATCTTCCCGAAAATATTTTCTGCCGGGTTCACCGCTCCTACATTGTAAATCTTATGCATATTGAATCGTTCAAAAAAAATTCCGTAACAATGAAGAACGGCGAAATTATCCCCATGCGTAACGAAAAGAGCTTTCACGAGGCACTTTCAAATTTCAATATTTCTCTGATAAGGTGAGTTTATGAGTGAACAACCGTTAGCTTTCTCTCCGGCTTTCTGTGCAATATATATATTGGCGACCGCTTTAAAAACTGCCGGCTGCTGTATCGGGGTAAAGCTTGCTTTCTCTGTCAGCATGAAGAAAAAGGTGCCTGCGGCTATATTTCTTATTGGGTACACGGTGGTTTACAGCGTTGTTTCGGTAAAATACGGCGTAGATGATGTCGGAATTTTAGGTTGGATTACAGAGCTTGCGTTTACCGTTGTAATTCCGCTTGCTTTTCTTTCAAGGCGATTTATAAAAATTGCCGTTTTTTCTTTCATCTGGGATTTGATTTCCGGCACAATGAAATATCTGTTTCTGATGTTCGGAAAATATGACTGGCTGAATCCGGAGCCCATGAGTGAAACAGTGATGCAGACAGCGGTAAACGCCGTGCTTCTGGTGTCTGTTCTTTCGGTTTATCTGTATTTCAAAAAAACAGGAAGGTCCGTGCCTCCCGTAAAAGGCAATGCCTCGATTTATCTGCTCATATCCGTTTCACTGATGTATTTTGTGCTTACCATGATAGTTCTCGGTGAAAACAATTCCGCCGAACGACGCGGTGAATTTCTGATGTGTCTGGGAAATATTCCGCTGTTTGCGTTCACCATAGGGTATTGTATAAGAAGAATTACAAAATCAAAAATGGCGGAGGAAAACTACCGCAACCGTCTTGATATGCAGATGCGTCATTATGAAGACATGGAGCATAAAAACGAAGAGCTGCGAATTTTCCGTCACGACCTGCCGAAAAAGCTTGCTCCGCTGCTGATGTTCGCCGAGCAGGGCAACACCGAGGAAATTCGAGGTATAGTCAACAGCTTTAATGTTACGCTGAACGCGTCACGCCCGAGATATGTCACGGGAAACGGCAGACTTGACACCGTACTGGACTGCGAGCAGCAGGCGGCGCAAAAGCACGGACTGAACATAGTGTGGACAACGGGAAGCACCTTTCCCGAAAACGGAATTGAACCTGACGACATATACACCATATTTCCGAATGCTCTCGACAATGCCATTGAAGCCGCGTCAAAGCTGGACGAGCCGTCCGAAATAACGGTTACATCAAAGCAGGCGGGGCAAATGGTCTATGTGATTATTTCAAACCGTTTTACGGGAGAGCTTAACCGACACGCAGACTCACTCAAAACGCTGAAAAACGACAAAACCCTTCACGGCTACGGCATGAAAAGCATAAAAAAAGCAGCCGCCGCTTATGGCGAAAACAATGTCAGGTTTGAAATAAATGACGGAATTTTCAGCCTGATTATTGAGCTTATGCCGCATAACATTCAGTCGTAAATGCGCTTTTCAGCTTGAAAACATCTTTTCGTACCCTAAAAACGCCATTTCGTACCATTTATGTACTAAAAAGGAAAAATTATGTTATTATGTGACACGGGAGATATCCGGGGCTGTTATATTTCCTTTCATACATGACAATTGTCTGAGCCTCCGGGTACTCCTTTTTTTACAGAAAACAGAAGCAGCGATTTTTCTTACATCTGTCTGTAAAGAAAAACCGCTGTTTATGTTTTTATTTTATATCATTCCTCGCCCGAATTTCTCTTTGCGTTAAGTGAAGAGAGGATTTGGGCGTGTTTTTCATTTGTCAGCTCATATTTCAGTGTGGGAATTGCGGAAAGAATAAGTCCTATCATGGGAGGAATGGAAACAAGGAAGAACATGGCAAGAGCGAATTTTTCATAATCCACCGCAAAGCTTGCCGTGCCTTCCGCCAGCGCATCGTTTGCCGCCTTGATAACCTCGTCGCTCCAATGGACAACACTGAAAACGGCACCCTGTATAATTGTCGCGATACCGGCAGAAAGCTTTGTAATAAAGCTCTGACCTGAGAAGAATACGCCATCGGGACGGACACCGTTGTGATATTCCTCATAGTCCACACAGTCAGCAATCATAACCGACTGAAGAACATTCAGTCCGCCCATTGCCCATGAAGCAGCGAAGAACACAACGCCCATGATAATGGATGCCGCCATAGATGTGACAAGCTTTTCTCTGAAAATCACATAAAGCACAAGCACAAGACCGAAGGGAATTGCACCGATTATAGAATAAATATTATAAAGCTTTTTCTTTTCAATTTTCTGGGTCATTGCCGGAGTAACGGCAGAGGCGACAAGCATACCGCCGAAAATTCCGATTGCAATAATAGCAACCTTGAGAATGAGTGAAAGGTTAAGCCCGTTTTCACCGGCAAGAGCTCTGCCGGGGTCGTTGTCAAAATAATAATATATGACAAGAGTAAGTGCGGATGTGCTCAAAAGCTGAATCGGGCTTCTTAAAATGCCGGAAACGAGAATCTGACGGAAGGGTCTGCATTTCCACATAATGCCGAAGTTTTCTTTCATCGTGTATGTCTTTTCCGTCTGCTGCTTAACCTTTTCCTTAACGGAAAGGCCGGCAAACTGGAACAGTACGGACGCGATAATTGTTACAACGATTGCAAGCACGATAAATGAATACTGCAACTGTGTTGCATCGTCTTCAATATGGAAAATATTGCCGATAACACCCTTAACAGACGGAGCAACAAACTGCACAAGCATACCGATAACGCCGACGGAAGCAACGATTCTTGCAAGAGCGAGCACCTTTGCGCGGTCTTTTTCATTTTCGGTCATAAGAGAGGTAACACCCCACAGCGGAATATCGCCTGCGGTATATGACATACCCCAGAGTATGTAAGAAAAGCCCGCCCAGCCGACAATGAGAACCTTTTTCCATGTGGGGTCACCCACTGCGTATTGCTGGTTGATGAACGGCAGTATGGTTGTAACCATTACAATGGCGGGGACAAAAAGCAGATAAGGCTTGCACTTGCCCCATTTGGTGTGTGTCTTGTCTACAATGTTGCCCATCATGGGGTCGTTAATTGCGTCCCATACTCTTGCTATGGCAACGATTGTGCTGTATGCCATAGCGGGAAGGAAAATTACGCTCTGGAAATAGAACATAAGCGCGGCACTCGTTATATTGTAGATGATATTCTGTCCGGCAAGACCTACAAGATAACCGGTGAGCTCCTTTTTACTGTAAGTTTTCATTGCTTTACCTCCTGATTTTTTGTTTGTGTGTAATATTATAGAAAACTTACGCAAATATGTCAACAAGTTAACAAAATTAATACTTGCATATTTAGCGTTATGTGGTATACTTGATTTACACTATGAAGAAGGAGGAAGTTAAAATGAAAAAAGTTATCGCAGTTATGCTGACGGCACTTCTCATGCTCACGATGACCGCTGTTGCGGTATTCGCAGCAGACGGCGCAGTGGCACTTGCGGCACCCGCCCCCAATGCGGAGGCTCCCGAGGAGACAACCGAGGAAGCGGCAGATGTTCTCATGGCTGCCGTACCCAATGCGGCGGCTCCCGAAGAGACTACTGAGGAAGCGGCGGATGTTCTCATGGCTGCCGCACCAAACGCTGCGGCTCCTGAGGAGACAACCGAAGAAGCTGCTGTGCTTGCGGCTCCGGCTGCCGACACGGCGGAAAAAACCGGCGTTAATCCCGTAATCGTTGTTATCATCGTTGTTGCGGTTATCGCTGCTGCGGCTGTTGTTGCTGTAGTTCTTAAAAAGAAGAAAAAATAATCAGCCCTTCAAACAGAGGGACGGTTCTGTGTTTGTATACATCTGTTGTCAAACACAGAACCGTCCCTCTGTTTGTATTTGTTTACTTTTCGGCAAAATCAGCATTTTTGTATTTTTTTGCTTGATTTTTTCTTCTCGCGAATATATAATGAATATTAATAAATCTAAGGAGGAAAAAACAAATGAAAAAATTCAGCAAAATACTCTGTGTATTTCTTGCACTCATTATGTGTCTTTCGCTCGGCGTTTTCGCTTCTGACGGTGAAAAGCTCAATTATGTTGTGCTCGGTGACTCCATCGGCTGGGGCGCGGGCGTAATCAACAGCAGCGAAGCGGTTTTCGGCAAAATCGTTGCCGATACCAACGGCTACAATTTCAAAAACGATGCGGTGAACGGCTATACCACATCCGACCTGCTCAAGCATCTTGACAAGGAAAAAATTGCTGCCGATGTGAAGGCGGCAGACATCATCAGCGTTTCCATAGGCGGCAACAACTTCCTGCGCGGCGACATGAAATCACTTATTGCCGAGGCGGCAGAAGGAAATTACTCCCGTTTTGATGACATAGCGGCAAATTTCTATATTGAGTTCAGCGCGATAATTGAAAAAATCAAGGCGTTGAATCCCGATGCGCTTATTCTTGCTCAGACGCTTTACAATCCCGGTGCGGACAGCATAAAGGCTGTTTATCAGCAGGGCGCAGACAGATTAAACGCAGGCTATGCAAGATATCTGGAGGAAAATCCGGGCGCGTATGAGCTGCTTGAGGTTGCAAAGCCGTTTGTCGGTCATCCAGAATATGTTGCGGCTGACTACATACATCCGAGTGCAAAGGGCAACGAGGTTATTGCAAAAATCGTGCTTGAAAAGCTTTTCGAGCTGGGTCTCGGTGAAAGTACAGAGCCTGTAATTCTCCATGAGGGAATAAATCAGACCGAAATTTTCAGCTTCAAAACAGTTGCCTATCTTTTCAGACTTATCGCGGCAAGGTTCACGGCAATGCTTGAAGCGATAGGATTTTAAAAAGCGCGAAAATCATGTTTAAAAACGGGTCTGCGATGAAACTTTATGTTTCGTCACAGACCCGTTTTTGAGACTGAGAAAACAGAAGCTCTGCTTTTTCAGCGGTTAAATAAAACGCGGATAATCAACGCCCAAAGAGCCTTCCAGAAGTTGATAAACTCGGTTTTGAAGTCTCTTTTTCCGATAGGTGTGGGGGTAACAATCACATCGGCATCAGTCTTTGTCATCGGTGTCAGTGTGCCGTCCTCTCCGTTATAAACCATATACTGCGGCGCATTTTGCGTGTCGGTAAATACGGTCATGGTACCGCCGGAGCGGAAGAATTTCATCATAAAATCATGAATAACAGCCGGAAATTCCTTGTGAATGCTGTTTTTTATAACCCATGTCGTATCAGGGAACAGTGCCGTGGAGCAATCCACCGCGTTATCGGGAGAAAGATAACGGTCAGTGCCGTTTTCCTTTGCCTTTTTGACATAGGAATCACTTAAGACTTTATTATATTTCGCGCAGGTCGCACCGTATGTGGCTTTCGATAACAGAACGCAGTTATCCGCAAGGCAATCGTTATTTTCACTTACCGGTAAAAACTGAAAACCGTATTTTGCAAAAACCGCAAAGCGCACTCCGGCGTTTTTGCCGTTCGTCAGCACCTCGTCCACTCTCATGCTGATACGGTCATGATAATGCTCTATTTTTTTAATCAGCCCGGCATATTCGTCTTCCCTGCCGCCGAATACAGTCTTTTTCGCGTCATCGTAATATTCCTTGCTGACAATCGCCCAGATTCCCGGAAGTCCGCCGTAGGTGTTCAAAAGCAGATTCTGAAACACCTTATCATACAGCTTGTTGAGAATAAAGGGAAGCCCGATAGCCGCAAGGTCAAGTCCGTATGTGTCGGTGGCTATTTTCAGTGCTGCATCCAGTAAGTCGTTAATAGCTTTGTCCTCAAGCGTAAGGCGGTCTTTTTTATACCTGTTTATGGACTCCGAGCCGAACTGATATTTTCCGCTGAAAATCGGTCCTAAATATTCCACGCCGTTAACGGAGCTTACATAAAACTCACAGCACTTGATGTCGTCATATCCGTATTCGTCAAAATATGCCATGGCAATATTGCCGCCCTCGCACCGCGCCTCTAAGTTTACCTTGTCCGCGCCGGTGATTCTTTTTATGTCGGCAATATAGCTGTTTAATTTACCGGCATTTACATAAGGGTCAAGTCTCCAGTCTGAGCGGAACACAAAGGAATGTGCTTCATCAAGCCCATAGCCGCCGCTTTGCGCGTTTTTCACGATTTTACGAATGGAATCGTCATTCCACGACCAATTAACATGGGAGCCGTCCGTCACTTCTCCGTTTTTGTCAAGCTGAATATCCTTGAACAGAGGATAAACATATTCCGTGATTTTTTCTTCATATGCTGCCCATGCCTCATCGCTGCCAAGCGTTATGGCACCGACAAATGACGGCATACACGCCTTTACGGCATCAATCAGATACCCGTCGGGCAGATTTTCAAGTATTCCGTTGTAAACCACTTCACCGTCTGCATTTACAAGGGTTGCGCCCTGTCCTTCAACATATACAATGGGCGTATCAGTATCCTCAGCGGAAACCGAAAAAACACATGGCAACAGCATTAAAACACTTAAAATAATACAAATAATCTTTTTCATAATTGCCTCCGTAAATTTAAATTTTTATTTTTATTGAGCAATAACTTTATACTTTACCCGGTTGCCGTATTGCATTGCCGAAAGATACCCGAGTTTTTCAAATTTTATCACAAAGCTGCGTATTGTTGCATATGCCGCATTTCCGAAATCCTTTTCAAGCTGCTTTGTCGAGAATTCATCGGCTCCGTATTTTGAAATTACAAAACGCCAGAGGAGTGTCTCTTTTTCGGTAAATTTGCCTTCTGAACAGTCAAGCCTGTATTTTTCAAAAACATTCGCGGATATTTCATAATCACCAAGTTTGTTGTAAACATTTTCGGCAAAATATTCAATAAACGGTGTAACATCAATAACTCCGCTGATTTTTTTATTTTCTTCGGTAAGCGTGTACGCATTGCCGTAGCCGTTCAGTGTTTTTGCTATATAGCTTGAAAACGGAACAAACAATGCCGTACCGTATCCTTTCTGAACAAGATACCAAAGGTGAAGAAGACGCGCCATTCGCCCGTTGCCGTCAAAATACGGATGAACATAGCCGATATAAAAATGTATAACAGCAGCCTTTACAAGCTCGTCAATGCCGTCGTCAGAATTCGTAAATGATATTAAATTATCAATGGCTTCCGGTATTTTCAAAGGATTCATTCCGGTGTGCTCCAATTTTGTGCCGACAATAAATACATCGTCATGGCGGTAAAAACACCCGGACTTCAAGCGTACTTCTTCATCGAGATATTCACCGACCGTCATCATATACAGCCTGTAAATATTTTCTTTGTTAATCACATTTCTTCTGTCCGAAATGAAATCAAACCCTGTTTTCATCCCCCGAATCCGCTTTTCGGCTTCATCCCTCGGCGCAAAGCCTTTCAGAATGTTTCTTACACTTTCACGGCTGTAATCAATGCTTTCAATCTTTGCCGTAGATATTATTTCGTCTTCTACCGCTTTTTCACTGTATGCTTTTTCACGAACAGAAAGAAGTGTTTTAAATGCGGAAATCTTCACATTGCAGCGTGCCGGGACAAACACGATTTTTTCTCCCGACAAATCACATATAGGCAGTGATTTATAATACAGCTCTTTCAGAACGGAAAGATATTCGGAGAAATCGTCGGGATATTTGTATTTCAGATTTTTCAGTGAATAAGCGTGCTTATCGTTAAATATCAGGTTAAATTTTAAAATATCCATGTTGCCTCCTGATATAAATTGGTATCAATATGTATCACCGAACCGATTACATATCCTCTCAGTCTGCCTTACGGCTGCCGGCATCTCACTGCGGTTTGGTCAGTGCTGCGACCTTTTCTTCGTTTTCCCTTTCTATCTTTGCAATGGCTTCCTTCATTTTTTTGCGCATTTCCTCTTTGGAAATTCCGCTTTCCTTAAGCGTAAAATATTCATCCTCCGGAATGCCGCCGACAAAGCAGACGGTGTAATTTACCTCGTTGCCCTTTGCAGCTATTACAACATTTATAATAAGGCACGCAACAAGTCCGGCAAGGTAAAGGTATGCGCCGAAACCGGTTTTGCCGGACGCATATTCAACAACACCGGACGGTTCTGCAAGGAATTTGCCGAGGAATACGAACGATACCGCGCCGCAAGCGACGGTAAGCACACCGAAAATGATGTTGCGGATGTTGCCGAGCTTTCCCCCTGCCATGGTGATGAAAATGAGCCCCAAAAGGTCGAACAGAACAGACAGCACCACCGCAAGCAGGGCAACGGTATATGCCGACTGTGCCGCCGTGCCGCCCGAAAGGTATGAGATTGCGCCGTTTATATCGAGCGTTTCAATGTGATTGTAAAGGGTGATAAGGTTCACACTTCTGACAGTGTCCGCATTTGTCAGAGAAAACAGGGGCAACAGCAGAAAAACAAGGGGCAGCACATAAAGCACTATTCTTGCAACCGTCAGCTTTGAGCCGACATATGACGCCTTCATTCTGTCAAGCTTTTTCTGAAAAACAGCGTGCTCTGCCTCTGCCTTTTCCGCCTCATCCATAAGGCGTTCATCATTGTTATAGAAAAGCAGATTCACTCCGCAGCCGGGACACTCGGGCTTGAAATCCGTAATTTTCAGCTTTCTGCCGCAGTTGGGACAGCTTGCCATAATCATCCGCCTCCTTTAAATTTTCGTATTGTTGATAAACTGACCTTCAAGCTCCGCCTTTGCTATTTCGGCAAGCTCATCTGCGCTTGCGTTTTCAACAAGGGCGGAAATCTTTTCGCGGCGCGCCCTAAGGTCATCGTACATAACAAGGCGCTTTTCCTGATTAAGAGGATAGAAAAATTTGGGAACGATACCGAATACGCTTGTGATAATCGGAACACCTGTACCGAGGGCAAATATCCACCACTTTGTCCGGTCGGTCTGCGCTCCGTTTTCAAGTCCCTGAACATATCCTATCTTGCCCATAACGATGTTATTCACTGCACCCATAACCGCATTTTGCAGCTTTGCGAGCATGGATTTGGCAACGCCTATCATAGCCTCGGCACGGTAGCCGTTTTTCCATTCGCAATAGTCCATGCTTTCGTTTTCAATTTCCGCCGGAATAACGCGGCGCAGACCGTAAACGCACATTTCAAGCACTTCTTCTATTGCCATGGTGGGAAGAATAACCTTTTTCTTCATAAAATTTTTGTTTATCGAGCCGATTCCGAATACCGTAAGCCACAGCATATCCGTCCACATATCCTCAAAAATCCAAAGTACCTTCGTGGAAAATCTTTTTCTCAGCGGACCGACAAAGGCGTAGCTGATGAACTGTAACGGAAGCGCAGGTATACCGACAAGCACCTTGTATTTTGCCGCACCTAAAACATCAATATAATAGTTTGTTCTCGGCTGACTGATGTTGAAGCTGCCCAAAAAGCTTGAAAGCACCGTGATAAGCATGGGCTTGTTGTTGACAATGGCTTTAAGTCCCTGCACCACAGACGGCTTTTCAATACTCTGCATAACTCTTTCGCGCATATTCAGCACGAAATACATGGAAAAACAGGCTGAAATTACGGCACAGGTAACGCCGAAGCCGGCAAACAGGTATTTGAGGTTTGCTATGTTCTTTTTAATAACCGCATCGTAAACAAAGGTAAATGTCAGATTAGGTATTTCCTCTACCAGACGAGATGCCATGTTGTTGAGGGTTATAAGCCGCGTTCTGTCCTGCGGGTCGGGCGTTATGGTGGACATAAAGCCGCTTCTTGCAATACTTGTGAATGTGCCGGCTGTTTCCGTGATAATCTGCATGAGAAAATAGAAAACGAATTTCGGCAGATAGTTCTCCGCCGTGTTCGGAAACAGGAACGGCAGCAGCCAGAACCACAGACCGAGTATGGTCAGCGGAACCTGCCCCAAAAGCACATAGGGACGGAATTTTCCGAATCTCGTACGGGTTCTTTCAACAATTACGCCGATAAATGTATCGTTGATAATATCCCATATCGTGCCGACAAAGTTATAAATCGCAAGGTAATTAAAGTCGATTTTAACAACATCGTAAATATAACGGTCGTTAAACTGACTGATGTTGAGACTCTGCGCCGTGTCATCAAGTACATACGCCACCGTCTCCTTCAGTCCGACATACCGCCTGTGATACCTTGTATCGGTTACGGGTTGCTCGCTGTCTTTTTTACTGCCTTTTAAAAGTGACAAAGTAACACCTCCGTTTTAATTTTATGTTAAACAATTTTCTCTTTTCTGTCAAGTATAAAGGTGATTTTATCCGTTCTTTTCCCGTTCAAGGCGGAATTTCACCGCATTGCAAAGATAGGTCAGATATTCCGTGTCCTGACTCATGGATTTTCCGTCGCAGTCGGAAAGCTTTGCAACGGGTCTGCCGTTCACATATTGCAGCTTTATGACAATGTTCAGCGCGTCCTCGCAGGTGTCGTTCGAGCAGAATGTGCCGATGCCGAAAGAAACCTTTGATTTATCTTTGAAATAGTCGTACAATGCCTGTGCACGGTCAAAGTCGAGCCCGTCACTGAAAAGCAGCAGCTTAGTTTTCGGGTCAACGCCGTATTTTTTATAATGCGCGATGATTTTTTCGCCCCAGACATAGGGATCGCCGCTGTCATGGCGCACACCCGTATAGTTGTTCACCATGGAATGGTTAAAGTCAAGCAGGAAAAGGTCTGTAGTAATCGTGTCAGTAAGGGCAGTGCCGTTGTCACCCCTGTATTCGTTATACCAGTCCTCCATGGCGTAATGGTTTGTATAGGCAAGCGGAATAATGTCTATTCCCTGATACATCTGTACAAACTCATGGGCGTATGTACCTATGGGTGTCAAATTGTGCTTCATGGCAAAATACACATTGGATGTGCCCACACAGTTTTTTGTTTCATGCGCAAGCCGCTTTATAACCACATCCTCCCACTGACGGGAAAGTCTTCTGCGGCAGCCGAACTCCGCAAACGAAAACGTGTATTTTCCGCTGTTGAACGCCTCGATTTTTCTGTCAAGCCTTTCTTTTGCCGATTCTTCAAGCACCCTGTAATCGTATTTCATGCGGAAATATACCTCGTTGATGATTTCAAGCAGGTATATTTCAAACTGCATTGCACTGAAAAGAGGACCTTTTACAACGACTTCAAGCTTGCCGTCATCCGTCAGAGATGTATTGACATATTCTCTTATCGGGTGCCAAAGCCGTAAAAATTCAACATAGTCATTTTTTATAAACCGTATAGAACGCAGATAATCAAGCTCATCATGGGTGAAGCGCAGGGAACACAGGTGGTCTGTCTGCGCATTGATTTCCTGAAGCATTTCCGGGGTAAAAACAACATCTTCGTTTCTGCATTTGAAGTAATATTCGCCGTTCAGGTCTGTATGCTTGTGAAATATAACCTGATCCATATTGAATTTATACAGGTCAGTGTCAAGAAGTGAAACGATAATCGGCTCTAATTTCATTTTGACATCTCCTTTTATATTTCCGGGTCATATGACGGCATAAGCTGTAATTTGAAAAGATTGTTTTTGTGCATACGGTCAATTTTTTCCTTTTTCGCCGCATCGTCTATTTCGCCCGTGCGAATATAACGGTCAAGCTCCGCATAAGTAAAGCCGAGATTTTCCTCGTCCGTTTTGCCGCACAGCCCGTCAATGGGAACCTTGTGCACAAGCACATCGGGAAGACCGAGCAGAGTGCCGATTTCCTTCATTTCAGCCACGGTAAGGTGCGAGCACGGAGAAAAGTCCCCTGCCGCATCACCGTAGCGCGTGGAATAACCAACCCAGTCCTCGGAAAGATTGCAGGTGTTGGCAACCCTGCCGTTAAAGCACTGCGACACCGCATAAAGGGTTGACATTCTGATACGGGGCGGCAGATTGGTTTTCGCCTGTGCGGAAAGCTCAAACGGAATGCTGCTTTTTATGCCATCCACCGCATCTTTTATATTAATAGTATAATTTTTTATGTCGAGATGAGCACACAAAAGCTCAGCCATATCAATATCATGCTGCTCGCCGCAGGGCATGAGCACGCCTATCACTCTGTCTTTTCCGAGTGCTTCAACGCAAAGTGCCGCCACTATGGAGCTGTCCTTACCGCCGGATATGCCGACAACCGCATTGCAGTTCTTCCCGTTTTTTTCAAAAAAGTCGCGTATCCACTGCACACAGCCGTCTTTAACCTTAACCGCGTCAAACATATCGTTGCCCTCTTTTTCGGTTTTTATTATAATATTATAATACTTATTTACGAGAAATTCAACTTAAAAAATGCAATAAAAACCAATCCCCTATTGAATAAGCCGTAAAATTGTGGTAAAATACACCTGCCGCACAAAATCCTGTAATTTTTACAGCTAACATAATGAGAAAGTGTTTTTTACATCTGTAAAAAATGCTTACTTCGTCTTTCTCTGATTATGTTAGTTAAAGAATTTGTGTGGCAGCAAATCGAAGTCGGCGTTTTCAGCGCAGCTTCGGCTGCGCTTTTTTCAGTGTCACACAGGGAGAGATGAAAATGAGTATTGACGATTAATTCATCTATAATTTAACGCGGTAAAATCCGGCAGCCGGATTTTACCGCGAGTTTATTTTATGTTCCTGGCAAGAGCAATCAAATTGTCGAGCTTTTCATTGTTTAATCCTTTTACAACGCTCAATAATTCCTGTGCTTTGGCAGGACTTTTACTTTCGGTATCAAAAAACTCCTGCGGAGTAATTTCAAGATATTCACAGATATAAAAGAAAACAGTCATTGACGGCAAGTTAACTTCGTTTTCTATATTGTTGATGTATCCTGCACTTTGACCTATTGACAAGCTCATATCTCGAGCCGAAACACCTTTATTAATTCTCAATTCGGTTAACCGTTTTGCAAAATCTTTCTTTTCCATTCAATTCACCGCCCCATAATAATTGTACAATACACAAGCAGGTATAATATCCTGTTAAATTATTAGTTTTTGTTGACATTGCTAATTTAATTAGATATAATGAAGCGTATTATATATTTTTATTAGATGTGATGATATGGAAGAAAAAACAGTTTGCTTTATCGGACACAGGAAAATCAACGATACACCGGAGCTTCGACAACATTTGCAGAGCCTTTTATTACAGCTTATTGAAAGCGGCACAGTCAATTTTATTTTCGGGGATAATTCGGCTTTCAACGCGCTGTGCTATGAGATTGTTACTGCACTGAAAGAAGAGCACCCCCAAATCAAACGGATTTTCTACCGTAAGAATTACGAGGATGCTGATGATTATACCATGCGTTTTTTGTTGTCGGGATATGAAGAAAGCATCTGTCCCAAGGGCATCGGCAGAGCCGGTAAAGCAGGGTACACCGAACGCAATCAGGCAATGATAATAGAAAGTGAAATCTGTGTTTTTTATTATGATGAAAGCTATCTTCCATCACGCTGCAAAAACAACAGGCACAATTCGACCGACTATCAGCCCAAAAGCGGCACCGCACTTGCGTATGCCTATGCCTTGCAGAAAAGAAAGCGAATATTTAATATGTTTAAATTATCACCGTAGATTTTTATGTTTCAGTTTTATACCGTAAAAAAGCGGTAAAATCCGGCAGCCAGATTTTACCGCAAGTTTATTTTTTCGTTGTTTAATCCTTTTACAACGCTCAATACTTTCTGTGTTGCAGATTCGGATGCTCAAGCCGTTTTCTTTGCACGAAGGCAATACCGTAAGTATGCCGAGGGCAAAAAGGC
>JAKSQS010000049.1 GCA_024404055.1 Clostridia bacterium | reverse complement strand
TTTTGACTTTGCGTTCCTGCTTGTTCTGCTCCTGCTGTAATTTCAGAGCCTGCTGCGATTTCGTCCCAACTCCGGTTTTCGCAAGCGATTTTTTAATATCACGCTGCATCCGTTTCGGGTTCAGCTTTGCTTCCTTTACAACAGTTTCCACAGCGGGGCTGAACTGCAAATCATAGTAGTGCTTCAGGATAAATTCATATACCTCATAATCTTTCGGCTCTGCACCGAAGGTCACTTTGGCAGCGGATAGTTTTCCGTTTTCGATTCTCTCAAAAACGCCTACCCAAAAAGGTTCCTCAAAAAGCACTGTCAGTTTGCATTGCTCTTCACCCATAACAATCCCTCCCTGCTAATTGAAATGAGCAAAGAACGGACAACCCGGAGGGGCAGGTTACTTACCACGAATATCGTGACGGCCGGGCTACCTACCGGCTCTGGTATGCCAAACGGCAAACGTTGCGTTTTTATCTTTGCTATGTGTATAATCAGGCACTTTAGCCGGATTAACAAATTTATTTTATTTTCAAAGCCCGGCACAGGATTCAATCGATATTGTATCTCTTCATTTTATTTTGTATATATAACTTTAATTCAAGAAAGATAATTCTTTTTACTTGTAACATTAATCGATGCAGTAAATACATAAAATGACAGGACGGCAATCGGATTTATCACATACATAAAGAAAAACATTCCGCTGAAGTTGAAATCATGCCATCCGAAAATCTTAAAAAATACACAACAAAAAGCAGTCAATATACACGGCAATACAAATTC
Organism: Clostridia bacterium; assembly: GCA_024404055.1. GTDB lineage: Bacteria > Bacillota > Clostridia > Oscillospirales > Acutalibacteraceae > UBA6857. The sequence goes on along the minus strand of JAKSQS010000049.1, from coordinate 11,940 downwards.
GTATAACATAGCAGGTACTGATTTCTTACACTCCATCAATAATCAGCAGTAATCCGCTTAAGTCATTTGAGATACCGGTTAACTGATACATATGTAAAAAAATAGAAATTGTATCCGAAAAAACCGACAATATAATTATAATTAACACACCTACTACTATTTTTATTATGTTTTTTATTGAACTTCTCCTCCGACTACAATAAACCTGGAATTTTATCTGTTTACCGGGGGTTAGTTATGTACTTTACTCAACAGAGCCACGCTCTCAACATGGCTCGACAGGCCGGGATTGATGTCAGATTTTCGCCGTGTACGCGGGAACAAATCTACTGCCAAAATGGGCGACATCTATTCCGGCGCCTAAACCTTGTGTGTTCGCGGGAACAGGTCATTGTCACATTACTTTGCTCATTATTTTACAGTAAACTGTTTCTTGAGTTCACTTAAAAACAGTTCTTTCCGTTGTCCAGGATTTGGCAATAGTTTATTGTATCTATAAAAATTGCCCGAACAGATAAGCCACCATACTTTATCAACCTTGTATGCTTCAACTCCTGCATCTTTTGATACTCTTACCATTGCTTCAAAACAGGCAAGATCATCATCTTTTGGTGCAAGTCCCAAGGCATAACATATATCTTTCGTATGTGTATCTGGTTTTGCATATTGATAATATCCAAGTTCTTTAAGCCAATTACAAGCAATGGCAAATCCCATATTGTCAATTTTCTTAGACAAGAATAGTGCAAATGCTTCTCGCGTCATGTCATTAACATTAAATGAATCAAACGTAGACTTAAACTCATTAAAGTCCTTAAAGCTACACATGAATTTGGCTCCTGATATTACGCCCTTTGTGTATCGCAGCCACATTGCATCTTTATCGAATTTAAATTCCGTTTTGAATTTCTCCAATAAGTCTTTGGGCTGAAGAGACGCTATGTGTTTTAAATCATAATTGTCGAGGATGCTTTTAATTCTATCCTTTCGTTCAGAAAACTTAATAACGTTCGGATAACGATTGAAGTCCTGTAATATATTGAGTAACAACTCATAGGCATCAGTAAGGCGGGTGAGTTCTTTCGTATCCGGATTTGAAATAAAGTTATCGACTTCTTGCTTCGATACGTAGCCCATTGCCTGATTGACAAGAAAATTGTAGCTGAAATCATAAACATATTTTAGATTCATAGCTAATTCTTCCTTTTTAAAATCATTTACTAATTCTTTTTACAGTCTCGCTTCGGCCATATAGATATGTTCCCTCATACTCTTTTGCCACTCTTGACGAGAGAAAAAATACTCGGTCAAGTCTCATAAATGAGCCATGAATAACCACTTTTCAGCTATTTATGGCTTGACCCTTGACATCAATACTACCGTCTCAACATGGCTCGACAGACCGAAATTGATGTCAGATTTTCGCCGTGTACGCGGAAACAAATCTACTGCCAAAATGGTGACATCTTTTTCGGTGTCTAAACTCTATCAGTTCACGGAAATAGGTCTTTGCAGATTTTTTTATAATGCTTTTGAAATCAACTCAACTAAAAGATTTAAGCCGTCTTCTTCATTTTGTATTCGTTTATAAGATAACGAAATCTTTTGGTCATTATCGGCAATTGCAGGGGACGTTCTAAACTACGGTCTGACATTTCCTTAAAATCTGTCTCGTTCATCATCATATACCCCATTTATAATCCGAACCGATCTCTGAAAATATGAAAGGATTATACTTTCTTTAAATCAAGTTCTTTACTTTTTCTTCTCCAAACCCGCTTATTGATTCGTTTTGTTTCTTCTTCATCAAGTTGGTAAACTCCTTTGAAGATATATGCCATTTCTCCGAGTTCAGTTTTATAGTACGGGAAAACAAATCGTTGTTGTTGTGTTCCCCATGAATTCAGAACTTCAATAACAAATGCCTCATTATCTTTCTCCGCAGATTCATAAATTGTGTTCCCGTCAAGCGATATTTCATTATTGAATGGAACCCTTGTATTCACGCCTTCGAGTTTTAGTTTAGGACACCAAATCCAAGTATTTGAACCTTTTACCGCTTCAAAGAAGCAAATCTGCAAACCGGGCTTGTAGCCTTTGTTGAATAGTTCAGATACTTCCCATATGGTATGGCATGATACTTCACCATCCCTAAGAATAGAACTCTTAGCTTTAATCTCCGCAATAGTCTTTTTTTCTACATCCCAACTGAGCGGATTCGGAAATGATGCAATTCGTCTATTTATTTCGTTGACAACATCGTCAATCTGTTTGTTGATAGATTCAAGAGTCTGATCAGAACCGGCGTTTATACGAAGCTCTTCCGGTTCAAATTCCACGACCGTCTCAAGGCATTTCATTTTTGCAAGAATATCTTCTGTACGCTGTTTGTCCAGCTCGCTTTGGGATTTGTGATATTCCTCGTCAATTTCAACTGATAGCTTTAACTGCGGAAAAAACAAATCCGCCAAAGCTATCTTGTTTTCATTTCGCCTGAACATCTGTTGCGTAACAAACTTCAAATTTGGATTATCCAATTTGTTGTAAATCCGCTCTATGCAATAGTTTTCGTATTTCTTATTCCATGTTCTTTTGAATTGAATTAGAACGTATTCTTTTTTATCCATAGATACTCTATCCTTCTTGCTTCGGTTTTGCACAATCTTGAAACCGCATTGACATCTATTCCACTAACTGACACCCACTCTACGGTTGGGTGCGCTGAACGGCTTTTTTCAAAAACATCTATATCACTAACTCAATTTTTCCCGCCGGATTTTTCTTGCGAAGATATGTTCTCTTATACACATTCGGCACTCCAAGTGAGCGATTTGAATGTCAGCAGATATACGAAAAATCCCTGAAAACAGGCACTTTTCGGCTATTATTCCATAGTCCTTGACATCAATACTACCGTCTCCACATGGCTTGTTCTCGGAAACATATCTGCCGCGCACAGGCGTGTGGCTTTATAGCCCAGCCTGTCAAAAATCGCTGCATCTCTTGCAAGTGTAGCAGGGTCGCAGGAAACATATACAATTTTTGACGGAGCCATGCCCGTCACTGTTTCAATAAGCTCGTTATCGCAGCCCTTTCTCGGCGGGTCAACGATGATAACATCGGGCTTTATGCCTTCTTCCCGAAGCTGCTTTGCAGCCTGAGCCGCGTCTGCACAGATAAAACGGGCATTGGTTATGCCGTTGAGCCCGGCGTTGGCTTTGGCATTTTCAATTGCCTGAGGCACAATTTCCGCGCCGATAACTGTTTTTACCTTATCTGCCATGCTGAGACCTATGGTTCCTGCACCGCAGTAAAGGTCAAGCAGTACATCATCCTTGGTGAGCGCGGCGTATTCGGCGGCTTTTTTATACAGATTTTCAGCCTGTGAACGGTTGACCTGATAAAATGACAGGGGAGAAATTCTTACCCTGACACCGCACAAAATATCCTCGATGTAAGGTTGTCCGTATATTGAAACACATTTTTCACCGAGTACGACATTAGTCTTTTCCTTATTAATATTATACAAAATGCTTGCCGTCGGATAACGCGCTGCGATTTCCCCGGCAAGCTCGTTTTTATGCGGAAGGTCGTTTCCGTTTATGACGGGACACACCATAACCTGCACCGTTTTTTCGGCGTATCTGATATACAAATGTCTTAAAAGTCCTTTTCCGCTTTCTTCATCATAGACGCTTAAAGAATGTCTATCGGCAAAATCAGTGAATATTTCGGAAATTTCACGGAAAATTTCGCCGTGGAGCAGACAGGCATCCGTTGGGATTATCCGGTGGCTTTTCTGCGAATAGAAGCCGAGAACGGTGTTGCCTTGCGCATCCTTGCCCACGGGCAGCATTGCCTTGTTTCTGTATGAATTAACCTGCGGAGAGGGGATTATTTCCTGAGCTTTTATATCAAGTCCGGCAATGCGCGAAAATGCGTCGTCCACCTTGCGCCTCTTGAGCTCAAGTTCGCTTTCATAGGTTATATGCCGGTAACAGCAGCCGCCGCAGCGCGTACACACGGGGCAGTCCGGCTCAATACGCGCTGCACAGGGAGTAATTATATTTTTAATAATGCCGACGGCATAGGTCTTTTTAACTTTAATGATGTGAACCGTTACGGTGTCACCTGCGGCAGCACCGGAGACAAAAACCGCCATTCCGTTATAATGTCCCACGCCGCTGCCTTCCGAAGTATAGCCGTCTATATAAAGCTCAATTTCATCGTTCTTTTTCAACCCGTTTTACCTCTTTTTAAGAAAGTGTAATGTTTTCGTCGGGTACATCCTTATAAAGCGCGTTGTGAAGAAATTCAAGCTCTGCCGCTTTATCGAGTTTCAGCACCTCAAATTCGTCTACAACAGTGAGCGGTGTTGAAATATGCGGTATTATATACTGATTTATCGGCCAGTTTTTATACTGCGAGAGTGATGCATATATATACTCAACAATTTCGGAGCGGGTCAGGTCTGTGGTAACACATGACAGCACACTGTCCAGACCGTCGTAAAGCTGATTCATAGACATATTTTTGGCACTGTTAATAAGTGACAGTATCACCTTTCTTTGCCTTTCGGTGCGGTTCCAGTCGGTGTCGATTTTGCGAAGACGGGCGTATTCAAGGGCAAGGTCGCCGTTAAGCTGATAGGTTCCCGCACCGACATTTTCCACATTATTGCGCTTAAGCGCATTATTCAGCGCCTGCGCTTCTTTGGAGGTGATTTCTATTTTGCAGCCGCCGAGAATATCGATAGCTTTCTTAAAATCGTCAAAGCCGACGCTTACGAAATTATCAATGTCAACGCAGTTGTTGATTTCAATTGCCTGCAGCATAAGCGGATAATCTCCGTATCCGTGCGCATGGCTTAACCGTGTGCTGGCATAACCGGGAATGACGGAATACGCGGCACGGCTCAGGGAAACGATGTTGACTTCCTTTGCAATTTTGTTTACGGAAAGGATTATCATGGAGTCGCTTCTGCCATAGGGATATTTTTTGCTGCCGTAATCTATTCCGGCAAGCAGAATGTTTATGACATCGTCGCTGTGCCAGATTTTATTGTTGTCCAGATTGTGTATGACTGAGGAATTGATTTCTACCTCTGTTATATCGTCAGGCATTTCCTCGCCGGATTTTTTCTTTTTTTTGCCATGTGCAGAGGTGGTCTCGTCAGTTTCGGATTTTCCCGATTCCGCAGTTTCGGAAGAATTGGTGGGTACTGTGGTGTATGCTGGTATTTTCTGAACAAAATTTATTTTGTTTATGGAACGGATTATTGCTCCGCCGAAAATGGCAGATGCCGAGATTATCACGACCAGAAATGCCGCAATAACGGCGGAAATGACTTTATGGCCGATTATAAAATTTTTCAGTTTCATATGCTCTCCTTGTTAATGTACTGTTTTGTATTCGGGAAAATAACCGCAGATGGAAAGTCCGCCGAGCTCGGACGGCTCCGCCCATATTTTCCCGCCTAAAGATTCAACAATTTCTCCGCAGATTGCCAGTCCGAGTCCCGCTACCTTGCGTCCCTCGTCAGAGGTGTAAAGAGGCTCGAAAATCAGCTTCAGCTTATCAGCCTCAACGCCGCAGCCGTTATCGCTGAATCTGAAATAAATTCTGCTGTCCGAACCGGTAAGTTCGATTTCAATAAGCTTTTCGGACTTGTCAAAATGCTTTATACTGTTGTTGAACAGATTTCCGAGTACACGCAGGATTTTTTGTTTTTCAAGCAAAGCGTATTTCCCGGGAGCGTTGTTTATCAAAGTGAGTCTTATGCCGTTGGCCTGAGTCTCATCCGTGTAATTTTCGCTCACAAAACGCATCATTTCCTCTGTGGAATAAGGCTCAGTATATAACTGTGTGTGGGAAACATAACCCAGATATTCATCAAATCCGTCAATGAGGTTTCTTATTTCAATGGATTTGTCATATATAATGTTAAGATACCGTTCTTTTCTTTCTTCGGGAAGATTGGGTTTTTTAAGCTGTTCTGCGTAACCCATAATGGATGTGAGCGGAGTTTTTATGTCGTGTGAAATAGAGGCGATGATTCTGTGCTGATTCTTTTTTTCCTTTGCCACTCTTTCGCGCAGGTCGCACATCTTATTGTATACTCTTGAGGTGTAGGCTGAGCTTTTGATTTTTTTAAACTCAACATCGTCGCTTTCAAATTGCTCAATGCTCCTGTAAAGCCGCCTGTACGGGCGCAGCATACTGACATATATTATGGTTGCGACAAGCACCACGAGAATCATAATTACGGCGATAAGTACTACGCATATTCTTGCTATGAATGCGGAGTCGGTGAGATATGTGCGCCCAAAGTAAACGGAGCTTTTGACGGAATACCGTGCTCCGTGATACTGAAACGAGGTTGTAACCTTTACATCAAGTAAACTCCATCTTTTATCTGATGTGCCGGCAATTGTGTTGCCGTACGGGTCCTTGACGGTTACGATAACATCCTTTTGCCTGTCAACAATTTCCTGCCAGTATTCCATGCTTTTTTTACTGCAAAGCTCTTCAATAATTTCACCGTTGCGCCGGCGGAGAATTTTTATATCGGTTTTTGAGCTTGAAAACATAGCCTGTGATACTGCACTGAAATATGCAAAAATACACAGAACAACAGTGCTTGCCGCAAGCAGCAGAAACGCAAAGCCTACAAATCTGTTCGTTTTCATATAAAAGCGTTGCTCCTGTTAATTTTAATCCGCAGCGGTTATAAATTTATAGCCGACGCCCCATATGGTTTTAATGTATTCATTGTTTTGGTCAAGCTTGTCCCTGAGACTTTTGATATTAACGGCAACAGTGCCTGTGTCACCGACCTCCGTATCCCATACATGGGCGAATATCTGCTCTCTTGAAAGCACCTTTCCCGCATTTGCCATAAGGTATTCGAGAAGCTGAAATTCTTTTGTGGAAAGGGGAATGGGCTTTCCGTCCCTGAAAACCTCAACATTTTCTGTACGCAGCTCAATGGCTCCGATTCTGATTATACCGCTGGAGCTGTTTTCCGTACGCAATTCACGGCGGATATGCGCTTTTACTCTTGCTACAAGCTCTTCTACCACAAAAGGCTTTGAAATGTAGTCATCTGCACCCATTTCAAGTCCGACAACCGTATCAACGGTTTTGCTTTTCGCGGTCATAAAAATAATCGGACAAAATACGGAGTCTCTGATTTTTTTGCATATTTCAAGTCCGCTGATTCCGGGCATCATTATATCGAGAATGATGACGGAAATATGGGAGTGATGTTTTTTAATATATTCGATAGCCTGACTGCTGTCGTTGATAACAACCGTTTTAAAGCCTTCATCCTGCAGTGCATCGCTTACAAGCTGGGAAATGGCAATATCATCGTCAACAATAAGTATCGTACTCATTTATCATACCTCCGGGGCAAAGTATCTTATCAAAGATAATACTACAATACGCCGGAAAAATAAAGCGGAAAACTCTGTTTTTATAAAATTTTATTTATTTAACACTTTTTTCTTAAATTTAACAACATTGTGTAATACACAGGTTGTAAAATTCAAGTGTGGGGATAGAAAATAAAATGTGCACTTTCCACAAATTTATTTTTTATTTATTTATTTGACATTTCGCTTTCGGTGTTATATACTAAAAGTGAAAGAGTGTAATCCATAAGGAGGATTAGATTATGAAAAATAAAATTAAAAAATCAATATCACTGCTGCTGTCACTGCTGATGATTTTTTCGTGCATGAGTGTTATCGGCAGCGCGGTGACCTGTAATCACGACCCGGATGTGACGGGCAGCACGGTAACATATCTTTACACTGTTGACCCCACTTGTGTGGAGGGCTATGATGTGTACACCTGCTCTGTCTGCAAGAAGGAGCTTCATCTCCATGAAAAAGCTCCCGTAAATCCGCACGACTATAAGTTTTATGAGACGGTTAAGCCCACCTGCACAAAAAAAGGCTATACGCTGGTTAAGTGCGCGGTCTGTTCGGAAATCGTTGCCGACCCGAACAGCTATACGGACATGATTCCCCACACATATTCGGAAATAACATATACTCCTTTCGGCGTGGATGATAGAAGCAATCAGCTTTATAAGCAGCATGCGCTTTGCTCCGCCTGCGGTATTACATACGATGATACCTATTACTATAAGGTTGAGCTTCAGAAGAATATTCTTAAGGACGGAGAGGAAACGGCGGTTTCCATAGGTACATATTACGCAAAGAAGGACGGTCCCGTTTATTATTTTGACAAGCCCTTTGCCGCTGAAAATAATCCGACCCTGACCATGGATGAATATGATAATGATTTCGGCGCGTGGGATTTTGACGGCTGGTCACGCACGGACGGAGACAGAACAGACCTTGACATGGTTTCCGAGCCTATGACGGCAACGGCAAAGTTTAAGCCCAGAGGGGTTGCTTTCGATGTTTCCTTCCTTGATTATTACGGAAAGCAAATCGGTGAAACACAGAATATTCTTTACAAGGGATACGCAGTGGCTCCCGAAGTTACGGCCAGAATCCCCGGAAATCATGTTACTCATGTTTTTGAAGGCTGGGACAAGGAATTTGACTGCGTAAGGAGCAACCTTGTTGTAAGACCCGTCTATTCAACAGAGGTTGAGCAGGTTACCGTTGTTTTCTTTGATTATGACCGCAGCACCGAAATAAAAAGAGTTGACTGTAACTGGGGCACACAGATTGCGTATATCTCACCAAACCTTGCTCCGCGTCCGGCGGATGACGGTTATGTTTATGAGTTTACCGGAATGTGGGCAAATGCAGAAGGTAATCAGCAGAGAATAGCGGAAAATGAATATATGAGTCTTTATCCCATATATGTCAAAAATGCCATAAAGTACACGACCGTTATAAATGTGCTTGACGAAGGGTTAGGTGCACCAAAGGCATCGTATCAGGTTATCGCTTCTAACGGAAACCTTGCCGCGGCAGGCTATACCAATGAATCGGGCAGAGCAACGGTTTATCTTTCCAAGGGCAATTACACCGTTAAGTGCGCAAGTGCGGATAAGCTTAAGGCGGGCGATACCACATTCGCCATCAACACAGCGGGCGGTTCAACCGCGCAGACCAATGTAAGGGTCGATCTTGTTGAAAACTCCGAGTATTATGAGGATGCCGCAAAGAAATGTATGTGCATATGCCACTCCATTGTCGGTCCCATATGGATTAAGATTCTTAACCTGCTTTATTCGCTGTTCAACATCAGATATGTATGCTGCAACGATATGTTTGCTACACACGGCGACAAGCTGAAATACACGGCATAAAAAACGATAAAGCGCAGAAATGCGCCGGATAAGCGAGTGCTTTCCTTACGACAGAGCGTAACGGAAAGCACTTTGCTTTTTACGGATAATTGTTAACTTTTTACTTGCATGGCAGAGAAAAAATATGTTTATTCAAATGTTTTCTTTTTATAAGGCTTGAAAAATCCGCCGCGATGTTATATAATACAAAATAATATGCTTAATATGGCGTAATGCTGTTTGCGCTGTAGGAATTGGAGGAGCAACAATGGCACAAATTACGTTCGGATATGCAGACCAGGGATATTCGCCTTATGAGGTAGACCACTATATTGATATGCTCCAGCAGGAATATGCAAACGCCGTCGGTTGGAGTGAGGAGCTGGAAAAACAGCTTTCCGATACGCGTCTTGAGCTTGAAAAGACCAAGGCTGTTCTTGAAGAACAGAAGAAAAAGAACGAACAGCTTCTCAAGGACTGCCGTGCCCTTGCGGTAAAGCTGAATGATTTTTCTACGGGTAAGGTCAGAATTGAAGACCTTTATAACGAAAGAGACCGTTTAAGACTTGAAAACGAATATCTTAAAAGCCAGCTCAATGTCGGCTCAAAGGGTAATGACGATGTGTTGGGCAGACTTTTCTCCGAGATGCTTGATTCTATTGAGGCCAGCAAGCGCGATGCGCAGATAAAATCTACGGAGGCAATTGCAAAGGCAAACGAAAGAGCCTCGGCAATTATCAAAAATGCCAATCAGAGAGCGACGGAAATCAGCTCGAAGAGTGATGTCATTTTCAGAAGTCTTGAAAACATCTACGATGTTATCGGAGATGTTTTAGAGGGACTTGAAAACAAATAATTCTTTCCTGACAATTGGAGTGATGGAATTTGGCAGGTTATAAGCCAAAAAGTCTTGAAGAGCTGAACAGATTATACGACCGCGATATAATGAACTATCAGGCGGGTGCCGCCACGGCACGCCCGAAAACAGATGAAAACAGTGCTTTGCCGTCTGCAGAAGATGACGATGCGGCTGAAAAAACGCGGCATCAGCCTTTGACAGGCAGTGTACCCGTGGGATATGTTCCCAGGCACGCCGAAGGATATTTTTCACCGGATCTGACCGCTCCTACGGTAATTCCGTCCGCAGACGGTACGATTCCGGTACATTCCGCAACGGAAAATGAGCGTTTTTCGGTATATGGGCAAGGCGGTTTTTCGCCGGAATATCCGCGAACATATCCTTCCGATATATATATGACGCCCGGCATTCCTTCCGGGGCGAAGCCTGATACGGAAATACCGCCCGTGCAGGAGCCGGAGCGTGAGAGCAGGCAAACGCACGATAATCTTATCGAAGATTACAGGCGCATCATGGCGGATGATGAGGAGGAAGTCGAACGCACGGTAAGTGTTAAGCGCGGACAGGGCAGCTATGTGAACAAAAGCAGACTCGGTCTGCTTGCGGGAATTGCGGCGGTGCTGATTGTTACAATACTGACCGGCGTTTTCACAAGCTTTTATTCACCGAACACGGCTAAAGATGTAAACGGAAAGAGCTATTTTACTGTCAGTGAAAGCGGTGGAATTTATGAAAAAAATTCCCTTGTTATTTCCGAGAAAAAGGAACAGCCCACAACGGGGGATGAAATTGTTTATGTTGACAGCACGGCAAAGAGCTTTAAATTTGCAAAAATAAACAGCATAGAAAACGGCGTTACCGAGAGAGTGCTGTATATTGATAACGGCACGGGCGCGCGGCCAATTTCCGAAACGGGCGGTGAAGGGCTTGTGACAGGTGTTACCAGCGGACTCGGCGGACCTATTGGCTTTATAAGCGGCAATCTGATGCTGATACTCATTTTGCTTGCGCTTATTGCGGTTGGACTTTTCCTTATTTCCAGCTTTTTGGTGTCGGACAGCGGAAATCCGAAAAAAGTTATTCCGAAAGAGATAAATGCGGACAAAGAAAAGTCCGGGGATGTTGTTTTCAGAGAAAATACTCAGCTTTCCCTTGCGGAAGCGGCATATATAGAGCAAAAGGCAGAGGAAGAAAGACTCCTTGTCGAGCAGCGGCAAAGGGAAAAGGAAGAAGCAAAAAGAGCCGAACTTGAACGCAAAAATGCCGAAAAGCAGGCAAAAGAAGCAGCAAAGGCACAAAAAGCAGCCGAAAAGGCACAAAAAGCTGCTGAAAAAGCACAAAAAGCTGCTGAAAAACAGGCTGCGGTAAAAGCGCAAAAGGAACAGGCAAGGCTTGAACAGGAAGAGAAAAAGCAGGAAAAGGAAAGAGTTGCAAAAATAAAGGATGCCGCAAAGGAAAAGGCTTTGGCAGACAGAGAAACGCAAAGGCTTGCCGAAAAAGAAATGCTGCAAAATGCTCCGACCGAACCTGTTGACGAAAAAATTCCGGAAGAAAAAAACGAAGAGCGAACGGCAGATGAAACCGAAAATACACAGAAAGCTGAGAAAATACTTTCTGACGGAGAAAGTATTTCCTTTGACGAAATGGAAGATGTTTTTTCGGATGATTCAATAGCAAAACAGACGCAAAAGCAGAACGATAAAAAAGCAAAAAACGACCAAAAGGCGCAGAAGAAAAAAGCAAGGCAGGAGGCCCGCCAAAAAGCCGCAGCCGAAAAGGAAGCCGCAAGAAAAGCCGAAGAGGA
>JAKSQS010000048.1 GCA_024404055.1 Clostridia bacterium | reverse complement strand
GCTCGGACTTGGCCGCCGGGAGCAGTATACGAGAAGCGGAAAAGTAATAGACGCGCTTGAACAAGAGCTTGACCGCGATATTGTATACAATGTATGCGCATGGCGTTTCCCCGGCGCGTGGGTAAAGGATGTTGCGGACAGTTGGCGCACAAGCGGCGATATAACCGCAAGGTTCGATTCCGTAGTTGAACAGCTTGAAAAGGTGCGTACTCTTGCACAGTACAGCGGTCCCGGTCATGTCAACGACCTTGATATGATGGAAATAGGCAGAGGAATGACGGATGAGGAGGATAAAATGCATTTCAGTATGTGGTGCATGATGTCATCCCCCATTCTGCTTGCCATGGATTTAAAGAAAATCAGACCTGAAACGCTTGCCATAGTATCAAATAAGGAGCTTATTGACATTCAGCAAGACGCGGGCTGTATCATGGCAAGAAGCGTCAGCAAAAAAGATGATTTTGAGGTGTGGGTAAAGCCTCTGGGTACGCTTAACTCAAATGAAAAAGCGGTTGCAGTTATCAATTATGCGGACATGGAAAGAAAATATGTACTGACGGACGATGTTAAGCCCGAACAGCTCGGATTTAAGGAAATCGGCAGTGTGCGCGACCTTTGGGCGCATGAGGAATGCGCGGCGGACAAATGCTTTACAGTACCTGCCCACGGCGTTATTATTCTGAAAATCAGCGGAACAGCGGCTGAGCTTGACTATACAAAGGAAGACAGGGAAAGCTATATTTATGACATTACGGCTGAAACAGAGGTAGAGCCTGTGCGCTACCCTGCAATGATGCAGCTTAAAAAAGAAGAAAACGCCGTTATTATTGATGTCAGAAATCCCGATGAGCATCTCGCCGGAGCACCGCAGGACAGTATCAATATCAAATATACCGATATTGCTGTTACCGTGCCGGACCTTCTGCCCGATAAGGAAAGAGCGATTGTTACATATTGTTCAAAAGGCAAGCGCTCCTGCCAGGCAAGAAACACTCTCAAGGATTTGGGCTATAAATATGTTTATATGTGCTTTGCCGATTAAAAAGGGGCATAAATGAAAAAAACGCTATTGAAATTAGGCGCGATTGCGCTTATACTGATAATTCCGGCAATCAATTTGTTTGTTAATTTCAACCGTGAAGCACCTGATGTCAGCACATCGCAGACGGATATTTCCGCGCTGAAAAAGCTTTCGGACGGAAAGGTTTCCGCAGTGGAAAAGAAAATAGAAAAAACGGAAGCGCAAAAACAGGAGCAGATATATAAAAAGAAGCTGCTGCTTGAACGCGCACAGAACAGGGAAAAGCTGCTTGAACAGGTAAAAGAAGGAAAAACAACATACAGACAGATTTTTTCCGACACACTTATTGTCGGCGATTCACTGATGAACGGGCTTGAAATTTATGATATTCTTGACAGTGCCAACATGATAACAAAGGTAGGGGCAAGCCTTTACCATCTTGATGATAATATAAAAAAAATAATAAGCTATTCACCGAAGGTGCTTATTCTGCATTACGGGGTGAATATGATTGAAGACAGGGATTATTTTATTGATAATTTCATCAATATGTATACCGATTGCATAAATAAAATAAAAAAAGGAACGCCGGAGACAAAAATCGTTGTCAGCGGTATGTTTCCCGTGTCATCAAAGGGAATTGAAAACGAGCCGGTGCTTGCAAACTGTCCGAAATATGAAAAAAAAATCCGCGAAATGTGTTCCCTTCTGGGTGTAACATATCTTGACAACACGGAAACGATACAGGACGGCTCCGGCTATTACGACCTTGACGGTATTCATGTCAAAAGGGATTTTTATACTGATGTGTGGCTCGTTTATGTTGCAACCGAGCTCGGATTATAAATAAAAGAGGTGACGGCATGAGGTACAGGATAGCCGAAATAATCTGCATAGCCGCCCTTGCCGTATTCATTGCTTTCACCGTGGCAGACGGCAGAGGGACGGACAAAACCTCCGCCCAAATCGCCGCAGAAATTATGTCAGACGGTATGTTTGACGGGCTTATACAGCGCGACGGCAGATATTTGAAAAACAAGTCGGGAATAGACCCGGAGCAGCTTGAGGATTTTGTGTTTTATTCGTCCGACGATGTGATGAATGTTGACGCGCTTCTTGTTATCAAAACAAATGAAAAAAGTGATACGGATGCGCTGAGTGAAGCGGCGCATAAATATGTTTCAGATGCCGTTACCGTGTTTGACGGATACGGAGACGAGCAGACGGCGCGGCTGAAAAACTGCCTGATAAAGCAAAAGGGCAACTGCTTTATTTTTGCGGTGTGCGGCGATACCGAAGGCGTGAGGAATCTTTTTGAAAAGGCAGCGGGATGATTTTTAAGGCGGTACGGGAATGGTATTCAGCAGTTTAACATTTTTGTTTGTGTTTTTACCGATAACGGCGGCACTGTATTTTTTGCCGTCTGTTTTGCTGCGTCCTCAACACACCGGCAGAGCCTCTTCAAAAGTCTTCAGCTGCAGACTGATGACATATAAAAACGCGGTTCTTCTCATTATGAGCCTGTTTTTCTATGCGTGGGGCGAGCCTGTAAATGTAGTGCTTATGCTGTTGAGTATAATTTTCAACTTCTGCATAGGTGCGGATATGCAAAGAAAGAGTGGCAAGCCGAATGTAAAAAAACTGCTTTTCGCGCTTTCGCTGCTGTTCAATCTCGGCACTCTCGGCTTTTTTAAATACAGCGGCTTCATTGTGAATAACATAAACCTTATCCCCGGCATGAATATCCGTTTTATCGCTCCGGGACTTCCTGTCGGCATTTCGTTTTACACATTTCAGGTGCTTTCGTATGTCATTGATGTATACAGGGAAAAGGTCAGTCCGCAGGAAAACATACTCGATTTCGGACTGTATATTTCCATGTTTCCGCAGCTTATCGCAGGTCCCATCGTTCAGTATTCCACAATTGAAAAGCAGCTGCGTGAACGCAGGGAGACGGGCGAGGGTGCTATGCAGGGCATATGGCTTTTCACGCTCGGACTTGCAAAAAAAGCACTTCTTGCCAATTCCGCCGGTGCGGTTTATACCTCACTTACCGGACAGGGCTTTTCGCTTTCCGCGTTATCGGCATGGACGGCGGTTTTGTTTTACACATTTCAGATTTATTTTGATTTCAGCGGTTATTCAGATATGGCGCGCGGGCTCGGAAAAATTTTCGGCTTTGATTTCCCCGAAAATTTCAGCCATCCGTATATCGCGGACAGCATAACCGATTTCTGGAGAAGATGGCATATTTCGTTAAGCTCATGGTTCAGAGACTATGTATATATTCCTCTCGGCGGCAGCCGCTGCTCACCGGCGCGAAACATTTTCAACCTTTTCGCGGTGTGGTTTTTAACAGGGCTGTGGCACGGCGCAAGCTGGAGCTTTGTGCTGTGGGGACTTTACTATCTGCTGCTGCTTGTGCTTGAAAAGCATATTTTTTCAGCCGTTCGCAAAAAGCTTCCCGTTGCGTTAAGACGGGCACTGACCTTTGTTCTTGTTATGCTCGGCTGGGTGCTTTTCTCATGCGAAAGTCTTTCCGGCGCAGGCAGAATGTTTGCCTCCATGTTCGGCGCAAACGGGCTGACAGACAGCACAGCGTTATATACCGTCATGTCAAACGCAGCGATTCTTGTGATAATGGGCATTTTTTCAACACCGCTGTTCAGCTATGAGCTGCACACAAAAAGGAAAAGCACAAGAGCGGTTATGCTGCTGTTGAGCACCGCGCTTTTCGTGTTAAGCGTGATATGTATTATTTCGGATTCATATAATCCGTTCCTTTATTTCAGATTTTAAAAAGCGATTATTAAAAATTTGCCGGAAAGGGGGCAGACGCGTTGAACGAAGAAAACAGAACAACAGAAAACAAAACGCCGTCCGCGCCCGAATGGAGTACGGTAAAGCCGCAGAGCTTTGAAGAAATATTGCGCGAGTTTGAAAAAAGCAAGCCCGCGAAAATGTATATACCCTTTGCCGCGATTGATGAAGAGGTTTCCGTTAAAATTTACGCACCCGGAGAGGAAAGGCAGGAAAGCGGCAGAAAAGAAAAGCGCGAGCACAAAAAACAGCTTAAACAGGAGCATAAGGCGCAAAAGCAGCTTTTGCTTGCAGAGCGTGAAGAAAAGCTTAAGCAGCTCCGGCTTGAAAAGGATGAAAAGCATAAGGCTTTAAAAGCCGAAAAAGAAAAGCGGCAGACGCTTGAAGCAGAAGAAAAGCGTGAATATGAGCAGCAGGCGGAGGAAAAGCGACTGCTTGCGGAAGAAAAAAAGCTGCTGCAAAAGGAAAAACGCAAGGCACAGAAAGAGGAAAAGAAGCACTTTGCCGAGCTGCAAAAAAAGCAGAAGGAACAGCTGCGGCTTGAAAAGAAAGAAATAAACCGGCTTGCGACACAGGCGGCAAAGGAGAAAAAGGCGCGGCAGGCAGCGGCAAAGCAGCCGTACAACCGCAAGGGCGCGGTTACCGTGTGCCTGTTTGCTCTTATGCTTGTGACAGCGGCGGCTGTGAACATTGCGATGCCGAAAACGGATTTTTCACCTGCCGAAAACAGGAGCCTTGCCTCCTTCCCCCGTCTTTCGCCGATTTCGCTGAAAAACGGCAGCTTTACGCAAGGCTTTGAAGCATATCTTTCAGACCATTTTGCTTTCAGAGATGAAATTGTAAAAATCAGAACCGAAATTTCATCCCTTTTAGGTTCAACCGAAACAGGCAATGTATATACGGGTAAAAACGGCAGACTGTTTCAAAAGCCGTCCGCGTTTGAAAATGAGAAAACAGCGAAAACAGTGGAGGCGATATATAATTTCTGCACAAAAAGCGGCATTAAAAATCAAATGCTTATGCTTGTGCCGAATGCGTCGTATATTTTAAGTGATGAGCTTCCCCCTCTGCTGCGGCTTGAAAATCAGGGTGAGCAGATAAAAGAGATATACTCACTTATGCCGGAGAAAATGAAAACCGTTGATGTTGCGGGTGTTTTTATGAAAGCTAAAAACAGAGACGCGCTGTATTACAAAACAGACCATCACTGGACAACGCCGGCGGCAAAAACAGCCTTTAACCTGCTTGCAAAACCGTGGAAGCTTAACACGGACAAGGTTAAATATAAATATTACACGCTGTCCAATGAATTTTGCGGCACGCTTTCCGGCAGTAACAGCGCGGTTTCAGATACAATTCAGGCGTGCATACCGCAAAACAGCACCGGAACCTATGTTGTGACAAATAAGGCGCAGAAAACAAAAAGCACAACTCTTTTTGACATTTCAAAACTGAAAAACAAAAATCAGTATGAGGTTTTCATGGGCGGCAACTTCCCCGTTGTCACCGTTTCAACCGTGAACAGAAACGATAAATCCCTGCTGATTTTCAAGGATTCATACGCGAACTGTATGCTTCCGATGCTGACACCGTATTTTGAAAAAATCACGGTTATTGACCCGAGATATTATACCTCTGACATTAACCGTCTTTTAAAAGAGGAACGGTTTACCCATGTTCTGTTCCTGTATAATGTAAATACTTTTCTTTCCGATACAAGTATCGGTGAGGTTTTGGGAGGATAAAATGAAATCATCTTCAATTATTAAAAAGCTTGACAGACCCGTGCTTACAAGAAAGGATATACCGTATAATGCCGCGCTGATTTTTAACGCGGGCGTTACAAAGTACAACGGAAAATATGTTATGGTTTTCCGCAATGATTACGGCGATTTTGAAAATCATGTTCTGAAAGGGACAAACATCGGTCTTGCCACAAGTGACGACGGCATAAGCTGGTCCGTTGCGCCGAAGCCCTGTTTCGCCCTTGAGGACGATGAAATTCAAAGGGCATACGACCCGAGACTGACGGTTATTGACGGGAAATGCTATATGTGCTTTGCGGTTGACACAAAGCACGGACTGCGCGGCGGCATAGCAAGCACAGAGGATTTTGCGCATTTTGACATTCATTCCATGAGCCTGCCGGACAATCGCAACATGGCTCTGTTTCCCGAAAAAATCGGCGGATATTTTACAAGGCTGGAGCGACCCATGCCCGTTTATTCAAGACGGCACAGGGATACCTTTGACATATGGATGTCGCAGTCCCCGGATTTAGAGTTCTGGGGCAGACATAAGCTTGTTATCGGCACGGAAAGTATTCCCTTCTGCAACGACAAAATAGGTCCTGCCGCGCCTCCCGTTAAAACGGAAAAGGGCTGGCTTACCACCTTCCATTCCGTTATGCTTTATCCCGAAAGAGAGAAAAACGGCTGGGAAAACAAATGGATAAAGGCTTATTACGGCGGCATTATGCTGCTTGACCTTGACGACCCGTCCAAAGTTATAGGCAAGTATGACGAGCCACTTCTCGTCTGCGACCGTGATTTTGAGGAGGAGGACGGCTTTCGCAAGGATGTTATCTTCCCCGGCGGCATGATTCTTGAAGACAGCGGCGAGGTGAAAATATATTACGGCGCGTCTGACACCGTTGAATGTCTTGCTACGGCGGATGTAAACGAGCTTATAAAGCTTTGTACGGAGTAAATTGAAGACAGGACTGTTGCGGGAGAATTGATATGAGATACTGTTTTGATAACGATTTGCACATACATTCGTGCCTTTCCCTTTGCTCCGGTGATTCGCTTCAAACGCCGGATACAATTTTGAAATATGCACTGGATAACGGTCTGAAAACGATATGTCTTACAGACCATTATTGGGATGAAACTGTTCCCGGCGCTTCCGATTGGTATGCTGTGCAGAACTACGGGCATATCGCGCAGTCGCTTCCTCTGCCTCAGACGGACGGTGTACGGTTCCTGTTCGGCTGCGAAACAGAGCTTCGAGAGGATATGACACTCGGCATTTCACCCGTGCGGTATGACAGCTTTGATTTTATCATTATACCTACAACGCATTTACATATGAACGGCTTTACCTGCCGCGGTGACGAGGTTGCCGCCGAACGCGCAAGGCTGTGGATAAAACGGTTTGACAGTGTGCTTGATATGCCTCTACCGTTTCACAAGGTCGGTATCGCGCACCTGACCTGTGAGCTGATGTACCCCGGACATTACCTTGAAACGCTGGGCTGCCTTACTGAGGATGATTACGCACCTCTGTTTCATAAAGCTGCCGAACGCGGTGCCGGTATTGAGCTGAACTTTCCCGTTTCTACGCTTAATGATGAAAACAGGGAGCTGATTCTGCGCCCGTACCGTGTTGCAAAGGAACAGGGCTGCAAATTCTATTTCGGCTCGGACGCGCACCATCCGCAGGAGCTTGAAGCGGAAAAGCAGAATGCGGAAACGATAATCGACCTGCTCGCTCTTGAAGAAAAGGATAAATTTTGTTTGACATGAAATGAGCTCACGGTATTCCGTGGGCTTTTTTCATTGATTGTGCGTTATGCGGAAAGTCCGGGATGATGCCACATCATCCGTTTTGCTTGCCGCCTGCGTTCGGCTTCGACAGGAGCGCAATGCGCTCCCCTACGGTTTTGTACCACCTGAAGCTTTACGACACTCGTAGGGTGCGGCGTCTCGACGCACCGTAAACAGTTATAAATTTCTCGGGTTGTCGGGGATGCCAACCTCTGCAAAAATAAATTTAAATTGAAATCGTTGGTTACGATGCCCACATCGTACCACCGTAAACTAATCCGGACGGTTTTTTCTGCACAAAAGCCTTAACTTAACGGCATTGCGAAATTCGGTTCGTCCTGCGGAATAAAAAGCAAAAACATAATAAAATCAATAATCCTTGACAAAATATCCTCTTTTTGATAAAATAAAGCAGTTGACAGAGGCGCGGGGTTTACCTTTTTCAGTTTTAACGCCGGCACGCGGACGATAAAAAGAGAGACACCGCCGAAGTGTATTTTGCCGTGCCGGGCATATATGCTGGTGGACTGCAGAATATGTTTTTCACTGTCGTATTTTTACGGAGCACTGCCAAATAAATTGGCTGCTCCGTTTTTGTTTTCTTCACAAAGCAAAGGCGCAGCCGGAGTTCTGTTATAATCTCAAGGAGGAAAACGAATGAAAAAAAGAATCATCTTTGCCGCCGGGCTCGTCCTCGGCATCGCCGGTCTGTGCGTTATGTTTTACAGCGGCATTCTCGAAAGCTATAACTTTGTCGGCACAATATGGTCGATAACTCCGCCCGTTATCGCAATAATCCTCGCGCTGATTACAAAAGAGGTTTATTCGTCCCTGTTTCTGGGTCTTGTCGCGGGTGCATTGCTGTATTCCAAATTCAACACCATTGATACACTTGAGGCGGTGTTTACGGACGGCATAATAGGAAGTCTTTCCAACACCGGCAATCTCGGCATTCTCACATTTCTTGTCACCCTCGGCGTTCTCGTTGTGCTGCTGGGTCGCTCCGGCGGCACGGCGGCATACGGTCGCTGGGCAGGCAAGCACATACATTCGCGCCGCGTTGCCATGCTTTCAACCTTCGCCCTCGGCGTGGTGCTGAGTGTGGACGACTATTTCAACACCCTCACTGTCGGCAATGTTATGCGCCCGATCACGGACAGGAACAAAATTTCCCGTGCCAAGCTTTCTTACATAATCGACGCAACAGCGGCACCCATGTGCATGATTATGCCAATATCATCATGGGCGGCAGCGGTTTCAAGCAATGTGGAGGGCGTTAACGGTGTTGAGCTTTTCTTAAAGGCTATTCCCTTCAACTTCTATTCTCTGCTCACCCTCGCCATGGTTGTAATCACCTCGGTTCTTCAGTTTGATTACGGCAAAATGAAGGTGCATGAGATGAACGCGCTCAACGGCGACCTGTTCACCGTCAATGAGGGAATAACCGAAGACGCAGAGCCTGAGGACAGCGGCAAGGGCAGGGTTATTGACCTGATTCTTCCCGTTGCGGTGCTTATATGCACCTGTGTTGCCTATATGCTTTATACCGGCGGCTTTTTCTCCGGCGTTTCGCTTATCAACGCATTTGCCGACTGCAACGCGTCCCTCGGTCTTTGCATGGGCTCGCTTGTCACCCTCGGCTTTACGGTTATTTATTACTTCCTGCGCGGTCTGATGAATTTCAGAGAGCTTATGGATTCCGTAGCCTCCGGCTTCAAGTCCATGGTTCCCGCACTTCTTATACTCATTTTCGCATGGAGCCTGAGTGAAATCACCGTGCTTTTGGGCGTTAACAGCTATGTTGCCGGTATATTCTCCGGCAGTGCGGCAGGTCTTCACTTCCTGCTGCCCGCCATCGTGTTTGCAATTTCCGTGGCGCTCGCCTTTGCAACGGGCTCTTCATGGGGCACAATGGGCATTATTCTTCCGATTGTTGCCGGTATCGGTCTTGCCGACAAAATGATGGTTATTTCCGTTTCCGCCTGTCTTGCAGGCGCGGTCTGCGGCGACCACTGCTCCCCCATTTCGGACACCTGCATCATGTCATCCACGGCGGCACGCTGTCACCATTTAAGCCATGTAAGCACCCAGCTTCCGTATGTGGCACTTGTTCTTGCCATTTCCTTTGTCTGCTATATTTTGGCAGGAATCACGCAGAGCTCCGCCGTCTGCCTGCCCGTGGCATTTGTTCTGCTTATCGGAATAATTACCGGTGCGTATTTCGTTTCAAAAAAGAAATCGCATGAAAAGGCGGTACAATCATGAGTGAGCTTACATATGAACCGGATAACGGCATAAATCCGCTTGAAACCTATGAATGGGACAGCACATGGTGGGAGCACACGGAAATCGGGAACATTCCCGTATATCTTTATATAGGCGATTCCATTTCAAACGGCACAAGACCGTCCTTAAACCGTCTTGCGGACGGAAAGCGGCTTTTTGACGGCTTTGCAACCTCAAAAGCACTTGACAACCCGTTTTTTGTTCCGTCACTTGAGCTTTTTATGAAGCAGGGACGGAAATATTCCGCAATTCTGTTCAACAACGGACTGCACGGATGGCACATAAACGACGGTGAAGAATATTTCGCGCTTTACTGCAAAATGCTTGATTTTCTTGTTTCAACAGGCATACCCGTTTATGTTGTGTTGACCACCAACCTGCCCGACGATGAAAAGCAGAATCAACGGGTGATAAAACGGAATGCCCTCGCCTTAAAAGCGGCTGAAAAATACGGCTGCAAGGTTATTGACCTTTATGATGCGTCCCTTCTGTGTAAAGGGAAATACTGCGGTGACGGAGTGCATTTTCACACAGACGGTTACGATGTTCTCGCCTCGCGCATACTTGATAAATTGAAAAGAGATGTACTTTAATGGATAACAGCAAAGCTGCGGACAAGCAATATAAGCTTATGACGCAAACACCCGTTGCAAAGCTTGTGTCTGCTCTTGCCGCACCCACCGTCATAAGCATGATGGTAACAATGATATACAATGCGGCTGACACATTTTTTGTTTCAAAAATCAATATTTCGGCAAGCGGAGCAACAAGCATTGTGTTCACTCTTATGGGCGTTATACAGGCTTGCGGCTTCACCTTCGGGCACGGAGCCGGAAGTAATATCAGCCGTCAGCTCGGCGCAAAGGATTTTGAAGAAGCAAAAAAATACAGCTCCACCGCCTTTTTCCTTGCCCTTTTCACAGGTGCGGTTATCGGTGTGCTCGGTCTTGTTTTTCTCACCCCGTTTATGAAGTTTTTAGGCAGCACGGACACCATTTTACCGTATGCGAAGGATTACGCGCGATTTATTCTCATTGCCGCCCCCGCCTTTGTCGCATCCTGCGTGCTTAATAACATTCTGCGGTATGAAGGCATGGCAAGGCTTGCCATGGTAGGACTTACCACCGGCGGCATACTGAACATGGCTTTAGACCCGTTATTTATTTTCGTTTTCAAGCTCGGTGCAAGCGGTGCGGGTCTTGCCACCGCCATTTCCCAGTATATCAGCCTCGGCATCCTGTTCAGCGTGTTTTTAAAAAAGAAAACGCAGTCAAGAATTTCCTTCAAATATTTTTCATTTAATTTTCAGTTGATTAAAAATATTATTTTAACGGGACTTCCGAGCTTTGCAAGGCAGTCGCTCAACTCCGTTTCCACCATGGTGCTCAACATCACCGCAAAGCCGTTCGGTGACCCGTGCATCGCGGCACTCGGCATCGTGTCAAAATGTGCCATGCTTGTTTTCAGCGTTGCGGTCGGAATAGGTCAGGGCTTCCAGCCGGTGTGCTCGTTCAATTACGGAGCAAAAAAATACAGCCGTGTGCGTGAAAGCATTTTCTTCACGCTGAAGCTTGATTCCGTTGTTGTCGCTTCATTTTCCGCTTTGATTTTTGTTTTCGCGCCGAAAATAATCGGTCTTTTCAGAAAAGAGGATGAAATCATCGGCATCGGCGCACCGGCACTTCGTTATCTGTGCGTTGCGCTTGTTGTTCTGCCCATCATTATGATAGCAAACATGACATTTCAGAGCATCGGCAAAACCGGCAGAGCCTTTTTCCTCGCCTGCTCGCAGAACGGACTGTTTTACATTCCTCTTATCGTCATACTCAATAAGCTTATGGGACTTATCGGTCTTGAGCTCGCACAGCCCATTGCCTATTTAATCGCCGCCTGCGTTTCACTTCCGTTTTTGCTGGCGTTCACAAAGCAGTTAAAAATCTCTCCCGACGGAGAGTAATTATATAAGAAAGGAAGCGAATACCCATGTTGAAAATCTTTGTTAAAGTCCTTGCGGCACTGCTTGCGCTCATAAGCACATCAATCCCGCAGGGCATCGGCGTTGGCGTCACACCCTCCGGACAGAAGCTTGACCTTGACAAATTTGAGCTCACATGGTCGGACGAATTTAACGGCGACAAAATTGACAGCACCAAATGGGCAACCGAATGGTGGGTCACCATGCGAAAGGGCGGCTACTGGCATGAGGATATGCTGTCGGTAAAGGACGGCAATCTCATCATATCCGCCGAATACAAGGACAAGCCGCTTGAAAACAGATACTATGACAAGTGGCACGAGCAAATCAATTTCGATGAATACAAACCCGGCTGGTATACCTCCATGCTCACAACGAGGGATAAGTTTGAGCAGAAATACGGTTATTTTGAGGTTCGCTGTATTCTTCCCGCCGCCACGGGTATGTGGTCTGCGTTCTGGATGATGAACGAGGGCGTTTACAATGTAAACGGCAGCGGACAGGACGGCACCGAGGTTGATATATTCGAGTCTATGTATTACAAAGACCATTGGTGGGGCAGAGATGCCGTTTCCACGGGTATACATTATGACGGCTATGACGAGGGGCATAAAAATGTCGGTCTCGGCTCTTATCTCATTGAAAACAATCCGTATGAGGAATACAACACCTACGGCGTGGAATGGAACGAAAACGAATATATTTTCTACATCAACGGTGTTGAAAGCTGCCGCACAAGTGCCGGCGGCGTGAGCCAAAACCCGGAATACCTGCTGCTTTCATGCGAATTTGCCGGAGATAACGGTGTGCAGAGCTCCGACCGTCACGGCACGGGCAAAATCTCCCTCACCCCGGATAAAAACTGGCCCGCAAAATTCGTTGTGGATTATGTAAGATGTTATCAGTATAAATAAAAAAATAATAACCGCGGGCATAATTCTGTATTGAATCGTCCCGCGGCTATCTTCTGATTACTTTCTGAAAATAAAAAGATATTCATGTGCAATAAGAAGAAGGCTCTTTTTCATATTTTGTGTAAAGTCCAATGAATAACAACACAAAGGGGCTGTGACGAAACGATAAAAGTTTCATCGCAGCCCCTTGTTTTATTTTTCAA
>JAKSQS010000047.1 GCA_024404055.1 Clostridia bacterium | reverse complement strand
TTAAAGAAATAAGGTGATTTTTGTGGCTAAAAAGCAAAAGGAAACAAGAGCTTCGGCAGGGCAAACTGCTTCTTCAAGAGCTGGGACAAGGAACTTAAGAATGTTGAAACCGATGCAATCTACAAGGCAGTTTACACCCTCACAAAGGGCGGCGATGATGTTATCGGTGACAACCAGTTCGCGGTTGTATTCTTCGACGAGGACGAGAAGACCGTACTTAACAAGCAGATAGTCAACAAGGGTGGAAATGCGATAGAGCCCGAAAAACCGACCAAGAGCGGCTTCGTGGATGATGTTAACGGTCATTATGTATTCGACAAGTGGCTCGGAAACTATGAAAATGTTCAGAAGGACGAAACACTTAAGGCACAGTATAAGACCGTACAGCATATTATCACCGATGTTCAGTATGTTTGGGAAGTGCAAGCAGTAACCTGCACAATTTATCTCAAGTGTGACTGCGGATATGTTTACCATCTGATGAACCACGACTCACAGATTACCGCAAAGAATGTGAAAAAGGTTACCTGCACGGAATGGAGCGTTTCAAACAACTCCACCACATTCAACACTCCGTTTGGCACTTATTCAACGGATAAGGACTTTGAGGTAACACCACCGCTCGGTCACAAGTACGGTGAATGGATCTCCAACGATGACGGCACGCATACAAGATTTTGCGCGAACGACCCGAGCCATACCGAAACAGCGGATTGCACACTGACAGATGTTCCGGCACAGGCACAGTCCTGCACAACGGACGGATATGACGCGCACAAGAAGTGCGAGGTCTGCGGCTACAGAACATCGCACAGCACAAAACACGCAACAGGTCACACCGATCCCTATGTATACAATGCGGAAAAATCCGGCAGCCTTTCAGACAATACCTGCGCATGGGCTTATTATGAATGCGGCAACAAGTGCGGCGACTACTATATGCTTCTCACGGTAACCGCACGCGACGGCAATGGCGACATTCTTCCGAATGCAAAGGTAGTTATTTCCGGCAACGGCGTGAATGTTTCCGGCACAACAGACGAAAACGGTATCTATGAGCCCGGCGTTAAGTTCAAGGCAGGCGAATACGATGTGAAGATCACCTTCACAGATGATGAAGGCGACCACTACACCGCAGAAGGCAAGATCGCAATCGGCGGCGACAAGGTTCACGGCGACTTCGGCTATGTAAGAGGAGCTGAAAAGTTCCGCTGCAAGATGTGCCCGACCTACGAAAAGTGGAAGAAGGTTCCGGTTATCGGCTGGTTCGTAATAATTATTCACTTCTTCGTACATTACGCAAGCTATATCAGTCATATAAGCTGATAAGGAGGTAAACACAATGAAAGAGCTTGAAGAAGTATTTGTCATGTTTGAAAGAATGATTCGCTCGTTTTTAGAGATCGTTAACAGACTTCTCGCTGCATTCGGCAAGGGACCTATTGACGACCCGACGAATGATGACGACGGATAAATCGTAATTGAGTCCTGATAAGCAAAGACAAATCAAAGCCCGCGGGCAGACCGGACGGTCAGCCCGCGGGCTTTTGATGAAAAAGCATTTGCATCGGCGACAGCTTTGCAATCGAAAAACCTTAACTTAATGGCATTGCGCTCGCTGCCGCCGAAGCAGGTCTCAAGCAGCAAGCAAAACGGAAGCAGCAAGCAGCTTCCCTACGAATTACTGCTGTTTTTTAACGTTTGTAAACATTAAAGCAAAACACGGCACTACGGAATATGCAATTTTTCAACTATAAAAAAAGCGGTGGTTTGCACATTTTTATGTGCTCCGACCCGCTTTTTCTTTAGTTAATTTAATCCGTAAATTCCTTATATTAGGTATCAGTAAGCAATCAAAAAAAGGTTGAAAACAATTATAAAAAAAGGGAAAAAGGGACTTGAAAAATAGTCTCTTTTTTGTTATACTAATAATACCTACATAGGTATTATTAGGAGGCGTTTAAAAATGCAGGAAAAACCGGAATACATCATCAATTTTCAGCGACCAAAAAACACGGAAATCAAATACATAAACGGACATTGGTACCTATATGAACGCAGTTCGAGGTACGATCCGAAAACGAAGAAAATGCACAAGGTATCCGGTCAGCTATTAGGTTCGATCACCGAAGAGGGATTCAAACCGAAAAAGCAAAAAATTGATCACAAAATCTTTGAAAATGTTGAGGTTGTCGAGCTTGGAGCGACAGGTTACCTTTGGATGAAAAATCAAGAACTTGCCAATCAGCTGCAAAAACATTTTCCGGATTATTGGAGAGAACTTTTTATCATTTCTGCATTAAGAATAGTGAACGGTTCACGGTTCAAAAGGCTGGAGGAAGCCTATGAGACAAGTTGTCTTAGTAAACTGCTGCCCAATGCAGATATTGGGAAAAACGAATTAACATCTATGCTGCATTCACTTGGCAAAAGGAGAGGTGAAATGCAGAAATTTATGCTTGAAGAGTCGGACAAATTATCCTCCTATATGATTTTTGACGGCCACAGGATAATATCCGATTCAGGTACTCTTGAAAATGCGGCAATGGGCTACGATTCAAGAAGACGTTTTAAGAATCAGGTAAATCTGATCTATGCTTTTTCAGTCAACTCAGAACGGTGTTTTCCGTATTACTACAAACAGTTTTCGGGAGATATTCCGGATATTTCAGCATTTTCTTCCATGATAGAAGAAACCGGGATAAAAAAAGAGTCCCTTACCGTTTTAGCGGACAAAGGATTCGGCAGTGATGATAATTTTACTTTACTTGAAGAATGCAATCTGAAATATATTATTCCGATAAAAAGAACAAACGGAGATTCCAAATTTAATATACCGACTTCTTTTGTTGATTATGATGACTGCTTTTCATATCATAATCGTTCTGTGCTCCATAAAGCAATCTTAAAAGAGGATTGTACTGTTCATATATTCTTGGATACCTTTTTGTTTGCAAACGAAATGAATGACTTTACACAGAGACTTGAAAAGAAAAACAATACAACAGCGATACAAAAACAGAAGGAAGAGGAAAGAAGAAAAAAAGGAAAAACAAGGATGAGTGAAGAAGAATTTTCAGCGCTGCAGCCTGTGAATTTTAAGGATGCCTTTGTTGACCGCATCGGAGTCGGGACGATCACACTGAAAACAAATGACAAAAATCTCAATGCGGTACAAGTGTACAGCCTTTACAAAAAAAGACAGGCAATCGAGGAGTTTTTCAAGGTTTATGATGATTCCCTTGATTTTAATTCTTCTTATATGCGTGATAATTATACAGAAGAAGCATGGCTGTTTCTCAATCATCTGTCTTCCATTATGGCATTTAATATTCTGGATGAGATATATCTGAGAGATAAATCAAAAACGATCTCTCTGAATGACTTTATTTCAATTCTGTCAAAGGTGTTTGCGGATAAAGCCGGGAACGACTGGCATTGTGCTAAAATTACAAAAAAGAAAGCCGATTTTATCAAGCTTTTTAATCTTGATTTATCGGCTCTCATTAGTGAAATGAATGCTATGAATGTATTGATGTAATCAACCTAAATTCAGGAATTTACGGTTTAATTATCCGTTTCTTGCTGACGAATAAATAACCTCAACATTTTTCTTTAAAAGTCCGGCTTCAAGCTTCGGCAGCCATGATTCACCGATCTTTGTGTTTTCATCGAACGCGGCTTCATCCGCTTCAACATTTACCTGTGAAAGTCCTTCAACCGTGTCACCGGACTTGAACGCCATATTGAAAAATGCGTGGTGACCGATTTCTTTTACGGAGGACGGTATAAACAGATAAGTTATACCCCTGTCATATGTAAACGCGTCAGAGCCGATTTTTTCAAGTCCGTTCGGCAAAGACGGATACGCGGAAAGCTTATCCGCGACATTGCCGTAAACGGTATCTGTTATTTTTTCCTTTGCAGTATAGGAAAAGATTTTTTTCAGCTTTTCAGCCTTGAAAAAGCCTAATGTGCCGATTTCCTTCAGTCCCTCGGGCAGATAAATTTCCGTTATATCGGAATAGGCAAAGGCAAGCTTGCCGATTTCGGTCACGGTAGAGGGAAGAACATAAATGCCCGCCTTGCTTTCATAATCCCTGTTGAACTGCTCAAAATCAGTTACGCCGCTGACTTTAACAAATTTATCAATCAGTGCCGCATCGTCACCTGTCAGCTCCTTCGGGTTCTTGTTCTGTGCAAAGCAGTCTGAAATGAGCTTCACGGCTGAACAAAAATCATCACCCGTTATGCTGCCGTTTTCGGGGAATGTAAGCTTATATCCGGCTTGCCTTGTCAGATACAGGTTGTGTGCGCTCGGGTAATATATAACCCTTGTCAGCTCCCTGTCGTAAAGCACACCGTCAATATCCCGGAAATACGGGTTTTCATCGTCCACAAACACCGCTTCAAGATTCCAGCAGCTGTAAAAGCTTTTGCCGTCGATTTTTTCCACATCCCTGCCGATGTTGACGGTAACGATTTTTTCATCGCAGTTAAAGGCATATTCGTGTATTTCCGTTACGGGCTTCGCTTTGTCACCGTCTATGTAATCAACGCTTACCTCTGTCACATTGCCCGGATTTGTGTATTTCACAAATTCATAGCCGTTTTCGGCTTTTGAGTACTTATATTCTTCGTTGCTGACGGCACGGATGCTGAAAAAAACGGAAAGACTTATCGCAACAAGCAGCACGGCAATTATTCCGGCCTTCACCTGCGGCTTAACGGTTTTATCCACGATTCTGGGTGCCTGCAAGCCGTCTATTTTATATGTCCATATTTCATCCTCGGGGATGTTCAGGATTTCATCCTCAACGGTCGTCTGAACCGCACCGTTCTTTTTGCTTTTACGCATTTTCAGCCACCTCACTTTCCTGTTCAGCCGCTTTTTTCATAACTTCCTCACGGCGTTTAAGCACCTGAATAACCTTTTTCTGTTTTCTGTCGTCGTAGTCCCAGAAAAAATAAGGAATAGTCATAAGCAGATAGCCGATTATATCAATAATGATTGGGATAACAATAATTTTTGTTCTCGATTCATCAATGAAAAGGACATCCCAGTTGCTGTTAAAGCCGAATTTAAGCAGCAGCAGAGGAATGATAAGTCCCACAAAATTTGTGATAGGACCCGTGAACCAGCCGAAAACGCCCGAAAAGCCTTCAAGCCTTTCGCCGGAAAGATACATCTGATAGTCGCCTATCTGCACCTGCATATCGCTGTTTATGGACTTCGGCACCGTGGAGCAGACCTGTTCAAACATAAGCGCAAAAATGCTTATTGTACCGCAAAGGGTGAGATTGTCACCGAACAGAAGATAGCACACCACAATCACCGAATAGGAAACGGCGCGGACAAGCTGATAAAATATCATTACCTGCTTATATGAATATCGTTTTCTGAAATACGGGGTGAAAAAGTCCGGGGGAGTGCCGCAGAAGGAAATGAGGGTGAAAATCAGGCTGTAAATAATGCCGCTTAGACGGAAGGTGTAAAGATAAAGAATGGTGGTGAAGGCGAGCATACCGTTTCCGAGAGAATCAAGCAGACTGACGATGGTGTTTATCCATTTATATTTATTATACATAACGCCGGTCATGCCGTCCCAGAAGCTGATGTTTACCTTTTTATTAAGCGGCGGCTGCGGTATTCGCTCCTTAACGCGCCTTGCGAGGACAAGCGTCAGCGACGCAAAGAACAGGAATGTGAACGGAATAACATATTTGAAAACAGCAATGTCCGCCCATTCATCCTTGCAGAAGCCGATGAAAACGGGAATGAGTATATCCACAATGTTCCAAGCAAAATGCGAAAGCTTTATGGGGAAGGTTCTGACCCAGATTCTTTCTTTCGGGTCGGGGCTGATGTTCTGCGCACAGGTTTCAAGCTGATTGTTGAATGTATATACATTGTAAATACCGAAAAGGAGGTTGGCAGCCCATACACGGGTTGTAACATCACCGATAGAATTATAAAGCGGCAGCCAGCCGATGATGAAGACCATAACGGTTTTAGGCAGAAAGTCGCAATACAGAGAATATTTATATCTGCCGAATTTCGGTATCAGCTTTTTGCGCCAGAAAATATTTCTTGCTCCGCCGTAGCCGTTGCAGAGAATATATGTGCCGAGAATTTTAACGGCGGATGCGGCACTGATGCCGTCAAGAGAATTGAGATACCGCACAAGCGGATTTGCCGGATTGAGCAGGGGCGTGAAATCGAAAAGAATCATAAACAGTCCCAGCACAATCATGGCAAAATATATGCCGTAAAATTTTCTTTCGGTTTTCTTTTTGAGAAAGCCGAGGTTGTCGTTGATTACCCAGCCGATGAGGCTGAAAAGATAGCTCAGCGGCATATTGATAACATTGATGATCGAAAACGCAAGATAGGGCAGTTTGTAATGATACATCATCAGATAACAGCCTGCCGCGAAGGATATGAACTTTGAAAGTATCATTGAGGAAGAATAGTTTGCGCCGATACCGACGGTTATATCAACATATTCCCTGAATGAAACATATTTGCCGGAGGGTGGATTTTTCCAATAGGTTTTAATGTGACTTATTCCGCCTTTGATTTTTTCGGCATTTAATTTTGCCATATTCTCGCTCCTTTATTACATTTTATATATTATAAAATTAATCAGACTGTTTTTCAATTACAAGCCGACAAAAAATGTCTGTTTTTTTATCAAAAATAATACGGTTTTCGATTTTTCGGAATAAAACCGTATTTCCGTCTGCAAAAACAAGGCTCACAGGGGAAGCAGACGGCAGACGGAAAGAATTAAGAGCTATTTTGCCGTCAAGAACAAAAAGAGTCAGCTTGTTTTCTTCTATGAGGACGGTGCCCCACGCGCCGTCAACGGCCCAGAAAGAGCTGAAATGCACCTCGGAAATAACGGGGGCAAAGCCGATTTCTTTTTTCACCATGTCAAAGCTGTAACCTGAGAAAACCGCAGGGAGAGAAAAGCTTGCCATGGAACGCGCATAAAACGCGCCGCATTCGATTTCGGAAAACGGATTGCGCTTTTTTCCGTCATATCGGTCTCGTATGGCGCATATGACCCGTGTTCCTTCCTGCACCATGCCGTTTTGTATCATAACACCTGCGGCGGCGTATTCAAAGCCGGTCATACATTCCTCGGTGTACGGAACGGGAATTTTCGGTTTATACACATTTTCATCCCACGCGCAAATACTCATTCCCTTTTCGCTGTTTGCTGCAAAAATGCGGCAGGGATTGAAAACATCGCGCATGGAAACAAAATTTGTTTCATATAAGGCACGGGCAGCCCGAGCACGGTGCGCAGAATCAAAAATATCACCGAGACCGATGATGGAAGCGTGCCACTGACCGAGAAGCTGGTCAATTTCGCACCCGTCACCAGTCTGATATTTTAATTCACCGTTTTCCTCATTCCAGTAGCGGTAAATTCCGGGGTCGTTTTCCGCATAAGGGTCAAGCACGGCTTTATCGTTGAGGTCGATTTTTTGTATATAATGTCTGCCGTTGAACAGCTCTTTTTCAACATAGCCGCAGCCCCTTGAAAAAATTTCGCGGTATTCGCGTGCGGTGTCGGCTTCACCGAGAAATTCAGCCATTTGAGCGCCTGCCTTCAGTGCGGCGAGATAAAAGCCCGTGAGCCATGCGTTTGCGCCGAAAAGCTCCACATCCAGGGTGTGATGCTGTCTGCCTGTGATTACGCCGCTTTTATCCGGATCCCATTTGTCACGGTTTTCGCTGCTCCAGGCATATTCAATGCTCTTTTTGACCTTGCTCCACCATTTTTTCAGCCATTCATTATCCCCGGAAAGCTTCCATTCACGGTAAAAGCGCAGCACGCAGCCCATCTGCCCGTCCACACAGGCACGGAAGTTCATTTTAGGTGAACCCAACGGCAGCATGGTGCGGAACATCATTTCTCCGCTTTCTTTCATATTATAAGTATAATCTGTTTCAAGCATACCGCGTGCAAGCCGTGGAAACAGGAACGGCAGGGCATATTGATACCCCCATACATGGTCGCAGGTTCCCTCACAGCTTCCGTCATGTGCACCTGTGCCCTCGAAGCCCCAGAACTCACCATTTTCAAGTCGCAGACAAACAGGGCTTTTCAGTACACAGAGATTATCCGCGGCTGCTTCTGCGGCACAGTCCGGTAAAGTCATGCCCATAAGCGCTTTGCTGAAAAGCGCAGATTTTTCAAGCAGCATATCGCTGTTTTCCCAGCAGTACCCGGTAACATCTGCGGCGCAGGAAAAACGGCGCACATACTCATGGTTCCAGACAGGCTTTTCACTGTCCCAGTATTTAACAAAATGCGGAAAATACCATGCCATGACAAAACGGACTATCTTTTTTTCACCCGGTTTAAGTGTTATTTGAGCCGAAAGTGTGCACATATCGCCCACATCAAACTGACCTTTTGTATCGTTGTCGTTATAAATGCGGTTTTTCATACTGCCGGGTGAGGAAAACTCACGCCAGAATGTTGTAACATCGTCAAACCAGCCGCTTCGCAGCCAGTATTGCTGGCAGGATACATTATCGCAGTCTGTTGAAATTAACAGCTCACCGTAGCTGTTATCTTCTTTAGAAAGCTCAACGCTTTTCATCGTTAAAGAGGATATGCCGCCGTTTTTTTCAAATTCGCAGCGTCCTCCGTTGGTAATCTTTACGGGATTCCCCACGGAAAGCGCCAGAGTATAATCCGTGGTTTCGCAGGAGGTGTTTTTCAGCTCCCAGTTAAAAAATGCGGCAGGCAGTGAGCTGTTGTCTTCGTCGCCCGGGATAAAGGGGTTAAACGCGCATAATGATATTTCGGCAGGCATTTTTTCCGAGGAATAGATGAGCTTTGCAAACGGAAATTCGCCGCTGAACTCCACATCCGGGAAATGCGAAAGCCCGGCAAGCGTGGTTCTGTTGAGTCCCTGACCGTACCCCCATGAGTGGCGGCATGAGGCAAGTGCCGTTCCGCCCATGGCACAGGTAACATCGCCGTGCAGCACACGCGCATCAATCACTTCGCCGTTTCGCTCTGCTTTTATTGCAAAGTGTGAATAACCGTTAGCGGTACCTTTATTTGCTCTGCCGTCAAGCTCCCAGTCTGTGAGCTGTCCTGTGCCGGAGATGCTTAACCCTCCGGTTCCTATGCCGGAAAGAGGAAACCGTATTTCCTGTGCGTAATCGCCGGTATATGTTTTCATTTTTTCACTCTCCTTTTATTATGATTAAAAGATATATTATTTTTTGTTAAATGTCAACAAAAAGGTTAATTATTTGATTGACAAATAATTCAATATTTATTAAAATATTTGAAAAGGAGTGTTTTTATGAACGAGCTTTCAGAATTTATTGAAAATCAGCACTGTCTTGGAGTAAACAAGCTTCCGGCGCGCTCTCCGCTTATTCCGGCACTTGAAGCAGGCGTTTATTATAAGAATAAAGAGGCGTCCTCTCTTCTGACAAGTCTTAACGGGGAGTATGCCTTCCGTTACAGCATACAGGATGATACGCCCGGGTTCTATGCCTGGGATTTTGATATTTCCGGCTGGGACAGGACGGATGTTCCGTCTATGTGGCAGTTTCGCGGCTACGGCAAGCCGAGGTATACGAATATTCCGTACCCGTTTCCGTTCAATCCACCGTATATCGAATGCGAAAACCCCGTCGGCTATTACCGCAGGTCTTTTACGCTTGATAAGCTCACGAAAACCGCGATTTTGCATTTTGCCGGGGTTGAGGACGCTTTTTTTGTATATGTGAACGGTGTTTTTGCCGGATTTTCAAAGGGAAGCCGCAACGCGGCGGAATTTGATGTTTCCGCGCTCGTCAGACAGGGCAAAAATCTGCTTTGCGTTAAGGTTATGACCTATTCGGACGGTTCGTATCTCGAATGTCAGGATATGCTGTGGGCAAACGGAATTTTTCGTGATGTTTATATCATACAGACAGGGGACGCATATATATTTGATTACAGGGTTACAAGCGATTTAAAGTCGTTTTGCGTTGATATTGATTTATGCTATGCGGGACAAAAGGGCTATGAGGTTATTGTACAGCTTGAAGGGCAGCGGCAGACATTTGCGGCTGCCGAAAAAATAACCGCACATTTTACGCCCGAAAAAACACGGCTGTGGACGGCGGAAACGCCTCAGCTTTATCCTCTCACTATTATTTTAAGCTGCAACGGCGAAACGGTTGAGGTTCACAGCAAGAAAATCGGTATGCTCCACTCGGAAATAAAAGAAGGCAGATTTCTTGTAAACGGTACGCCTGTTTACATAAAAGGCGTTAACAGACATGAATATGACTGTGATAACGGCAGGGCGATTTCAAAGGAAAACATTGAAAAAGAGCTGCGCATGATAAAGGCGAACAACTTAAATGCCGTCCGCACAAGCCATTACCCGAACGACCCGGTGTTTTATGAGCTTTGCAGCGAAATAGGGCTGTATGTTATGGATGAGGCGGATATTGAAACACATGGCTGCTGTGAGTGCGGCGACATGAGTATACTGACAAAGGATGCCGCGTGGCGCGAGGCGTATCTTGACAGAACGCGCCGTATGCTTCATCTTGACAAAAACGAGCCCTGTGTTTTCATCCATTCCATGGGCAATGAATTCGGCGAGGGAGAAAATAACTACGCCTGCCAAAGCCTTGCCTGTTCCTTTGCGCCGGATATACTTGCAATCACAGACCATGACGCAGATTGGAACTTTCTGACGGATAAAAGGGAACATGACCCGCGCGAGCATTTTATCAGGACGGGTTACCTTTCAAAAAAACAGATGGAGGGGCTTGAAGGCTGTTTGCCGCTGTTTATGCAGATTGAATATGCTCACGCCATGGGCAACAGCCCCGGCTTTCTTTGCGGCTATCAACGCTTTGCCTATGAGCATGAGAGATACTGCGGCGGCTTTGTGTGGGAATTTAAAAATCACGGCTTTCATGTAAAAAACGCCGACGGCACTGATGATTATCTGTACGGCGGCGACTTCGGAGACGAAAATCTGTCCAACGCATCCAATTTCTGCCTTGACGGCTATCTGATGTCCGACCGTACACCGAAGCACACATGGTTTGAGCTCGGCGCGGTGATGGCTCCGGCATGGATAAGCCGGACGGAAAACGGCTTTAAGTTAAAAAATACATACGATTTTCTGAATTTTGAAAACGCGGTTTGTGAAGCGGCATTCAATGAAGACGGTGTGATAAAAGAAAAAAAGCGGATATATCTGCCCAATATACCGCCTCACGGCGAATATGAATTTGATTTTCCGGCATTTATATACCGGGCGGCGGACGGAGCATCGTGCTTCATTGATTTTACGGTAACGCAGGGGGAAAGGCTTCTCGGAAAGTGTCAGCATGAGCTCGGCATACTTAACCCGAAAAGGCGTTTTCTGCCAAAGACAGGGGACATATCTATAAAAGAAACGAAGGCTTTTGAAATTGAGATAACGGGAGAGGGCTATAGGGCTTCAATTAAAAACGGTCTTCTGACAAGGCTTATAAAGGACGGAAAAACCGTTTTCGATTCACCGCTCGATTTTAATTTCATGCGCGCGCCGACAGATAACGACCTGATAAGGGGAATCAGCAGAGATATGCCGGGCAACCGCTGGGAAAACGCGCTTGTGCACACCATGCATTTTTCGGCACATGAATGTGAAATAAACGGAAATACAGTGAAGGTAAAGGGAAAAATTCTTCCGCAGACTTATTTTTACGGGTTTGATGCCGAGATTAAGTATGTATTTTACGCGGACGGGCTTATATATGTAAATGTAAGCGGTGTGCCGTTCGGAAACCGTCTTGAGAGTATACCGCGCATAGGTATGTGCCTGAAAATAAAAAAGGCGCGATGTGAAATTGCGTGGTTAGGCTGCGGACCCGGTGAAAACTGGCCCGACTGCCGTTTCAATTCACCTGTCGGTCGGCATTGTTTGCCTGTGGGCGAAAGCTATACGGTGTTTGACCGGCCGCAGGAGACGGGCAACCACGAAAGCACCCGTTATTTCACACTTTCTTATGACAACGGCGTGTCGCTTTCGGTAATCGGCAAAAAGCCTTTTTCGTTCACGGCACATGACTTTTCGCCCGATATACTGCGCAGGGCATTGCACCGCAGCGACCTGAAAAAGGACGGGAACACTTACCTGTACATCGACAGCGAGGTGCGCGGACTCGGAAACAATTCCTGCGGACCCGGACCGGAGCCGGAATTTGAGCTTGATATGCACCCGTTCAGCTTCGGCTTTGCTCTTATCGGAAATGCGGATGAAAAAACCGTGCTTGAATTGTCACGCACGGATACGGAGGGATAATTTATGCGGCAGGTTATAAAAGCTTTTATATCTGTATAAGCTCACCGTGTGTGGATGTGGCGAGTATTGATTTGGAAAACGGCAAGTTGCTTGACATAAAGGTGGTAAATCAGGGCAAAAAATATCCTTGTTGCCTTTTTTAGTCTTCTTCCGATGTGGTTTTCACCTAGCGTGACGCGGCTAATCCGAACCACGCCTTAAATCGGTTCTTTTGCCCGGTTACTGCGTCATCGTCATTGAAAGGCGACAAGCCTTTCTGCTTCCTCTTCCTTGTACTCGAACAAAATTACTCGATTTAAGGTCGAAGATTTTATTTTGTGCAGAAGTATTCATATGCAAGGCATACGACCGCGGCATACTTTCGTATGGCAAGGGAGTATAACGCAGCAGATGGGTGCTTCTGCACAAAATAAAACGGGTTCGGATTATTCGTGTCACGCTAACCGTCCTCATTGACAACATTGACAGTACCCCAAAAGATTAGTATTGCCGTAAATGAGTTGTATTATTCAATAAAAAGATAAAAACGTTATTACATATTATACTCAATACAGAAACAGGACGCGGCAGATGACCTCCGTGCCCTGTAGAGCTTTATCTTATTCGGGATGATTCAGGATTAAGTATTATGAAAGTGCAACAACATCGGTTGTCTTGTTGTCTTTCTCGAAAAAACTCAGTTTCAAAAATGCGACTATCGTATGTATAAAATGAACCCATATGTTACGATTCCGATTTTTCATAACCTGCG
>JAKSQS010000046.1 GCA_024404055.1 Clostridia bacterium | reverse complement strand
CGGCAGGCGGTTATGGCGGTGATGTCAGTGTGATGACCGGCAGAGACGCTGAAGGCAAAATCACAAAAATAGAAATTCTTGCCTGTAATGATGAAACACCCGGTCTCGGACAAAATTCCAAAACGCCGAAATTCAAGGACCAGTATTCGGGACTTGAGGGTGAAATTGAGGTTATTAAAAATGCCCAGCCTGTCGGCAGTCAGATACAGGCGATTACAAGCGCAACTATAACCTCAAAGGCGGTTACATCCGCTGTAAATCAAACCCTTGATATTTATAACGCTATTGCCGGAGGTGAGAAATAATGGCTGAAAAAAAACCTCTTCACAAAGAGCTTACAAAGGGATTTTTAAGTGAAAACCCGGTTTTAAGACTTGTACTCGGTACCTGTCCCACTCTTGCAACCTCAACATCTGTTGCAACCGCTCTCGGTATGGGTATATCCGCTTCTATCGTACTTATCTGTTCAAATATTGCAATCTCCGCATTGAGAAAATTTATTCCCTCCAAGGTCAGAATACCGGCATATATAGTCGTTATTGCTTCCTTCGTTACCATTGTTCAGATGCTTGTTAAAGCGTTTGTTCCGGCACTTAACGATGCACTCGGTGTTTATCTTCCGCTTATTGTTGTTAACTGCATTATTCTCGGCAGAGCTGAAGCCTTTGCAAGCAAAAATTCCGTTGTTGCATCAGCAGTTGACGGACTCGGTATGGGTATCGGCTTTACAACCGCACTTTTCTGCATGGCCACTGTCAGAGAAATTTTCGGTGCCGGTACATTTCTCAAAGGTATCGGAGACCTTCTTGCGGTTTTCGGTGATGTTAAATTTGACGGTTTTACTATTCCGTGGCTTAATGAGCATCCGCTGCTTATTCTTGTTCTTGCACCCGGCGGCTTCTTCGTGTTCGGTATACTCATGGCGTGTGCCAACAAGGTTGCCGAGTCCAAAGGCAAGCCCCGTGCAGAGCTTCGCGGCTGTGCCGTTTGCCCTATGGCTGCAACCTGCTCGCTTTCGGAATGTGCAAACACTGTAAAGGAGGCGGCTGAATAATGAAATGGTTCTTTTCGATTATTATGACTGCCATACTTACGAATAACTATGTTTTATGTAAGTTCCTCGGCATATGTCCTTTCCTCGGCGTTTCAAAGAAGACCAATACAGCGGTAGGAATGAGTGCGGCAGTTATTTTTGTTATGGTTCTTGCAACTATAACCACATACCCCATAAATCTGCTGCTTGTAAAATGTGATTTGGAATACTTGCAGACCATCGTTTTTATCCTCGTTATTGCGGCACTTGTTCAGTTCGTTGAAATCATACTGAAGAAATATATTCCGGCTTTATATAATTCTCTGGGAATTTATCTTCCGTTGATAACCACCAATTGCGCAGTGCTCGGTGTGGTTCTCCTCAACATTCAGAACGGCAGCGGTTTTGCGGAATCGGTTATCAATTCCTTCGGCGCAGGTCTCGGATTTATGCTTGCAATGGTTATGTTCTCCGGCGTACGCGAAAGACTTGAAGGAAATGACATCCCGAAATTCCTGCAGGGTCTTCCCATTACTCTTGTTGCCGCCTCGCTTACTTCCGTTTCATTCCTCGGCTTTACGGGAGTAGTTGAGGGTATATTCGGCTGATATAATTCACGGAAAGGAGAAATTGTATGAATTTGATTGCTTTATCGGTTGCAATAGTTGCCGGAATCGGTTTTTTATGCGCACTTATACTTTCACTTGCATCCGTGTTTTTTGCTGTTCCCGTTGATGAAAAAGCAGAAAAAATAAGAGAATGTCTGCCGGGAGCAAACTGCGGCGCGTGCGGCTTTTCGGGCTGTGACGGCTATGCGGCTGCTCTTTCAAAGGGCGAGACGACAAATACTGCGTTATGTGTTCCCGGCGGTAACGATGCATCCTCTGCCATCGCGAAAATCACAGGCGGGGAGGCGGGCTCTGTTCGCCCCATGTCGGCAGTTGTGCTGTGTCAGGGTAATTTCCATAATGTTGAACAGAAGCTCGAATATGACGGAGTTGAAACCTGTAAAATGGCGGCGCAGCTCTTCGGCGGACCGAAAAGCTGTTCGTATGGCTGCATCGGCTTCGGTGACTGTGTTAAGGCTTGTCCTTACAATGCAATATTTATCTGTGACGGTGTTGCGAGAATCAATCCCGATAGCTGCAAGGCCTGTAAAACCTGCGTTTCAGTTTGTCCCAAAGGACTTATTGAAATGATACCGCGAGACGATGTTAAAACCGCTGTTCTCTGCAAAAACTGTGATAAAGGTGCGCAGACAAGAAAGCAGTGCAAAGCAGGCTGCATCGGCTGTATGAAATGCGTTAAGACCTGTGAGGCGGGAGCGGTTAAGGTTGAAAACAACAAGGCAAGCGTTGAC
The DNA here is from genome assembly GCA_024404055.1 of Clostridia bacterium. Taxonomy (GTDB): domain Bacteria; phylum Bacillota; class Clostridia; order Oscillospirales; family Acutalibacteraceae; genus UBA6857. Next base: position 10,762 of record JAKSQS010000046.1, on the reverse strand, counting down.
TATGATAAATGCACCGGCTGCGGTAAATGTCATGAGGCTTGTCCTGTTAAATGCATAGACTTACTCAAGCTTTAATGCAATTTTTTGTCACTAAAATGAATAAAATGTAAATGTGTTAATTTTCAGTTGACAATCATATTCTAATGTTGTATCATAAAAACAGGGATATTGTATGTTGTGGGGTGGAAAATATGGATGATTTTGCTCTTATATTATTTTTTCTGCTTCTTTTAAACAGAATAGCCAGGTTTATTTCCGTGTATTTTCCGAATCTTGCAGATGAATCGGATGAAAAGGATAATTGAATATTAAATAATGTCGGTCTGTCGCAAATTGAGAAAATCAACAAGCGACAGACCGACTTTTTTTGTACCGCGATGTGTATTGCCGCCAAAGCAATATAACTACGCAGAGCCAACTTATGCTGATAAATAAAGAGAAACATCAAATCCTATGATAAATTAGGATTTGATGTTTCTCTGCCTTAAATTCTTGTAATATGCTTTTCACTTTGCAGGTCTGCTTTTACCTGATGTTTATGCAACTGTTTCGGAAACAAAATCCGCGTCACAGCATGAGCAGGAAACATAATTCTCTCTGTTATCAGCGTTCTTGATTCTCTTTTTCTCAATGAACTTTGTAACTGCAACATAAATGCCTGCAACTGCGGCTGCAACAGCAACGATAATTCCTACGATTTTAACTATTTTCTTAAATTTATCCATTTCGTTAACCTCCGAAAATTTATTACTGTTATTATACATATATTGTACATAAAAGTCAAGCCGTACAATATATTTTGAAAAAATTTTAATAAGTTACAGTGTAAACACAGGTGAAGTCGCCGTGCATTTCCATTTCTGCCGTAATTCCCAAGGCTTTTCCCGTGCCCCTGGCAGTGGAAACAGGCAGATGATGTGTCATGGTGATGATTTTGCCGTCTGAATCCGTAACGGCGTTTATTGTTGCTCCGCTGTAATTTATATCAGGTCCCGTAATTGATATAGAAGACGGGAGACCGAGAGCAGCAACATCAATAACCTCCATTGTGGTTGCGTGATTCTGTGCCGGTGTGTTAAGTGTCTGAACTTCATCAGTGAGGGCAAGAGAAATGTTATATCCGCCGTATTCATTTGCAACCGCATTGGCAGACAAAAGAGCACCGGGGTCTATTGAAGCAGCGCCTGTAACGGGAGGTATGGCGTTTATCGGTGTTTCACCGCTGCCGTTCTGATCAACTCCGCCGGCAAACACAAGCGTTTCAACACTGTGCGGCGCTTTTGAGCTTACAAAAGTATTGGCAAAGCTTTTCACCAGCGAACCGCCTGTTGCCTTATCAATTATAAGATTTAATGTGTCCTCGCGTGTCAGTGTAAAATCCTGATAGCCCTTGGTTTTGTTAACCGCGCTGATATAAAGGGTTGCAACCTGTGTAAAATCCGTTATTTCATTTTGCATATCTTGCGTTGTCAACTCGTCGGTTGCCTGCTCAGCGGTTGTCTGTTCATCGGAAGATTGAACGGTAATATCTGAGGCTTGAACCTCTGAAACTGATGTTTGTTCTGTCGGAAGAGTTGACGGAGCTTGTGTTGAATCGGTAACGGCAGGGACGGAATATAAAACGGTCTGATATACAACCGTATAGGGCTGCTGCGCAGATGCGGCATTCGCTTTTATCTGTTCCCTTTTGGTTCCTATTACAATGCCGATGCAGACCATCCACACCAGAAGAGTAAAAGTCAAAATTGCCTGTATTATTTTTGTCGGGTTCATTGCGCCAACCTCCCGAAAAATGTAATTCGACTTATTCTAACATTTTTATTCAAAAAAAACAATACTGTTTTATTATTTTTAATAAAGAAAAAGGGATAAGAACCGAAATTCTTATCCCGTAATTCCCCGTTATGAAAGGATTGTACTCAGTTAGCGGCATTAAGCCTGGTAACAAGTGCGGATTTCTTTCTTGCGGCATTGTTCTTGTGAATAAGACCCTTTGCACTTGCCTGGTCTATCTTCTTGACAGCATAAGCAACAACAGCAGCTTTATCATCTGCATTGTTTTCAATAGCCGCATTCGCTTTCTTTATAGCTGTTTTAAGAGCGGAGTTATTTGACCTGTTACGAGCCTGCTTTGTAGCATTGACAAGAACACGCTTTTTAGCTGACTTAATATTGGGCATCTCTTGGCACCTCCTTCGATAATATGTCATGCGGTAGATATAATATCATCATTAAATAAAAAAAGCAAGTTTTTTTTTGAAATTTTTCAAATATTTATGACAATAATTATTAAAAAACAGGTCGGAGGTATAAAAATGAACTTCAGAACGGACATGGCAGATGAAAGAAACGAAAAACTGAGCCCGGATACCGACGGAATAGAATGTGAATTTATAAATAAAGCCGGGGTAAGGATAAGCCGTATAACGGTTTTGGATGAACAGGGAGAACAGGTAATCGGAAAGCCTGCCGGTAAGTATATTACACTTGATGTAAAGCCCTTCGGAGAAAACGCAGAGATATTAGACGGGAGGGTTCAGGTGCTTGCAGATGAGCTTAAAAGACTTATACCGGATAAAGGCACGGTTCTTGTTGCAGGGCTCGGAAACGAGCAGATTACCCCGGATGCATTGGGACCGAGAACGGCATCAATGCTGCTTGCGACAAGACATCTGAAAAGCGAAACGGTAAAATCGTTCGGCATGGAAAATTTAAGAAGCACGGCGGCAATTATACCGGGCGTTATGGGAAGAACCGGCATAGAAACCGTTGAAATTATAGAAGGAATTGCTTCAAAAATCAAGCCGTCTGCGATAATTGTAATTGACGCGCTTGCGTCATGCAGGACGGAAAGGCTCGGAACCACCGTACAGATTTCAGATACGGGTGTTTCACCCGGCTCGGGAGTTGGAAATTTTCGCTCGAAAATCGACAGAACAACCCTCGGTGTTCCCGTCATCGCCATAGGCGTGCCGACAGTGGTTGATTCCGTCACGCTTGCACAGGATATTATCGAAAAGAACGGTTTGTCCGTACAGCTTAAAGAAACAGACAATCAGAAAATGATGATGGTAACGCCGAGAGAAATAGACCTCGTTATTGAAAGAGCCTCAAAATTTATTGCTATGGGTATAAACTGCGCTTTGCAGGAAAATCTTCAGCCGGAGGAAATACTGTCCGTTATGGGATAAACGGCGGATGATTTTCATAATATTATCCCGGGGGTGTTTTATTTGAATAAAAAACACGGTATTTCGGGATGCGCTGTTTCTGTTTTTGTGATAATTTGTCTTATAATTACCGGCTTTCTGTTGCCTCAATCTGCCGGAAAAGCGGCTTTCAAAGCAGTCTCTTTAGGAGCGTACAGCTATGCGCCTTATAAAAATAAAGAAACAAAGGCTGCAACAGAAAATACGCAGCAAGCCAAAAGCAAGGTTGAAAATGTTGCCGTAAAAAAAGAAAAAAAGAAAAGTACATTTTCTTTTCAGACAGACGAAGATGTACAGTCTCTTATTGATAAATACAAAGCCGTAGCTGAAAAGGATGAAAAGGATGCGGCAATATCAGAGGAAAATCTGCACGAAAGCGGAAAAACGGAATCATATGCCGATGTTTTCGTAAAAAATACAAACAAAACACCGGCGGATATAAAAGAGCATCTTGAACGCCGCGCAGAGCTTTCCGTTGACAAAAGCAAACCCGCTGTGTTGATTTATCATACACATACAACTGAATCGTATCAGATACTTGACCGGGATTTTTATGCCGCAGGCTTCAAATCAAGAAGCAATTCCGACAAATTAAATATGGTGAGAGTCGGGGACGCAATTTGCGCCGCACTTGAAAATGCCGGGTTTAAAGTAATACATGACAGAAATATTTATGATGCCGCATATTCCGGGGCATATTACCGTTCTTATGACGCAGCCGAAAAGATAATAAACGAAAATCCTTCCGTTCATATTACTCTTGATATTCACAGGGATGCCATACAGTATGACAGCGGAACAAAGGTAAAGCCGACGGCATCCGTAAACGGGAAAAAAGCGGCGCAAATTATGATAATCAGCGGCTGTCAGGAAAAAGGAAACGGCATTGAGGATTTTCCGGACTGGGATAAAAACCTTACCTTCGCACTGCATTTACAGCAACAGCTTGAAAAAGATTACAGCGGATTAACAAGACCTGTTTTTTTCTGCGCGAGAGATTACAACATGAACCTTACCCCGTGTTCTCTGCTTATTGAAATAGGAACAGACGGTAATACGCTTGAGGAAGCCGTGTATTCCGGAAAGCTTCTCGGAGCAAGTCTTGCAAGACTTATGGAAAATTATATTGAGGAGGAATAAAGATATTTTTTATTACAAAAAGATAATGAAAAATTTTTTGTTGTCTGTTGCGGTTATTACGATAATCGGTGCTTTCTGTGTGCTTGCATTGTCGGCGTATCAGAAATCGGAAGAAACTGTTAACGGGCAGGATTTTCAGAGCGTCTTTATTACTGCCGAAAATGAAAAAATTACCGTATATTCATATAAAAAACTGCTTACAGTAAAATTAAAGCCGTTAATCAGAACAATAAGAAGTATTGTTTTTGTGTTTCCGGGAATAATCAGTCCGCTGTTCTTTTTTGCCGACATTCTTTTTGATTGACAATTTTATCTTTAAATGGTATAAATATAATACAAATGCAGAAAGGAATACCTGCAGGTTTGATATTATGATTTTTTGGTTTTCGGGTACGGGAAATTCACTCTATGCCGCTCAAACACTTTCTGAGCAGCTCGGAGAAAAAATGTATAACATGGCAGACATGATAAAAAAGCGCAGATTTGTGTTCAGCGTCGGAGAAAACGAAACGGTGGGCTTCGTTTTTCCTGTATACTTCGGCGGTCTGCCGGAGCCGGTCAGCCGGTTTATTTCAAAATTCAGAATAGAGGAAAATCCGACAGCTTATACCTACGCGGTGATTACAAACGGCGGAACGCCTTCCGGCTGTGATGCAATGCTGAAAAAAGCACTTGATAAAAGACGCGTAAAGCTTAACTGTACATTTGATTTGTGTATGCCGGATAACTATATTCTGATGTACAATCCGTCAACGGAAAGGGAGCAGAAAAGAAGACTTGAAAAAGCCGATATTCTGTTGCAGAAAATTGTGCTTCTTATCAGGCACAGGAACAGAAAAGGTTATCGCAGCACAGCGGCAGGAAGGGCTGCCACAAAGGTTTTATATCCCTTTTATGTGCATGGCTGTAAAACTCGAAAATTTTTTGCAGACTATAAGTGCTCAGGCTGCGGAAAATGCGCAGCGGAATGCCCGGTAAATGCCATTGAAATGATTAAGGGAAAACCGCGTTGGAAAGAAGATAAATGCGCCCATTGCCTTCATTGCATAGCGTCATGTCCGCAAAGGGCGTTACAGTACGGAAAAAACACGGCAAAAAGAACCAGATATTTACATGAATGTATGAAAACAGAAAGGGCTGACAAAATATGATAAGTATTTCAAATGACAAGGTTTTTCACCTTCAGACAAACAAAACGAGCTATATATTCAGGATTCTCCCCACGGGACAGAGTGAATCGCTGTATTACGGCAGAAGAATACCCGTGTGTGAGGATTACAAATTTATTTTTGACAAGCACGATGTCGGATACAGCAACACCGTTATATATTCAAAGGATGAGCCGAAGCTCTCTCTTGACCATATAACGCTTGAATATTCCGCTTACGGCAAGGGTGATTACAGACTTCCCGCAATGGATGTTGTATCGGAAAATCAAAGCTTTACCACGGATTTTAAGTATTCAAGACACGCGCTTTATGATGAAAAACCGATTTTGCACGGACTTCCGTCAAGCTACGGCAGTCTTGAAAATCTTGTTGTCGTTTTCGAGGATAAAACCCTCGGGGCGGAGCTTCATCTGATATATACGGATTATGAAAAATGCAATGTCATTACAAGAAGTGCAAGACTTATCAATAAAAGTGAAAAGTCAATGCGCATAAAATCAATGATGAGTATGCAGCTTGACCTGCCTATGGGCGATTATACAATGCTTACCTTTAACGGCGCATGGATAAGAGAAATGCACAAGCATGAGCATAAGCTGAACGCCGGTACGGTTTCTTCTGGCTCAATAAACGGTACAAGCTCCAACAGGGCAAATCCGTTCTTTATCATTGAAAACGGCGTATGCACGGAAACGGCGGGCGACTGCTACGGCTTTAACCTTGTTTACTCCGGCAACCACATTGAACGCGCCGAGGTTTCTCCGCACGGACTTCTGCGTATTCAGACGGGTATAAATCCGTTTGAGTTTGAGTGGCTGCTTGAAAGCGGCAGCAGCTTTGACACGCCGGAGGCGGTGCTCACCTTCAGCCATGAGGGACTCGGCGGTATGAGCCGCAATATGCACGCTTTTGTTAAAGAACATATTGTAAGAGGTAAATGGAAATATAAAGAACGCCCCATACTTGTCAATAACTGGGAGGCAACATATTTCAATTTCAACGAAAAGAAAATACTTGATATTGCAAAAAGCGCAAAAGAGCTCGGCGCGGAAATGTTTGTGCTTGACGACGGCTGGTTCGGTAAGCGCGGCTCCGACAAATCCTCTCTCGGTGACTGGTATGTGAACAAAAACAAGCTTCCGCACGGTATAGACGGGCTTTCAAGCCGCATAAATGAGATGGGCTTGAAATTCGGTCTTTGGGTTGAGCCGGAGATGATTTCGGTAAATTCACAGCTTTATAAGGCTCATCCGGACTGGGCGGTTACCACGGACGGATATACTCCGTCGGAGGGCAGAAATCAGCTTGTGCTTGACCTTACAAGGTATGAAGTAAGGGAATTTCTTATCAATATTCTTACGGATGTTTTCCGTTACGGCAATATCGAATATATAAAATGGGATATGAACAGACCGTTTTCGGATGTCTTTTCTCACGGAGAAAACAAAAGGTGCGGAGAATTTTTCCACCGCTATGTCCTCGGACTTTATGAAATTTGGCAGGCACTGACAGAAAGATTCCCCGAAATTCTTTTTGAGGCTTGTTCCTCCGGCGGAAACAGATTTGACCTCGGAACATTCTGCTATATGCCGCAGTGCTGGACAAGCGATGACACAGACGCGCTTGAACGGGTTTATATTCAATCAGGTGCATCATACGGCTATCCTCAGTCTGTTATGACCATGCATGTTGCCTGTTCTCCTTCATTTGCCTGCTTCAGACCGTCATCAATTGAAAACAGATTTAATGTTTCGGCATTCGGTCTGCTCGGATATGAGCTTGATGTTACAACGCTTTCCGCATTTGATAAGGTTTGTGTGAAAAAGCAGATAGAATATTATAAGGCACACAGGAAGCTGCTGCAATACGGCGAATTTTACCGTATCGGTGATTTCTTTACTGATAATATCGCAAAATGGGAAATTGTCAGCCATGATAAGAGCGAGGCTGCCATGGGCTATTTCATCAACCGTTCCACACCGAACGGCGGAAATGATGTTATTAAATTTACGGGGCTTGACGAAAACGGCGTTTATGAGCTTTCACAGCGTGAACAGCTAATAAATATAAGAACCTTCGGCGGTATTTTCAATACTGTTCTTCCGAAAAAGATTGATGTTGAAGACGGTAAATTTTACGATAAGCTGACAAATATAGTGCGACTTCCCGCTGAAAAGGTTAAATATACATTGTTCGGCAGCTCTCTGATGTATTCCGGCTTTAAGCCGGGTCAGCCTTTTGTATTAAGCGGCTTCAGCTTTGATACAAGAATGCTTGTTGACACGGACTCAAGGCTTTATTATCTGAAAAAGGCAGAAAAGTAAGGAGATATTATTATGCTGTCAACGCGGGAAGCACAGGAAATTTTGCGCCGTTTTTCCGTTGAGGATGAAATATGCGAGCTTCATGCAGTGAAAAACGGACTTATCAACAAAACCTTTGCAGTTACTTTATCAAACGGAGAAAAATATCTTTTACAGGATATAAATGTCGCTGTGTTTAAAAATCCGGATGAGCTTATGACAAACATAACGGGAGTTACCGGATTTCTGCGCGAAAAAATATCAGCCTGCGGCGGAAATCCGAAAACCGAAACACTTTGTTTTCTTCCGACCGCAGACGGTAAATATTATTACCGGGATGAAAATAACAGTCATTGGCGCGTTTGTATTTATATTGACAACACATTTACCTATTCATGTGTGGATGACCCGGATATAATGTACCGTGCCGGAAGCTGCTTCGGAAAATTTCAGGCTATGCTTGCGGAATATCCGATTGATACTCTGTATGATACAATACCTGATTTTCACAATACGGCAAAAAGATTTGCGGCGTTAAAAAAAGCAGTTGAAGAAAACCGCTCCGGCAGGGCGGAAAGCTGCCGTGAGGATATTGATTTTGCGCTTTCTTATGAAGAGGATGCAGGCAGGCTTGTAAAGCTGACAGAAAACGGAAAGCTTCCCGTCAGAGTTACGCATAACGACACAAAAATAAACAATGTCTTATTTGACTGCGATACAAAAGAAACGGTGTGTGTGATAGACCTTGATACGGTTATGCCGGGCTTGTCACTGTATGATTTCGGTGATGCTATGCGCTCGGGAGCGGCGAATATTATTGAGGATTCGCCGGAATATGACAAAGCGGGTATCAGAACCGATTTGTATGAAGCGTATGTAAAGGGCTATCTTTCATCTGTTTCAGCCGCCCTTACGGAAAATGAAATAAAAATGCTGCCGTTTTCCGCAAAGCTGCTTACATATGAATGCGGCATCCGTTTCCTTACCGATTATCTTGACGGAGATGTTTATTTCGGTACGGATTATCCCGAGCATAATATTGTTCGAGCAAGAAATCAGTTTGCAATGGTGCGCGATATAGAAAGAAAAATGCCGGAGCTTGAAAAAATAACGGAAAATGCATATAAAGAGGCAATCGGAAAATGAAATGTGCAATAATTGTGAACGCATATTCTGCAATGCAAAGCGCAATGAATCAGCCGTTAAGGCTTGCGGCTGAGCTTAAAAAGCTCGGTGTGCAGGCGCAGATAATAAAAAATGACCGTTTCCTTTGCTGTGTGGACGGCGGCAGGCTTATCAACAGGCTTGAAGGATATGATTTCTGTATTTATCTCGATAAAGATAAATATGTTTCCGCGATGCTTGAAAAATCGGGCTTGCGACTTTTCAACAGCCACGAAGCAATAAGAATATGCGATGATAAATTTGACACATTCATCAGACTTTCCGAAAACGGGATTAATATGCCGCTTACACTGCCGGGTCTGCTGTGTTACAGCAGTGACGAAAAAATAAAAGAAGATACGGTTGACATTATAGAACGGGAAACAGGTTATCCCGTTGTTGTCAAGCATTGCTACGGGTCGCTGGGCGAAGGCGTTTTCCTTTGCCGCAACAGGGGAGAGCTCACGAAAAAAATGCAAGAGGTAAAAATGCTGCCTCATCTATTCCAAAAATTCATCAGCTCAAGCAGCGGTACCGATATTCGCGTAATCGTTATCGGCGGCAGGGTCGTTGCCGCCATGAAAAGAGAAAGCAAAACAGATTTTCGTTCAAATATTGAGCTTGGAGGAAAAGGGGAAAGCTTTGTATTGCCCGATGATTTTCGCTTAATAAGCGAAAATGCCGCCCGGATAATAGGGCTTGATTACTGCGGAATTGACCTGCTGATAGGTCAAAACGGTGAGCCGGTGCTGTGTGAAGTAAATTCAAATGCCTTTTTCGGCGGTATTGAAAAGGTTACGGGAATAAATGTTGCGGCACAATATGCCGAATACATTTCAGGCTGTTTTGTATAAAATATAAATTTATTCGATTTTATATTGCAAATATCGAAAGCTTTATTGTATAATATCCGGGAAAAGGAGATGGTTTTTTGGCAAACAGTAAAATAGGCACAAAAATATCGTCATTAAAAAGCATGGGCAAAAAAATCGACCCGAATTCACCGCTTGAGGAACAGAAAAATGTAACTCTCATTGAGTACATAAGTCTGCTTATAGCGCGTGTCGGAGGTATGTTCGGAACAACTCTGACGGGCACGCTTGCGGCAACCTTCCTTTATGAGCTTTATTTCGGACCTGTCGGTGTTACCTCGGATGAAATAGCAAATATTTCCGCAGTTCAGACAACAATAACCACAATTCTCGGCATAGCAATGCCTCTTATTGCCGGAATAATCGTTCAAAAATGGAAAAGCCGCTGGGGTCGTTACCGTCAGTGGTATATTATCTGCCTTATCCCCATTTTTGTTCTCACCGTTTCGTTTTATTGGGTGCCCTCCGGCTGGACTGTCCGCCAGATGACATGGCTGCGTTACGGTATTGCGGCACTGCAAACGGTATTTAACGCATTTAATAACCTCGGACAGAATTTAACGCAGGTAATTACACCTAATTATAAAGAAAAGAAATCTGTGGCAACCCTTTGGCAGATTGCCTATTACCTCGGTTACGGACTTGCATATCTCAGTCCCGAGCTTTATAAGCTGTTCAGCGACAACAAGAGCGCAAGGTATCTAACACTTACGATTATTGCGGCTTCCATGACCTTCATCGGCAACCTTATGTGCGGTCTGTTCTGCAAAGAGCGTATCGAGCTTGCCAAAAAGCCGAAGGCGAAGCTTTCAAAATCCCTGTTTACTCTGTTTAAATACAGAAATTACAGAGCGTATCAGTATTTTACATGGGTTAATGTTCTTGCCGGTCTCGGCAAATGGTCA
>JAKSQS010000045.1 GCA_024404055.1 Clostridia bacterium | reverse complement strand
TGTTCTAATATAAGTTAGACGAAAATGCCAAGAGTGAAAAGCTGGAGGCATACAGAAAGCAGAGAGAAGAAAACGCGCAAAGAGAGCTTGATGAGGCTCTTAAGGAAAGTAACTGACTATGAAAAACAAAAATAACTTTACGGCTGACGGATATTTTTCTTCTTTGTATGAAATATACCGTTCTCCGTACGAAAATGTTCAAACGGCTGACGGGGCAATTAAAACGGGACAAGAGATAAAGCAAAAGCTTTCGGGTATTCTTGCCGTTGAAAAAATACCTTTTAAGACACGAGGGCTTGTTATTGAAGAACTGAAAAGCGAGAAAAGAAAAAATTATACGGTTCGTACATTAAAAACTGAAATATGCGACGGACTTTTTATGCTTTGTTATCTGCTTGAGCCCGAAAGAAAAACAGACAGCGGCATTGTCGCTTTTTGCGGACACGGTTACGGCTGCCGGCAGATAATAAGACAGAGTAAGCGCGGAAAATACAGAAGAATCAATTTTTTTGATAACTATCAGAAAAACTTTGCAGAGGCGCTTGCGCTGTCCGGGCACACTGTCATTGTGCCGGAGCCGCTCGGCTTCGGTCAGGCAAAGCTGAAAAAGGATATGAAAATACCTTTTTATTCCTCCTCATGTGATACGCTGTCGCATCACGCGCTGCTGTACGGCTTTTCAGTTGCCTCCCTGCGCGTGTATCAGGTTATGAGATGTATTGATATACTTGAGCTTTACGGGGCGCGGCATATCGGCTGCATGGGAATTTCGGGCGGAGGACTTGTCACGCTCTATGCGTCATGCCTCGATGAAAGAATAGAAAAAAGCTGTGTCTGCGGTTATATCAATACATTTAAAACAAGTGTGCTTTCCATGTGGCACTGCCCGGATAATTATATCCCCGGTATTCTTGAAGCGGGGGAAATGTATGATTTTGCCGCAGCTCTTTCACCGAAAAAGCTGATGATGCAATTCGGAAACAGGGATAAGCTTTTCCCTGTTGAGGGCTCACGACTCGCAGCGGAAAAAATAAGAAATATTTATAAAATTACGGGACACGAAAATAATTTCACGCCCGTTGAATTTGACGGCAAGCATGAGGTCTTTTTGCCTGCCGCACTTGAATTTTTTAATAAGTGAGGGTTTATTATGCTGCTTAACGAAAAAACGGTCATATACGGTAGAGAGGTTAAAAACAGGGTTGTGCTTCATCCGATGGAGGGCTGTGACGGAAATGCGGACGGAAGTCCGGCAGAGCTTACCGAAAGGCGTTATCTGCGCTTTGCTGAAAGCGGCGCGGGAATCATATGGTTTGAGGCGACGGCGGTGTCGCCCGAATGCAGAGCAAATCCCCGTCAGCTTTACATAAATGAAGAAAACAGGGACGCGTTTCGTGCTCTCGTAAAAAAAATAAAAGCTCATGCCCTTGAAACGGTGGGCTTTGAGCCGCTGATTATCATGCAGGCAACAAATTCCGGCAGGTGGAGCAAGCCGCACGGCTTTCCCGAGCCGATTATTGCTTATCATAATGAGCTGTGGGAAAAGGGCAAAGAAAATCTGCCATATACCGTGGTTACAGATGAGTATTGCGACGGCGTTATTGAAAAATACGCGCAGGCGGCGCGCCTTGCGTCTTATGCCGGCTTTGACGGAATAGATGTGAAATGCTGTCACGGTTATCTTATGAGTGAGCTTTTGAGTGCGTACAACAGAAAAGGCAGATACGGCGGAAGCTTTGAAAACAGGACAAGGCTGTATTTTGACTGCCTTAAGGCGGTTTTTGAAAATAAATCCGATAATCTTTTTGTTACAACAAGGCTTAATGCCTGTGACTGCTTTGAATATCCGTACGGCTTTGCGGTGAATGAGAAAAATGAAATTGACCTTACGGAAACGAAGGCGATTATTAAAAAGCTTTCCGGCATGGGCATTGAGCTTATAAATCTTACGCTGGGAAATCCATATCTTATTCCCCATATCAACAGACCGTGCCTCAATTCTCCTGAACCGGGCGAGGTCGGTGAAAAGAGAATATACGCCGTAACCAAAGAGCTTCAAAGCGCATTCCCTGAAATGAAAATGATTATATCCGGTCTTTCGTTTAACGGTGAAAACGCAGTTGACTATGCCGAAAAGGTACTTCAGGACGGCGCGGCTTATTTTGCAGGCTTCGGAAGAATGAGCTTTGCCTATCCCTCATTTTACAGGGATTACACCGAAAACGGCAAAATTGAGAAAAATAAATGCTGTCTTGCCTGCGGAAAATGCACGGAGCTTATGCGCCACGGCGCGGTTGCGGGCTGTCCCGTCAGAGACGGCGAGGTATATATGCCCATATATAAAAAATATGTAAAGGGAGAATGAAAATGACGGCACTTGTAACGGGCGGCAGCCGCGGAATCGGTCTTGCCGTTGTGAAGGAGCTTATAGATCTCGGTTATAAATGTCTTGTTGCGGCAAGAACCGAGACGGAAGAAATAAGACAGATTGTTTTACAGGGAAAGGCTGAATTTATTGTATGTGATATTTCGTCAGCCGAACACAGAAATGCACTTAAAGAAAGACTTGAAAAGGAAGAAAAGCTCGACCTGCTTGTTAACTGCGCAGGTGTTGCGCCTAAAATCAGAAAGGATATGCTTGAAATAACCGAGGAAGATTTTGACTATGTTCTCGGTATAAATCAGAAGGGTACATTTTTTGTCTCCCAGCTTGCGGCAAACAAAATGAAGACGCAGGGCAGCGGACGCATTGTGTTCATCAGCTCACTTTCGTCATATACCGCATCGGTTGAAAGGGCTGAATACTGCATTTCAAAGGCTTCAATTTCCATGTATACAAAGCTTTTTGCCGCAAGGCTTGCCGAATACGGCATAAGCGTTTTTGAGGTTTCGCCCGGAATCATCGAAACGGATATGACAAAATGCGTTAAGGGAAAATATGAAAAACTTATTGACGAAGGACTGACGCCTGTTAAAAGAATGGGTCAGCCTGAGGATGTTGCAAAAGCCGTGGCTTGCGCCGCCGGCGGCTCACTTGATTTCTGCACAGGAACCGTAATCAATGCAGACGGCGGCTTTAGTGTAAGAAGATTATGAAAAACAGATACGATGTAATTATTATAGGCAGCGGTGCCGCAGGCTTTGCCGCTGCAGACAGGCTTTTTGAATACGGTGTACGGGATATATGTATTGTAACGGAAAATGTATTATACGGTACATCAAGAAACGCCGGAAGTGACAAGCAGACCTATTATAAGCTTGACCTTTGCTCTGACGGCGGAGACAGTGCGCTTAAAATGGCAAGGGATTTGTTTTCGGGCGGAAGCATGAACGGTACGGACGCGCTCGCGCTTTCTTCGGACAGTATACGCTGCTTTATGCATCTTGTTGAGCTCGGTGTTCCGTTCCCGAAGGACGCATACGGACGGTATGCAGGATATAAAACCGACCATGATAATACAATGCGCGCAACCTCCGCAGGTCCTCTTACTTCAAAATATATGACGGAGCGTTTACAGCGAAAGGTTATTTCGGACGGAACGGAAATACTTGACGGATATACTGCCGTCAAGCTTCTTGTGGAAAACAACATATGCGGCGGTGTTATCTGTCTGCATGGCGGGAAACAGATAATACTGAAAGCAGGAGCGGTGATATTATGTACAGGTGCGCCCGCAGCGGTTTATTCCCGTTCTGTATACCCAGAAAATCAGTGCGGCGCAACGGGTCTTGCGATTGAAGCGGGGGCACAGCTTTCAAATTTTCAGGAATGGCAGTACGGCATTGCGTCCGTTAAATTCCGCTGGAATCTTTCGGGCAGCTATCAGCAGGTGATACCGAGATATTTTTCCGTTGGCACGGACGGAAAAGAAACGGAATTTCTCACTGAATACGGCAGTGCGGATGAAATGTATTCGCTGGTGTTTCTTAAAGGCTATCAATGGCCCTTTGATTCACAAAAAACAGAGGGCTCATCGCTTATTGATATTCTTGTTTTCAGAGAGCTTGAAAAGGGCAGAAGGGTGTTTATTGATTACAGAAAAAATCCTTGTGATTACTGCTTTGAAAAGCTTTCTGATGAAGCAAAGGAATATCTTATAAATGCGGGCGGCACGGGTGAAACGCCGATTGAAAGGCTTTATGAGCTGAACCCCAAGGCGATTGAGCTTTACCGCAGCCACAGCATTGATTTATATAACGAACCGCTTGAAATCGGTGTTTGCGCACAGCATAACAACGGCGGCATCAGAACCGATATAAACAGTGAAACCGCGGTGAAAAATCTTTTTGCCTGCGGGGAGGCGGCGGGGAAGTTCGGAGTTTACCGTCCCGGCGGCTGTGCGCTTAACGACACACAGTCGGGTGCATTACGCGCTGCGGAATATATTTCAAAGGGGATAAAATCTGCTGATATTGAAGGTGAGGTGCTTCCTTTGCCGTTATTCGGCAGTGAAAATAACGCCTGCGAAATGTTGAAAAAATATTCGTCTCTCATGTCTGACTGTGCGGGCATATACCGTGATACCGAAAAAATTCAGGCTCTTCTTCAGGTTCTTACTGAGCTTGACGAAAATTATTTTAACACTGTTACAGTTAAAAATGAAAACGAATACGGTGACTTTTATTCATTCCGTCTTACTTTGAAAAGTATGGAAGCGCTTTGCCGCACGGTTTTATTTTCCGCGTCTCATGCAGGCAGCCGCGGCGGCTGCATATGCTTTGAGGGCGGAGAAAAAATTCCCGAAAATACCGAATACAGAAAATATATAACCGTCACGGAAAATGACAGGGTTTATTTTGAAAAGGTAAAAGAAATTCCCGATGAAAAAATCGCGTTTGAAAAGCTTTTGAAAAATATGAGGGAGGAAGAAAGATGATAGGTCTTACAAGCACAACTCTTCGCAAATATTCTCTTGAAGAGGTTGCGGATATATCACATAAAGCAGGGGCGGAAATGATTGAATGGGGCAGCGATTTTCATGTGAAAACCGTTTCGGATGCAGAAAAAGCAAAAAAACTGTGTGACGAAAGGGAAATTGTTGTAAATTCTTACGGCACATATTATAAAATCGGCTGCGGCGACCTTGAGCAGTGGAAGAAAATATGTGAAATATCTGCTGCTATGGGCGCAAAATATATACGCACATGGCTCGGAGAAAAGGGGAGCGATGCAACGGGTGAAAAGTTATACAGTGCTATTGTTGAGCAAACGCTGCGCATGGCTGACGAAGCGGAAAAATATTCGCTCGTCATATGCAACGAATGTCACCCGAATACATATAACGACACAACCGAAAGCACACTGCGCTATCTGCGCGATGTGAACCGGGAAAATGTGAAAACTTATTATCAGTCATGGTATCATGATGAGCCGGGAGACCGGGAAAAGCTTTTTTCAACATTTCCCTATGTTCAGGATGTTCATGTTTCGTTTTCGGAGCTTGATAAATTTCAGCTTCTTCATAAAAAAGATAAGCAGTATATAGATAAAATTCTTTCGTGGTTAAAGCAGCTCGGGTTTAATAATTCGATTATGATTGAATTTACCAAGGGCGGTAATGCCGAAAATCTGATAAAGGACATTGAAAGGCTGAAACAGATATGGAAAACGGTGTAAAAAAACATAAAAAAGGAAAAATTATATTCCTTGCGGTCGCTGTGGCGGTTATTGTTGCTTTTATCGTTACGGGAGCGGGAAAAATGCTTGTTGATACGGCGGCAATGGGACTTGACTATATAAGTCTTAAGCCTAATCCGACAAAGGTAACGACGCAGGACATAAAAGCCGTTATGGAGAAAAAGACGGCTTCGCGCGTTTTCGTGCTTGCAACGGATGAAGATTTTGCGCGTGTAAAAAAGAATTACGAAAAGCGCAACGATAAAAAGCTTAACGAATATTTTGATTATGTGAAAAAATGTGCCGACAAGCTTCTTGATACACAACCGCTCGGCTATATCTTGGATGACGAGGAGGACAGCATACTTGAAACCGCGAGAGAAATACTTGAACGGGTCGTTTCTCTTTCGTTTATGTGGCGTATGACCGGTGACAGTGCTTATGCCGAAAGATGCGTTGCCGAAATGGAAAACGCCTGCAATTTTCCCGATTGGCACGAATGGCATTTTTTGGACACGGCGGAGCTGACCTTTGCTGTGTCTCTCGGTACGAACTGGCTTTATGACTATCTTGACGAACAGCAGACGAAGAGCTTTGCCGATGCGGTATATGAAAAAGCTTTTGCCGTATCAGAGGGCAAATTCCTTTCGCAGAACTGGTGGAAGTGGTCAAAAACTAACTGGAACAGTGTGTGCTTCAGCGGCCTTGGCATTGGGGCTATGGTGTTTTATGACTATTATCCCGATTTTGCGGCTGATTTTCTTGCGGAGGCTTATAAAAAGACGGCATATAATTTTGAAACCTTTACCCCGGACGGTGTTTATGTTGAAGGCAGCGGCTACTGGGAATACTGCACCACATATCTCACATATTTTATGTCCACATCCGATAATCTGCTGAATACCGATTTCGGCTTAAGCGAGACAGATGGATTTTTACAGCTCGGTGCATTTCCGCTTTATGTTACAGGTGCTGAGGGTGTTTTCAATTACGGCGATAACAAGCGCGTTTCCGTCGGTGCGCCTTCCATGTTCTGGTTCAGCAAAAAGACGGACGACCCGGCAACGGCGTATTATCAGGCGAGAGCTTCCGTTGAAAGTGAGCTTGCAAACGGCAAGGGTGAATATGAGCTTTCAAGAGAATGTGCAGTCGGTGCTCTGTGGTATGACGGTGAGCTGCTTAAGGGGCTTGAAAAGAAAGAGCTTCCGTTATCCGTATATCTGAAATCCGATTCTTCACAGGAGCTTGCGGCGTTCCGCAGCGGATTTTTCGGTGAAAAAGATACATATGCGGCGATAAAGGGCGGCTACAATTATACAAACCACGGAGACCTTGACATAGGTACCTTTGTTTTTGACAGCATGGGAGAACGCTGGGCGGAGGATTTAGGTCCTGCCGATTACGGTGACAGCGGATATTTTGTCGGTATTATCGGCGGCGGAAGATGGAAGGTTTATGCCAAACGCGCAGAGGGTCAGAACACGCTTGTTTTCAATCCCGGCACCATGTATGAGGATCAGTATCCGTTTGCGCGTGCCGGCTTTACCTCTTATGAGGAGGATAAAGAAAACGGCGGCACAGCGGTACTTGATATGACTGAAGCGTATTGCTTCAAGGGCGTTAAAAGTGCCGAAAGAACCTTTGAAATGTATAATCGGAGAACCTGTCTCATGGTGAAGGATGAATTTACCTGCCGTAAAAACAGCGAGGTATATTGGCTTATGCACACAAAGGCTGATATTGATATTTCGGACAGCCGTCATGCTGTGCTGACTTTCGGAGAAAAAAAGATGAATGCCTTTTTATCTGATGACAGTGCCGGAGAATTTGAAGTGCTGAAAGCGGAATCGTTTGTTGACGGAACAGATAACCGGCTCAAGGGCGACTGGGATGGAATTAAGGTTCTTGCGGTTCATGCTGAAAATGTGAAAAGCGGAATAATTGAAGTGCATCTTGAACCGGCAAAATAAAATTACGGGAGAATAAAATGAACAGAATAGAAATATCGGCGCAGGAGCTTGAGCAGCGTATAGCTTTAAATCATAAGAGAATGAGCGAGCCTTTTTATGATATTGACAATGTTTTTGCGCCTGTTGACGCTGCGTGGCCCGGCGATAAGGAGGGCAGGGCACTGCTTGCTTTTGTCAGCCTTGTGAACGCAGGTATGCCGGAAATACCGTGCATGGAAAAGCTTATTGAAAAATTGCCCGGGAAATTGAATGAAAAAGGCTATTTCGGAGCAATAAAGGACGAGTTTTTCGAGCAGCAGCTTTCGGGACACAGTTGGCTTTTGTGCGGACTTTGTGAATATTACAAAAAATTCGGAAATGAAAATATACTTGATATTATAGGCTCAATTGTTGAAAATCTGTATTTGCCGCTTAAAGGCAGAATTTCTCATTATCCTGTTGCAAGGAGCACCGGAAACAACGGCGGCGTTGACGGGCATACCTCTGAAAAAGGCGGCGGCTGGCTGCTTTCAACGGACACCTGCTGTGCGTTTATGAGTATTGACGGTTTGTCACGCATATATGAAATAACGGGTGATGACAGAATATATTCTCTTTTGGAAGAAATGGCTGATACCTTTATGAAAATTGACAAGCGCGAAATAAAAGCGCAGACACACTGCACGCTTACCGCCGCAAGGGGAATGGTTCGCCTTTATTTGATAACCCGTAATGAAAAATATCTTGAATACGCAAAGAGAATATTTGAAATATATGTCAAATACGGCATGACCTATACCTATGAAAATTATAACTGGTGGGGAAGGGCTGAAACATGGACGGAGCCGTGCGGCATTATTGATTCTCTTATTCTTGCGTGTGAGCTTTATAAAATTACGGACGATGCGCAATACAGAACCTATGCCGCGAGAATTTTTCATAACGGCTTTGCAACGCTTCAGCGCGATAACGGAGGCGCAGGGACGCAGAAAATAGTTTGTCAGACGCGTGACATTCTTCAGATAAGCGGATATGAAGCAAAGCAGTGCTGCACAATGCGTCTTGCGGAGGGGCTTTATTATATAAAAAATAATAAAGAACTGCTTTACGCCGAAACAACCGGCAAAATCACAAAGGGTGAAAACGGCGTTTACAGCGACGGGGATATTATATACGCCCTTACCGTCGGAGCGGAAGAAAAGGGACTTCATCCGCTTATGAAGTATTATAAGCTGTCATACGAAGAGATATATAACACAAAACAGAAGGTTGTATTTGACTGATTTTATTTCCGAAGAGGCAAAAATTGAAAAGTAATAAATATGAAATAGATATGTGCTCCGGCTCGCTGATGCCCAAGCTGATTTCGTTTTCCCTGCCGCTCATGCTTTCAAGCATATTGCAGCTTTTGTTCAACGCCGTGGATTTGATTGTTGTCGGACGCTTCGCAGGCAGCGACTGTCTTGCAGCAGTGGGTGCGACAACTGCGCTGATAAACATTTTCATAAACTTTTTTATCGGCTTGTCGCTGGGCACAAATGTATGCGCCGCACGATATTATGCGTCGGGCGAATATAAAAAAATGAGCGCGGTGGTGCATACCGCGATGCTGACGGCGTTTATTTCGGGAATTGCAATTTTCATTCTCGGTCAGTTCTTTGCAAAACCTGCGCTGGAAATTATGGATACGCCGGATGAAATAATAGATATGTCTGTTTTATATATGCGTATCTATTTTATGGGAACTCCGTTCTTTATGCTTTATAATTTCGGGGCAGCCGTTCTGCGTGCTGTCGGGGACACCAAGCGACCGATGGTTTTCCTTATGTTTGCCGGCGCGATAAACGCTGTGATGAATGTTTTTCTTGTGCTTGTGTTTCACATGGATGTTGCCGGAGTTGCGATTGCCACAGTTTTTTCGCAGATGATTTCATGCGTACTGGTTATTTTTGTGCTGCTGAAAAGTCCCGAGGCATACAGACTTTATTTTTCAAAGCTTAAAATTGATAAAAAGCTGCTGATAAACATAATTAAAATAGGTCTGCCGGCAGGACTTCAAAGCACGGTTATAAATGTATCAAACGCAATGCTTCAGTCCTCAGTTAATTCCTTCGGTCAGGACGCTATGGCGGGATATACGGCGGCGAATAACATTTTCGGCTTTCTTTATACATCCGCAAACGCCATAACACAGGGTTGTATGATCTTTACAAGTCAGAACCTCGGCGCGGGAAAATACGGCAGAATGAAAAAGGTGCTGCTGTACTGTCTTGTGCTTGAAACGGCAGCGTGCCTTGCAATGGGTTGTGCCGCGTATTTCTTCGGCGAACAGATTTTACATATTTACACCTCGTCTGCCGTTGTAATCGGGTACGGAATAAAAATATTAAGCCTTACTACAATTACATATTTTCTGTGCGGATATATGGATTGTATACCGGGTGCGCTGCGCGGTATGGGGCATTCTGCCGTGCCGATGATTCTTTCGATAATCGGTACAGTCGGCGTTCGCATAGTGTGGATATATGGCTTTTTCCCTGAGCACAGGGATATTAAATTTCTTTTCATTTCATATCCGCTTTCGTGGATAGTAACAATCATTTTGCAGTCTGTATGTTACCTGGTAATTATCAGAAAAAAAGACAGTTTTAAAAGTTTAAAAATATAAATACAGTATGTTAATTTGCGTTGCTTGACTGATTTATGCTCCGGATGTATGATTATGACATAAAACAAAGCGGGAGGAATTAAAAATGCTCAACGATAACATTCGGAATTTAAGAAAACAGAAGGGATATACGCAGGACACTCTGGCACAGGAGCTTAATGTTGTGCGGCAGACCGTATCAAAATGGGAAAAAGGATATTCGGTTCCCGATGCGCTTATGCTTGAAAAAATAGCGGAGCTGTTTGAGGTCTCCGTCAGCGACCTTCTCGGTGATGCGCAAAGCGAAGCACAGCAGAAAACCGATTTAACGCAGCTTTCGGCACAGCTTTCTGTGCTTAATAATCAGATTGCGAGAGAACTTGCCAGAAAAAAGAAAATCAGAAAAATTCTTCTGATTATTCCCGCAATTTTTATTGTTATTCTTATTGCCGCGGCTGCTTTATCATTTTTGCCGAATAAGGTGATTTACTCGGAAACTTATACACAGGCTGAAATATCTAAGGAGCTTGACAAAGCCGTTTCCGACGCCATAATCAAAAATAACAGTCAAAAGGACTGGCGGGGAGAATGTCCGACTGAAAGTCATTATATCTACGGTGTAGACGAAACCGAAGACGGTGTTGCGGTATATCTTAATGAAGATTTCAATTCATTCGGCTTTGTTAACGGCTTTTTTATTCCGGTTGGTGCAAGTTTCTGTCCGGCGGTTTATAAATTCCGCAAGGACGGTGATAAATACATTTATGTTGACTGCCGGTATGCCGAAGACGGGGAATATTATGAAAAATCAATAAAAGAGATGTTTTCGGCATCCTGTGCACGACACGCGTTGAGCGGAATTTCGGCGGATGAAAACAACAGCCTTTGGATAAACTGTGTAAAACAGGCTCAGGCATATCTTGTGAAGACAAAACGGAATGCGCAGATTTCCGATTACTCGGATATTAAACATATCCTGTTATCGGATTTGGGTATTTCCGACGAGGTGTGCAATAAACTCTGTGATTCAGCCTTGCCGTATGATATGGAAATCGGCAATCACGAGGTTGTTGAGAACGGAATAAGATATGTTTATCAGACAGAATGTGACGGTGCAGACTCTCCTGTAAAATTTATCAAATTCCGGTATAAGGACAACAAAATTGTTGAATACAAAGCCTTTGACGGCTTGACAGGTGAAGAAATCAAAAATCCCGAAAAACCGGACAGTGTGACATATTACCACGGAAAATATAACGATACCAATGTTGCTTATACAACAGTTGTTTATTATGATTGACAGGCATATTCAGGCAATAAATAAAAGGAGGTCATATATATGTTTCTGATTAAAAAAATATTTTCGGTGTCTTTGAGCTTGATGATGCTCATATATATGAATCTTGCCGGAGCGGAGCCCGGAAAAGAAAAATATTCAATGAGTGATTTTAATGTTGAGACGGTTACGGTTTCATCGCAGGGGCGTAAAATATCCGCAATGGTTGTGTCGCGCAAGGATAAAAAAGAAAACTCCACCGGCATTCTGTGGATACACGGCGGCGGGTATTTAACCGGAATGAAGGAAATGTTTTTTATGTCAAGGGCGGCTGAGCTTGTTATGGATTACGGTGCGGTCGTTATTTCTCCCGACTATACTCTTTCTGTTCAGGCTCCTTATCCTGCTGCCGCAGAGGATTGCTATAATACATTGTTGTACCTTAAGCAAAACGCTCAAAATTCCGGAATCAACGATTCGCAGCTTATGGTTGGCGGCGAAAGTGCAGGCGGCGGACTTTGTGCCGCGGTTTGTATGATGGCTCGGGACAGGGGAGAAGTAAATGTGGCTTTTCAGATGCCGCTTTACCCGATGCTTGACAATACAGATACCGATTCGTCACGCGATAACCACGGTAAGGTGTGGAATACCGCGCTAAATCATTTGGCGTGGAGACTGTATCTTAAGGACGATGCTTTGTCAGCCGATGTTTCTGCTTATGCTGCACCTGCAAGACAGACGGATTACTCAAATCTGCCGCCTGCATATACATTTGTCGGAAACGGAGAACCGTTTTTCTGTGAAACGGTACAGTATATTGAAAATCTGAAAAAAGCAGGCGTTGAAGCCGAAATTGACATATACGAGTCTGATGTACACGCATTCGATATGCTGACTCCGTGGAAACAGACGAGTAAGGATGCTATTAAAGAATTTCGCAGTCATTTTGAATATGCGCAGAAAAACTATTTTGCTGCGCAAAAATAATTACGGTTACACGCAGAAAAACAGCTCCGTTTGAGTGCATACTCAACGGAGCTGTTTTCAACTGCTTTTATTCAACCCTCCCGACTTTTTTCCAAAGCTTATCAGCATTGTCTGTCCACCTTTTGAAGTCGTCCGGGTTTTCGGGGAAATTCATATAATGTGTACGAAGCGCAAAGCCCATTGCCGCGCCCGAAAGAACTCCTTTTATTGTTGCGCCTGAAATGTTCTTTTTCACGCTTGCCTGAGTAATTCCGGCGATAACATTCAGTATATCCTTTGCTGTGATTTTTCCGTTGTTAAGGAACTTTTCGTTGAAAATAAGACCCTTTGAGAAGCAAAACTCAATTTCATCATCGGTTGCTTTTATTACTTTTGTCAGAAATGCTCTCACAAGGCAGAAGTCCGCGCCCTGCGCGCGGTTATATTCCCTGTTTATTTTCCAAAGCGCTTTTTTGCTTGTGTCGCCGCTTTTCAGTGCCTTGTCAAGCACATCTGCCGCAATATCTATCATCACCATACTGCTTGTAACGCCTTCGCCGCAGTCCGGCTTTGTAAGGCACGCCGCGTCACCGGCAACAATAAAATTATCCGCAACAAGAGAATACGGCGGTCTGCGGTACGGGGTAGTACCTTTTTCGGTTCTTACAATACGGAAGCTGTCAGCTGTGCTTACCTCGTCAAGCTTCGGAAATGTTTTTTCACCATTTTCAAACCTGT
>JAKSQS010000044.1 GCA_024404055.1 Clostridia bacterium | reverse complement strand
ATAAAAACGGCTATTTATCAACTGTTTGTTGTGACATAGCCTTTTAAAATTCATGCTTCAAGTGTATCAAACAAAAAATGTCCGTTGCAATCAACGGAAAAAAGGTCTATAATAAGGACAATTTCAAATCGAGAAAGAGGTCTTCCGGATGATAGAAAACTACACGGTCATTGATGCGCATTGCCACGTCTATCCCGATAAAATTGCTGCGCTTGCCACTGCGAACACAGACAGGTTTTACGATGTTACCTCCGCATACCACGGCACGGTGGGTGAGCTGCTTAAGGTGAAAGAGGAATCGGGGATAGACCGTTTTGTCATTCAGTCGGTTGCCACCACGCCGAAACAGGTTCGCAGCATAAATAACTTTATTGCCGCAACGGTACAAGAACATAAGGATTGCATGACGGGGCTTGGGACGCTGCACCCGGACAGCACGGATTTGCGCGGCGATGTGGAGCATATTACAGAGCTCGGACTGCACGGAGTGAAGCTGCACCCGGATATTCAGCAGTTCAAGATAGATGATTACCGCTGCCTTAAAATATATGAGCTGTGCGAAGAATTTTCTCTGCCCATACTTATGCACACAGGGGACAGGCGGTATGATTTTTCCAACATAAACCGCCTTATTCCCGTTATGAATATTTATACTAATCTTATTGTTGTGGGCGCACACCTCGGCGGCTGGTCAAACTGGCACAATGCACCCGAAAAGCTTGCGGGACTGCCGAATTTATATTATGACTGCTCGTCATGCTTTTACTGGGTGGACGAGAAATTTGTGCAGAGTATTATAGAGCTTTACGGTGTTGACCGCGTTATGTTCGGCACTGATTATCCGATGTGGTCATACAAAACGGAGCTGACAAAGCTTTTAAAGATGAATTTCACGGAAGAACAGTTCAGAAAGCTTTTAAGCGAAAACGCGGCGAGGGTTTACGGGATAAGCTGATATAGGCAAACGGAAAGAACGGTTTTCTTACAGAGCTTTTGTAATGAAAACCGCTTTTTATTTATTGTCTGCCAGACCGAGAATGTAATCGGTTGTAACATGATAAAATAACGACAATTTTATAAGTATATCGGTCGGAATATCGCGCTGCCCCAATTCATAATTACTGTATACCTGCTGTGAGCAATTGAGAATTTTTGAAACCTCTTTTTGCGTTAAATCATTATCCTCTCTTAAATCCCTTATTCGTTTATACATATTATCCTCTGACATTTTTGTAATATTATAAATACGACAAAAAGTATCTATTGACTTTTACCGCAATTTGCGGTAAAATATAACAAAAAACAGCAGAGGAATACGCTGAATTGTTACATATTTACAGCTTTTTCTTTGCAAAAACAAAAAGGGGAGTTTGATCATGAAAAAGCTTACAGCTATTATACTTACCGTTGTAATGTTTTTTACACTTACGACACCTGCGTTTGCAGACAGCTTTACATTTTCAGAAATAAGAAGCGATGTTCCGGTTATTTACATTGCGGGGGACAGCAACGCGATTTGGTACGATAATGAAACCAAGAACTTTAAAATTGAAAGTCTTTTCAACATTTTCTCCGATACGGAGGAAGACAGTCTGAAGGAAGCGGCAATAAACATTCTTCTTCCGTTTATAATGGAGGGAATCACCTTCAATAAGTGGGATGATTATTATGAAGCCGTGGAAAAAGAGTTTACGGAGCTGTTTGAGCCGATAAGACTTGATGAAAACGGAAACATACCCGAGGGCAGTGATTCCGGCATTGCAACATGGCAAAAAAATGATAACAAAACATCCATGACAAGGGACAGAAAGCTTTCAGGCGGCGGCTATGAGGAGCGCACATATAATTTCTATTATGACTGGAGACTTGACCCTGTTGAAACAGCCGAGCAGCTCCATACCTTTATCGAAGCGGTAAAGAAAGTAACACACAATCAGAAGATTTGCATTTCCGCCAGATGTATAGGCTGCAATGTGGTTATGGCATATATAGATAAGTACGGAATCGACAGCCTTAAGGGGCTTGCCTTTGATGTTTCCACCTCACTCGGTGCGGAATTTCTCGGCGGCATAATTTCCGGCGATTTCGGAATAGACGGAAATTCAATCACAAGGCTTCTTGCCGATTTAAAGGTTCTTGAGGGAACGGAGGTAAACAGTCTGATTACATCCACCGTTGAGCTGCTTTCAAACACGGGCGTGCTTGATACAATGAGCGATGTGGCAAGGGCTGAAATATATGCCAAAATCGAATACGGAATAATCTCGGCGCTCGCAACATCAACTCTTATGACTATGCCGTCATATTGGGCAATGGTTCCTTATGAGGATTTTGATGAAGCATTGGTATATGTGTTCGGCAAGGAAGGCAGCGAAAAGAGAAAAACTTATGCCGGACTTATAGAAAAAATTAAATATTACAATGAAAAGATAAAAAAGAATATCTATCCGCTTATGAAAAGTCTGAAATATGACGAGGCGGGTGAGGAGCTTGAAAATTCGGTCAATCTCTGCCTGATTTCAAAATACGGACTTCAGATGGTTCCGCTGCTTAAAGACGGAAGCGTTTTGGGAGACCAGTATGTTTCAGCGGCAAGGTCTTCGTTCGGCGCAACTACATCCGATATATATACCACACTTTCGGATGATTATATAGCAAAAAAAGAGGCACTCGGTCTGGGTGCATACATATCCGCAGACAAGCAGGTAGACGCGTCCACCTGTCTGTTCCCGGATTATACATGGTTCTTCAAGGGTGTATCACACGGATACTATACAACTCCGGAATCGGATATAATTATGACGGTGCTTGCATCGGATGTTCAGCTCGGGCTCGGTGATATACAAAACAAGCTTGGCTGGACGCAGTTCACGGTATATGATTTCCCGACACATACCGCAGAGCCGATGAATGAAGAAAACTGCCATAATGAAAATTGGACGGCTGATAAGTCGATTGACAGACCGGAGACGAAGCATGATAAAATTTACTCACTGATTACCAGTCTGCTTAATTGGGTAAATGCGATTTTGGATTATATTCTTTCGCTTTTGAAAAAATAAATATAAATGGGTCTGTGATGAAAAAGCTTCATCGCAGACCCGTTTTTTATTTTTCGTATTTTCGTGTAATTTCAAATCAATACAACGGTTATCCGTAGGGAATGGTGTTTACGACATTCCGCTGTACACGGTGGTTTTTATATCAAATGTTGTTTGAAACAGTCAACGCCCGCAGTGCGTCGAGACGCCGCGCCCTATTGCGAATCTTTTCGTGAAGCTTTATATGTTACAAAGCACTACGGGTGATGTTAATATATTTCTGCCTGTGTTTGCCAAAAAAAGAGCAATAACATCCGGCATTACTTTCCGTGAACCGCATAATAAATCTCTGCTTCCCGGTCGTATCTTGTCACGCCGTCAAGTCCAATGTCCTTCAGCTTTTGTGAAAAGCCAATCATCGGTGCTCTGCCTGACGGATAAAGGTCAAGCAAAGGAACCATAACAAAAGCACGCTGTGCCATGCGCGGGTGGGGGAGCGTCAGCTCATGCGTGTCGGAGCGTACCCCGTCATATATAAGTACATCAATATCAATCACACGCGGTCCGTCCTTGATTGTCCGTACCCTGCCGAGAGCTGCCTCAACACCTAAACACGCACCTAAAAGCGCAGAGGCGGAAAGCTCTGTGTCAATTTTCAGCACTGCGTTTAAAAACTGCGGCTGGTCAAGATAACCCACCGGGTCTGTTTCGTAAATATGCGATATATCACAAAGCACCGTGCGCGGCAGAAGTCCTATGCTTCTGACGGCGGCGTTTATGTTTTCAATTCTGTCACCGAGATTGGTGCCTATGCCGAGTAATACCGTGCTCACAGCCCTGTCTCCTTTATCTGTATGTGAAAAAAGATGTGTCTATGCCGGGGGTGAAGCTGACCTGCTCAACCGTTTCGGCTTTATCGTTCGCGCTTTGTGCCGTTTCCTCTTCATCCGGAAAAATGTCGTCACGGTTGAAGGAGACCTCCACACCGACAAAATCGAAATCCGCCTTTATGGGTGCGTCGGGTTTTTTCAAGGTGACGGTAACGGCTGTAACAGTCTGATATTCAAGCAATATCCCCTCAGCTATTCTGTATGCGGCGCGTTCAAGCAGATTGTCACTGCCTGCGGTCATAATCCGCTTCACGGTTTTGACAATGGCGGAATAGCTGACAGTGTCCTCTATTCGGTCACTGATAAAAGCCTTTTCCATATCCGTTTCGGCTTTCAGGTCAATTTCAAAAAACTGTCCGTTTTCCTTTTCCTCGGGGTTTACGCCGTGAAACGCAAAAACGCGCAGCCCTTTTATCAGAATACTGCCCATGCTTACACTTCCCTGTATTTTTTTATTTCATCTGCTGTACGCGCCGAAAAAACGCTTTCGCAGACATCATGCACTCTGATTATGTTTGCTGAGAAAAGTATGGCAGCGGTATCTGCCGTGATTGTTTCCTCCGTTCTGTACGGAGCACTGCGCCTGTTGATTTCACCGAGCATACGCTTTCTTGAAAGTGCTGCCGTGAGTGTACAGCCGCATCGGTCGAGCCTGTCGAAATTCGCAAGCAGACGGTAATTTTCATCATGTTTTTTGCCGAAGCCGAAGCCGCAGTCAAGGCTGATATGCTCGCGGTCTATGCCGAGGCTTTCGCATTTTTTGACGGCAGAACGGAAAAATTCGTTCACATCCGATATTATATCTGTTTTTGCGCCGCCGTTATGCATTATTATCCATCCGGCACCGTGTTTTTTAACAATTTCAGCCATTTGCGGGGACACTGTTCCGCTTACATCGTTTATTATATCCGCGCCTGCGCAAAGGGCAGCTTGCGCGGTCTGAATGTTAAAGGTATCAACGGACACGGGAATTTCAAGTCTGCCGTTCAGCTCTTCAAGCAAAGGCAGCAGCCGCATTTCTTCCTCCGACACGGATATTTCCGTATGTCCGGGACGGGTGGAAAACGCACCTATGTCAATAATATCCGCGCCCTCAGCCTCTATTTCAAAAGCGCGCTCAACCGCTTTTTTTAATGTAAAATATTTGCCTCCGTCGGAAAAAGAATCGGGCGTGATGTTCAGTATTCCCATAACACAGGTATGCTTATCACAGTCTATAATGTGTTTTCCGGCTTTGAATTTCATCTTCCGTTTGTCAGCAGCGCCAGTGCTTCGCTCCTTGTTTTGGCATTTGAGCGCATGACGCCCCTCAATGCGGAGGTCATGGTCTGCGCGCCTGCCGCACGCGCTCCCCTCATAGTCATGCACAGGTGCTCACATTCTATAACCACGGCAACGCCCTGCGCCGTCAGCTCCGTGTAAATGAAATCGGCAATCTGCTCTGTAAGCCTCTCCTGAAGCTGCGGACGGCGGGCAAAGCAGTCCGCAATACGCGCAAGCTTGGACAGACCGATGATTTTTCCGTCCGTGGGTATATAAGCGATATGCGCCTTTCCGAAAAACGGAACAAGGTGATGCTCACACATGGAATATATGGGTATGTCACGGACGATAACCATTTCTTCATTGCTTTTTTCGTTAAATATTTTCAGGTGTCTGTGAGGGTCATCCTCAAGCCCGGAGAAAATTTCCTCATACATTCTCGCAACCCTCGCCGGGGTTTCAACAAGTCCTTCTCTGTCGGGGTCTTCTCCCACGGCAAGCAGAATTTCTCTGACTGCCGCCTCAATTCTTTTTTTGTCCATAGAATATCCTTT
This sequence comes from Clostridia bacterium, assembly GCA_024404055.1. Classification (GTDB taxonomy): domain Bacteria; phylum Bacillota; class Clostridia; order Oscillospirales; family Acutalibacteraceae; genus UBA6857. The sequence continues at coordinate 7,450 of JAKSQS010000044.1, read as the reverse complement.
CGCTTCTGTTGTCAGAAGTCCTGCGTGTCTGCGCTGTAAACGGCGGGTACGCGCTGCTCGTTATTTATAAAGCTGCTGATTTTTTCTTTGTATTTTGCGTAATCCATGGCGGAAATATCGGTATCGAAAAGATTTGAAAGTTTTTTAAAAACCGTTTCGCTTCTCATGGCGTTGATCGGGGTGAGATATGAATTTATAACAGAGCAAAGCAGATTTGAAAGCTCCACATTTTCTCTGCTTTGGCAAAGATGAATAAGATATTTCTGCACGGTATCGGGCGTCATTTCCTGCCTGCCCGCGTCAAGTGTGTAGCTGATGCCGTTTATCGCAAATACAACTGTTTGCGGTACTTCATAAGTAATGTTGTCAAACAGCTTTGTTGCTTCAAGAAAATTCTTGTCATCGGCACAGATGTATCTTTCAATGCTGATGCCGGTCAATTCCTCAACCGCAAGCACAAGCTGCGTCATGCCGCCGTGAAGAAAATGTTCGTTGAGATTGCCTGTATAATCGTTTGCGGTCACTGTTGTGCCCTGCTCAAGCACATACATTCTCATTGAAAGGTTGTTAAGGTTTGTGTTGAGAATGGCAATGAAACGCGGGTTTCCCGTTGAGGTATCCTGACATGAAAGCAGAAAATTCACTTTGCCTGAAAGAGAATCGGGAACGGTGGTTTCTTCTGTTGTTGTTTCCGCGCCGGGATTGACGGAAGCAATTATATTTCGGAACTTGAAGTCGTTTTCTTTCAGTGCGACTATCAGCGAAACGGCAGCAACAAGGGCAACTGCCGCAAGAAAGAGAATGACAATATCCTTTGTCAGCTTTGATTTTTTTGCGCTTTGCGCGTTGAAGCTGCCGGAATTTATCACTTTATTTTTATTATCGGTTTTCATTTTTTATCACATCCGGTATTTTTTAATAAAGACTGTCGAGAAAATCCTTGTCAAAGCTGTTCTGCTGCGGCTCTTTTTTTGGTTTACCGTCCGATTTTTCGTCCGTGCCGAGGTACTTTATTGCCGGTTTTTTTATTTTGCCGCCTGTGTAAAGCAGTGCGCTTATTGCCGTGGTAAACGGAATTGCGAAAAGAATGCCGAAGGAGCCGACAAGTGACTGCAATATCTGAACTATAATAAGCTCCTTATTCATAATTTCAAGAAATGTTGCGTCATATACGAAAAGAAGAAGCACGGTGCAAAGTGAGCTGCCTATATATGCTAAAACAAGCGTGTTTGCCATGGTTCCCATAATATCCCTGCCTATGCTCAGCCCCGAGCGCATAAGGGAAACGGCAGAGGCATCCGGTGCTTTTTCGTGAAGCTCATAAAGAGATGAAGCCATGGACATTGCGACATCCATTATCGCGCCGACTGCACCGATTATGATAGCAGCGAAAATCAATGCTTTTAAATCAATCGGGTCGTCGGGATTGAGCTGCTGCAAATATATCGAACACTCATCCGTCTGCCCCGTAAGATGCAAAAACAGATCCATGAATTTCATCAGTCCGCCCGCGATGATAACGCCGCCTATGCACCCCGCGCCGGCGGCAAGACTTTTTGCGTCGGCACCGTTTACAAGAAGCAGGGTCATAACCGTGATAAAAATGCATATCAGTATGCTCCAGAAATATATGTTAAGCCCCGAAAGCACGGAGGGAATGAAAACAAGGAAAACCGCAAGGCAGGTAAACGCGAGTGAAATCAGCGTGTTTGCGCCCTTCATCCTGCCGAAAATGAGCAGCAGTAAACAGAAAACAAGTCCGAGGATAATCAGCGAGTCAGTCCGTATAAATTCGCTGAATATGTATTCGGTATCAACCTTTTCGTCAAAATTTTCACACAGGATGATTTTACTTCCCTGCTTAACCTTTCCCATCTGAATAAGGTACATTTCATCAATCACCTGTGCGGCGTCAACGCTTTGTCCCTTGTTTTCGCCGGAAAGTATGCGGGCGGTGAAATAAACTACCGTATAGCGGTATTTTTCGTTTGCTACTGAAAGCTCCGTTGTTTTTTCATCGTTTATTCTTACGATTTTCGCTTTTTCGGCGGTTGATGTGTTTTCAACAAAAGTATATTTTGATGAGGTGTACGCATAGCCTGCCGCAATGAAAAGAACCGAAAACAGAATTGTAAGGGCATATACAAGCTTTTTCTTCAAAACATTTTACCCCATTTTAGTATTCTTTAATATTAAAACAGATTATAGCATTAAAATATGAATATTTCAACGAACAAAGCGCATATGAAAAGAAATAAATGTTGATTTTTCTGTATTTATTATATATAATGAAACAAAATAAATCTTTCGGAGGTTTTTTTATGGAAGATAAACAGCTTTTTTGCGAAAAAAACGGCAAGCTGAATTACGGACATACGATGCTTGTCGGCTTCGGCTTTATGGCGGTTCAGATAGCGTGGATAATTTATAACGCTTATGTTCCGCTCATTCTTAAAGAAAACAGCACAATTGCAAATCTTGCGTGGTCAAGCACCGCCGTCGGAATCATCATGGTTATTGATAATGTTTTCGGCGTTATATTCCAGCCGCTTTTCGGCAGAATATCAGACAGAACACACACCCGTTTCGGAAAAAGAACTCCGTATCTTATGGTCGGTATTCCGCTCTGCGCACTTCTTTTCCTGTTTATTCCGAGAATTGAAATGCTCGGTATACTGATGATTGATGTTATCGTTTTCAACTTCATCATGTCAATCTGGCGTTCACCTGTTGTTGCCATGATGCCCGATGCCACGCCGTCGGCTCTTCGCGGTGAGGGTAACGCGGTTATCAACATAATGGGCGGTATCGGCGTTGTTCTCGGCACAGTAGCCGGTAAAATCGTCGGCTTCATCATCCCCGGCGCAACGGAGGCACAGATAAGACATAATGTATTCCTTCTGGGCTCGGTTGTTATGATTATCTGCCTGCTTGTGGTTGTATTCCTTGTAAGGGAGGGTGACAACAGAATCACAAAGGCGGAATCCCTTGCCATTGAAGCGGAATATAAAAAGGAAAAGTCGAAGAAGGACAAAAAGGAAGGCAAGGTTTCCATGAAGGAAATGGGTCTTTCCAAGGGCGAAAAGGCAAGCCTTATCTTCATGCTTATCGCGCTTTTCTTCAACTCCAACGCTACGGATTCCATACAGACATATTTTACAACCTTTGCAAAGTATGAGCTTGATTTTACGGAATCAAACGCTTCTCTCATCATCACACTTTTCGCCGCCGCAACGGTTGTAGGTGCTATTCCCGCCGGAAAGCTCGGACAGAAATACGGCAGAAAGAAAACGATAATGTTCGGCTGGATAGGCGTTCTTTCCCTGTTCACTCTTTACGCACTTACAAAATGGTTCTGGCTGCTTTATGTGGCAATTATCGTCGGCGGCATTCTGATTGCGTTTGTTACGATAAACACCCTTCCGCTTGTGCTTGAAATCGGCGGACCTGAAAGGGTAGGTACATTCACCGGATATTACTATACCGCCACATTCTCAGCATCCATTGTCGGTCCCGTTGTTGTGGGCTCTATGTTTGACCTTACGGCGAAATTCTCTGCCGACGGACAGATTAATTACTGGTCACTGTTTATTTTCTGCCCGATATGCTTCGCACTTGCACTGCTTTGTATGTCAAGAGTTAAGCACGGTGAAACAAACACCGTTTCCGCAGAGCAGATAAAGGAAGCAAGAGAGCAGGACGACTGATATACTGATAATAAAAATCAATTTTATGAGTCGGATTTTTTCCGGCTCATATGCTGTTTAATATGAATTTGAAAGGAATACGGTTATGAAAAAAATTGCGCTTTTAGGAGACTCAATCAGAATGAATTACGCCCCCGAGGTAATAAGACTTTTAGGGGATGAATACGAGGTAATCAGTCCTGAGGATAACTGCCGGTTCTGCACATACCTTCAGAGAATGGTTTTTGATATGAGCAATGAGCTTGACGGCTGTGATGTTATTCATTTTAACTCCGGCGAATGGGATGTCAGCGATGTTGTCGGTGACGGACTGTTTACACCCGAGGATGTATATGTGCGCACCGTAATACGCATTGCGGAATTTCTCAAGACAAAGGCAAAAACCGTGATTTTTGCAACCTCGACCCCCGTAACGACACATCCGCAAAACAACAATGCGGATATTCAGCGATATAATGCCGCCGTTGTGCCTCAGCTCCGGGAGCGCGGAATTGTGATAAACGATTTGTGGACGCTTGTTGACGAAAAAAGAGAAGAAAATATACGCTCCGACGACGGAATCCACCTGACCGACAGGGGAATCGGGCTTTGCTCAAGGGCTGTTGCACAGCTCATAAAAAGCTTTGAATGAGAAAAGGCAGAATTAAAAATTACGGAATAATGAAGCTCAAATTTATTTTTGCAAACTCTTTAAATTTACATAAAACTGTGATATAATCACCTTAATTATGTTGTTGAGGAGAACTGAAATGGGAAAAACCGTGGCAATTGTGAATCAGAAGGGCGGAGTCGGCAAAACGACAAGTGCCGTCAATCTTGCCGCTTGTCTTGGATATGCGGGACAAAAGGTTCTTCTTGTTGATATTGACCCGCAGGGGAACGCCACAAGCGGATTGGGCTATAACAAGAAAAGCGTGCAGAAATCCACCTACGACCTTATTATCAACGGCACGGATGCACAGGAAATACTTTGCGAAACGAGATTCAGAAATCTTGACCTGCTGCCTGCAAATATGAGCCTTGCCGGCGCGGAGCTTGAGCTTGTTATGGCGGAAAACAGGGAGGCAAGGCTTAAAACCGGGCTTGCAATGCTTAAAGCAAAATACGATTTTATTTTTCTTGACTGTCCTCCCGCTCTCGGTCTTCTCACGCTGAACGCGCTCAATTGTGCAGACACGCTGATTGTGCCCATTCAGTGCGAATATTTTGCGCTGGAGGGACTTTCGCAGCTTATGAACACCGTAAGGCAGATAAAGCGGCTGTATAACCCTCTGCTTGAGCTTGAGGGTGTGCTGTTGACTATGTATGACGGCAGGCTGAACCTTACACAGCAGGTTGTTAATGAGGTTAAAAAGTTTTTTCCGCAGAAGGTGTTTGCCTCGGTAATTCCGAGAAATGTGCGTCTTTCGGAGGCACCGAGCTACGGAGAACCTGTGATTTATTACGATAAAGGCTCAAACGGCAGCCTTGCGTATCTGCGGCTTGCGCAGGAATTTTTAAAGAAAAACAAGAAGATATAAAGGACGGTGTCTGAATGGCGGCAAAAAAAGGCGGTCTGGGCAAGGGACTTGACGCGCTTTTTGAGGATAATTCAATGGAAAAGCTCAGCGGCAGCAGTGCCGTTGTTTTGAAAATCAATGATATAGAACCGAACAGGGAGCAGCCGAGAAAAAGCTTTGACGAAACGGCACTTTCCGAGCTTGCGGACAGCATTGCAAAGCACGGCGTAATTCAGCCCCTTCTGGTGCGTCCCCTGTCTGACGGCAGTTATCAGCTTGTGGCAGGTGAACGGCGGTGGAGAGCATCGCGGCTGGCGGGACTTACGGAGGTGCCGGCTGTCATAAAGGAAATGAGCGACTCCGAGGCTATGGAGCTTGCGCTGATAGAAAACCTTCAAAGGGAAGACCTGAATCCGATTGAAGAAGCGCAGGGCTTGCAGCTTTTGATGGATACCTACGGGCTGACGCAGGAGGAAACGGCACAAAGGGTCGGCAAATCAAGACCGGCGATAGCAAATGCTCTGCGTTTGCTCAATCTCCCGGCGCAGCTGCTGACGCTTGTTAAGGAAGGTACGCTTTCGTCGGGTCACGCAAGGGCTCTGCTTGCGCTTACGGATGAAAAGCTGATAGTTGACGCGGCAAAATCCGTTATAGAAAAAGGCTTATCCGTCAGAGAAACGGAAAGACTTGTGAGAGCCGTGCTCAACAACAGCGAAAAGCCGGAGAAAAGGGAAAAACGCCGCGACATTTATTTTGATGAAGCGGAGCTTGCAATTTCCGAAACGCTCGGCAGAAAAGTAAAGATATATAACGGTAAGGGTGAAAAGGGAACGCTTGAAATTGAGTTTTTCGGAAAAGAAGACCTTTCAAAGCTTGCCGGATTATTTGAACAAAACTGAAAGTGAGGATATAAAATGTTAGACATCAGACTTATAAGAGAAAACCCGGATATGGTTAAGGCAGCCATGAAAACGAGAAACAAGGATATGGATGCCCTTGTTGATGAAGTGCTTGCAATTGATGCCGAACGCCGCGAGCTGACGGCGAAGGCGGACGCGCTTAAGGCAGAGCAGAATGCGGCAAGCAAGGAAATTCCGCGCATAAAGAAAGAGGGCGGCGATATTTCCGAAATTATGACGAAAATGAACGCCATTAAGGAGAGCGTTAAGGAGCTTGACGGAAAGCTTTCAGAGCTTGAAGCAAAACAGAAAAAAATAATGTACGAATTTCCGAATGTGCCTAATCCCACGGTTCCCGTCGGCAAGGACGACAGCGAAAATGTGGAGGTTCGCCGCTGGGGTGAGCCGAGAAAGTTTGATTTTGAACCGAAGGCGCATTGGGATATAGGCAAAGACCTCGGCATACTTGACCCGGAAACCGCCGCAAAGGTAACGGGTGCGCGTTTCCACTTCTATAAGGGTCTCGGCGCAAGGCTTGAGCGTTCCATTGTCGGATTTTTCCTCAACACTCACACTGAGCACGGATATACCGAAATTTTCCCACCCTATATGGTAAACAGGGCTTCCATGACAGGTACGGGTCAGCTCCCGAAGTTTGAGGAGGATGCGTTCAAGCTTTCAACGGACGATTATTTCCTCATTCCCACGGCGGAGGTTCCCGTAACCAATATGCACCGCGACGAAATTCTTGACGGCAGCCGTCTCCCGATTTCATACTGTGCGTATTCCGCGTGCTTCCGTGCGGAGGCAGGCTCAGCCGGAAGAGATACGAGAGGTCTTATCCGTCAGCATCAGTTCAACAAGGTGGAGCTTGTAAAGTTCACCCGTCCCGAGGAATCGTATGCGGAGCTTGAAAAACTGACGAACGATGCGGAAAGAGTGCTGCAGCTTCTGGGTCTTCCTTACAGAGTTGTTACCCTCAGCACCGGCGACCTCGGCTTCTCCTCGGCAAAGACCTATGATATTGAAGTGTGGCTTCCCTCATACGGCAGATATGTTGAAATTTCATCCTGCTCCGACTTTGAGGATTTTCAGGCGAGAAGAGCTTCAATCCGTTTCAAGGACGGCGCAAAGGGCAAGGCACAGCTTGTGCACACTCTCAACGGCTCAGGCGTTGCAATCGGTAGAACCACGGCGGCAATTCTTGAAAATTATCAGAACGCGGACGGCAGCGTGACCGTTCCCGAGGTTCTCAGACCGTTTATGGGCACGGATATAATTAAATAAAGTACAGTGCTGAACTGACAGGCTGTGTATTCATTCTGATAGAATGGGTGCGCAGCTT
>JAKSQS010000043.1 GCA_024404055.1 Clostridia bacterium | reverse complement strand
ATCGTGGAAACATCCTTGTATGTGTCAAGAGAATCTATTTCCTTTGCGTTAAGCATACCGATTTCCTGTCCCTGGAAAATAAAGGGCGTACCGCTCTGACAGATATACATCGTTGCAAGCATTTTTCCGCTTTCAACTCTGTATTTTTCGCTTCCGTAACGGCTGATAACTCTGGGCTGGTCATGATTTTCAAGATAAAGCGCGTTCCAGCCGCCGTTCTTTGCCATTTTCAGCTGCCAGTTCGTATATACTTTTTTAAGATGCTTAAGTCTGAACGGTGTTACAATCCAGTTTGTAACAATGTTATCCGCGCCCATGTGCTGGAAATGGAACATCATATTAAGAAGCTGATCATCGCCCTCTTTTATAAATTTAAGAGCGCGTGACGGGGTCATCATCGGAGCTTCACCAACCGTAAAGCAGTCATATTCATCAAGCACATCCTTAAATTCCCTTAAATATTCTTTAAGGTGAGGACCGTTCATATAATGCTCAATGCCGCAGGCTGTGGGAAGCGGGAAGCCGTTGGGAAGTCCCTCCGCCTTGGAGATAAAGGTGATAACATCCTCACGGAAACCGTCCACACCCATATCAAGCCAGAAGCGCATAATATCCTTAACCTCTTCGCGCACCTTGGGGTTGTCCATGTTAAGGTCAGGCTGTTCCTTTGCGAAAACATGAAGATAATATTCTCCCGTATTCGGGTCATATTCCCACGCCTTGCCCTGGAAGGTGGAAAGCCAGTTATTCGGTGCTTTTTTCCCCTTGCCCGGTCGCCAGATATAATAATCTCTGTAAGGGTTATTTTTGTTTTTTCTGCTTTCAAGGAACCATTTGTGCTGATTGGAGGTATGATTGACAACAAGGTCCATAATTACCTTAAGGTCTCTTTTATGAGCCTCGTCAAGCAGCTGCTTAAACTGCTCAAGAGTGCCGAAATCGGATGAAATATCTCTGTAATCTGCAATATCGTATCCGTAGTCAGCATTCGGTGACGGATAAAGAGGCGAAAACCATATAGCGTCAACGCCTATGCTTTTGATATAGTCGAGCTTTGAAATAATTCCGGGAATATCGCCTATACCGTCAGCATTTGAGTCGCAAAAGCTGCGCGGCCAGACCTGGTACACCGATATTTCCTTATACCACTGATTGTTAGCCATTTTTATTTCCTCCGTAAATTAATGTTTTAATTATAGCATTTATAAACTACAAATGCAATATTTTTTAATAATTTGGGGCTGTCGCATTTAGATGTGACAGCCCCATAAAATTATCGTTTAAGCCATGGAAAATAATTGCTCAATTTAACTATAAAATCATACATAGCCCAGTTGATGTTTCCGATAAGCTCACGCAGAAATTTGTTAATATCCATTGTTATTTTCCTTTCCTTATATCCATATTCTGCCCCAAAGCAGTAATTTTAACAGCAGCGCAACGGGCGTAATTCCGATTGTCCAGTCAAACAAATCAGACATTGAGCGGAAAACCATACCCATATCAAAGGTCTTGTATACTGTTGATGAATAATCCGCACCGTCCGCAGTCACCTTAAACGGCTGTGAATAAAGTATTCCGCCCTCACCGGTTATCATAAAGCGTACATAACAGCCAATATCGTCACCGTACTCATTCAGGTCAAGAGAAGTTACATCCGTGCCCTCTGCAATCAGCTTGCCGTCAGAAACCCAGCGAACATTGTCAAACCTTGCGCCTTCAAATGAAATTGTGTCATTTTCATTGTCAACCGTGACACGGTGAACCTCGGGAGGCATATTTCCGCTGCCGTCAAAGGACGGGTCAATATCCGTGCCGGAATATCTTGCAATATTGAAATTGCAGCCGTTTTTAAGACATTCACGCCACGCCTCTTCTGTTTTTTCCGGCATAATGAACATAGAAAACGCGCGGTCATACTGGTCAACATGGTGTCCGTCCGATGAAAGGATGCCGTTTACTACTCTGCCCTTCGGTATTGTAAGGCAGTTCACTTCATCCCAAAGATATGTGTCCCAATATGTCGGGTCGCTTACGCCGCGGTTGACCTCCATGGCAACGCAGCAGTCATAATCAAGGAAAATGTTGGCAAATTTATTTGCGTAATACGGGTGGGAAATACGGTCAAACGAATCCGGGTATCCGCCTACATATTCGCCAAGATGATTAAGAAAGCAAATTCCGCCCTCTTTTTTCGTCTGCCTGACAACTGTTTCATAGTCGCCGTAAATGCCCATTTTCGCCTGTACATCCTTAACGCCGAAGGTGTTTATATGGCAGTCGTTTATGGGTGTCGCGCCGTTTGCTTCGGCTCCGCCCGTAATTTCAAGCATACCGCCGAGCTGTTCGCCTCTTGCCTCGGCAATCGCGTCACGCGCTGTGCTTTCATATGTTCCGGCAATTATCGCCGCTCTTTCTTCACTTGTAAGCACAACCGGGGTGCGCATATGTGTATTTTCAAACTTGAACAATCTGTATAACGGTACCGTCTGCGGAGGGACATCCCACGGCGCGCCGACCACCGCATGGTCGGTAATGCACAAAATCTGAAAACCGTCGTCATAATGCCGCTTAACACTTTCGGCAATTGAGGGCTCAGCGTCACTTGCGTCTGTGTGATTATGCACGGAGGTTTTGTACTGCTTCCATGTGTCCCAGTCCACATTGTCATACGGACTTGTGATTGTATAATCGCGCTGTGTATCATCCTGCGCAAAAACGGCGTACGCACTGCCCGTGAACAGGCAAACCGTTACTGTTAAGGCAAGAAGAACACTCAGAATTTTTCCGGCTCTTTTTTTCATATGTAATCCCCCTTTTCTTTTATTTATTATACACAATTTGCCATTAAAATGTCAATAAAAATGTTTACGGGCATCAACAGCATTGAATGTTATATCATTTTTCGCCGTCATATTGACATAAACATACTTTTATAATAGAATAATATATCAGAAAGTAATTATCAGGAGCATTACCATGAAAATTTCAGAAAGACTGAAGGATAAAAGAATCCTCATCTGGGGCTACGGACGCGAGGGAAAATCCACCGAGCGTTTTATTAAAAACTTCTGCCGCGTTAAAAGCCTTGATATTTTTGAAGGCAAGGCGGATGAAATAGACGAAAGCCTTTACGATTATATTATAAAAAGTCCCGGCATCAATGTTGAGCCGTACAGCGAAAAATACACCTCACAGACGGAGCTTTTCCTCGAAGAGTTTTCGTCCCAGACAGTGGGCATCACCGGCACAAAGGGCAAAAGCACCACTTCAACCATGACATACCGTGTGCTTTTGTCATGTCTTAACGAAAACGTGCTTCTTGTGGGAAACATAGGTCTCCCCTGCCTTGACTATTATGACAAAGTCAATAAGGACACTGTTATTGTTTATGAGATGTCCTGCCATCAGCTCAATCACAACAAATTTTCGCCGCATATTGCAGTTTTTCTCAACCTGTATGAAGACCATCTTGACTATTATAAAACGAAGGAAAATTATTTCGGCACAAAGAAAAATATAACGGCACACCAGAGTGAAAACGATTATTTCTTTTACGGTGACAATGTGCCTTTTATTGAAACCGCGGCGCACAAAAAAATGATAAGCTTTAATAAGCCCATGCGTTTTGACATGAAGCTTAAGGGAGCGCACAACCAATTCAACGCAACATTTGTTTATACAATCTGCACGGAAATTTTCGGCTGTGAGGGTGAAAAGGTCAAAAAAGCCATTGAAGATTTCAACGGGCTGACGCACCGCATGGAATATGTCGGCAGCGTGGGCGGCATTGAATTTTATAACGATTCCATTTCAACAATTCCCGAAGCGACAATCGTTGCGATTAATAGCATACAGAATGTTAAAACCGTAATAATCGGCGGCATGGACAGACATATTCATTATGACATTCTTGTTGAATTTATAAAAAATCATGCCGAATACAATTATATTCTGTCTTATGAATCCGGTAAAAGAATATATGAACAGGTGTCATCTCTTTCATACTGTCTGTATGAAAACGACCTTGTTTCCTCTGTCAAAAAGGCAAAGGAAATAACGCCGGAGGGCTGTGCCTGTCTGTTCTCACCGGCGGCGGCATCCTACGGATATTTCAAAAATTTTGAAGAACGCGGAGACGCATATAAAGCCGCCGTTCTTGAGTTTTGAGCTGACGGAGGCTGCAAAATGAAAGAAAAGACCACACTTGTATTTACGGGTGATATAGGCTTTGACCGGTATATGGATAAAAAATGGAAGGATGAAAAGCTTCTTTCCCCCGATATACTTAACTTTTTTCACAGTGCCGACCATGTTATAACCAATGTAGAGGGACCTCTGCTTAAAGCCGAAAGAAATACCGTCACCTCAGGTGTTCAGCAGCTTCTGCACACCATGGACCCGGACGCAACAAAGCTTTTGAAAAAAATCAACTCCGACATATGGTGTATATGCAATAACCATATCATGGACGCAGGTGCGGACGGTGTAAGGTCCACCCTTGCCGCTGCCGAAAGCGCCGGCGCTAAAACCGTGGGCGCAGGTATGAACATCGAACAGGCGGCAAAGCCCGTCATACTCCCGGAGGCAGGCGGAATAGGTATTTTCGCCACAGGCTATCAGCGCGCCTGCAGAGCCGCCGCGGATGACCAAGCCGGCTGTTTAAGCTGGAGCAACTGGGAGCTTATAAAGAAAAACATTGACGAAATAAAAAGCAAATGCCGCTGGTGCGTTATCATATGCCACGGGGGTGAGGAATTTACCTCCCTGCCCTCCCCTTATGTCAGGGACAAATATCTGAAATATCTTGAAATGGGTGCGGATATTGTGGTCTGTCACCATCCCCATGTTCCGATGAATTATGAGACAGCAGGCGAAAAAGCGATTTTTTATTCACTCGGGAACTTCATTTTTGACACGGATTATCAGCGAATACAGCACAACACCGACATAGGCGTGCTGTTGAAAATCAATTTTACCGAAACAGATTTCAGCTTCGAGCCCATGGGTCTTAAACTTCTGCGCGGCGAGGAGCACATTGTAAAAGGAGAGCTGCCGCGCATTTTCGCGGATGTTCAGCCGGATGAATATGAGAAGCTCATTCCGCTTTCCGAAAAAGCTTTTATACAGGCAACGAAGCGGCAGCAGGCATTTCTGAATCCAGACACACTGGCTCACGCCACAGAGGAACAGTGGGAGGAGCATTTTAAAAATCCGCTGCGTACCGGGCGCGTACCGGGTGAAGCACTTGATTTTTTCATCATCCGTCCCATTGCCGAGAAAGAAAAAGAAAAGGCATGGCAGAAAAGTAAACTTGAGGATGTGAAGCAATACATCCTTGACCAGATAAATTAAATTATTCAGGAGGCATAATATGAACAACATTCCCGAAGTAAAGCTCGGCATCATTGCCGTTTCACGCGACTGTTTCCCCGTCACGCTCTCGCAGACAAGAAGAAATGCCATTGTAAACGAATATCATGGCGAAATTTACGAATGCAAGGTCACAGTTGAAAACGAAAAGGATATGCTTTGTGCGGTTGAAGATGTTACCGCGGCAGGCTGCAACGCACTTGTTGTTTTTCTGGGAAATTTCGGTCCCGAAACGCCTGAAACACTCATCGCACAGAAGTTTGACGGGCCGTGTATGTTTGTTGCGGCGGCAGAGGGCGACGGCGACCTGATTAACGGCAGAGGCGACGCATACTGCGGTATGCTCAATTGCTCTTATAACCTGTCAATGCGGAAAATCAACGCCTATATCCCGTCTTACCCCGTCGGCACAGCCGCAGACATAGCAAAAATGATTGCGGATTTTGTGCCCGTGGCAAGAGCTGTTATCGGCGTTAAAAATCTTAAAATCATCACCTTCGGTCCGAGACCGCAGGACTTTTTCGCCTGCAACGCGCCCATAAAGGGACTTTATGAATTAGGCGTTGAGGTTGAGGAAAACAGCGAGCTTGACCTGCTTGTTTCCTATAATGAGCACAAAGACGACCCCCGTATCGGCGCGGTTTGTGCTGATATGGCGGCAGAGCTCGGAGAAAGCGGAAACAATTATCCCCCACTGCTTGAAAGAATGGCACAGTTTGAGCTGACGCTGCTTGACTGGGCAGAACAGCACAAGGGTGCAAGAAAATATGTTGCGTTTGCCGACAAATGCTGGCCGGCATTTCCGCAGCAGTTCGGCTTTGAGCCCTGCTATGTAAATTCACGCCTTGCTTCAAAGGGAATACCCGTAAGCTGCGAGGTTGATATTTACGGCGCACTGTCAGAATACATCGGTGCCTGTGTTTCACTTGACGCGGTTACTCTGCTCGATATAAACAATTCCGTTCCCGTTTCAATGTACGAAGAAAACATCAAGGGAAAATTTGATTACAAGCTGACCGACACCTTTATGGGCTTCCATTGCGGCAACACCCCGAGCTGCAAAATGTGCGCCGACAGAGCAGTTAAATATCAGCTTATTCAGCACAGACTGCTTGAGCCGCAGGACAGTGAGCCCGATTTTACACGCGGTACACTTGAGGGAGACATTGCGGCATCCGACATCACATTTTACAGATTGCAGTGCGACAGCGAAGGCGTTTTGAGAAGCTACATAGCACAGGGCGAGGTTCTGCCCGTTAAGTGCTGTTCCTTTGGCGGCATCGGTCTTTTTGCCATTAAGGAAATGGGCAGATTTTACAGACATGTGCTCATTGAAAAAAGCTTTCCGCATCACGGCGCGGTTGCCTTCGGTCATTACGGCAAAACGCTGTTTGAAATATTCAGATTTCTCGGCATCGGTGATATTTCTTACAATCAGCCTGCGTCTCTGCCTTATAAAACCGAAAATCCTTTCGCATAAATATTGACATTCGCAAACAAACGGTTATATAATATTTTTGCAAAATCAAAAAGAAAGCACGGTACTTAAAAATGGAAAAAGTCAATATAGCTATTGTCGGTTACGGCGGTATGGGCGGCTGGCACACAGACAGAATACTTGAAATGGACAAATTCAACCTCTGCGGCGTTTGGGACATTGACCCCGAAAGGCTTGAAATAGCACGCGGCAAGGGTATACACACATATTCCTCGTTTGAGGAAGTGCTGAAAGATGAACAGGTTGAGCTGCTTACCATAGCAACCTGGAACGATGTACATAAACCGCTTGCAATTGAAGCGATGAGAGCCGGAAAAAATGTCATCAGCGAAAAACCCGTCACCATGACGGTGAAGGATCTGGAAGACATGATTAAGGTAAGCGAGGAAACAGGCAGACTGTTTACCGTTCACCAGAACAGGCGTTGGGACAACGACTATCTGACAATGAAAAACATTGTTGATAAGAATACACTCGGCAGGGTTTTCCGCATTGAGTCAAGAGTTCAGGGCTCAAGAGGAATACCGGGCGACTGGAGAAAAGAAAAAGGTCACGGCGGCGGTATGCTGCTTGACTGGGGCGTTCATCTGCTTGACCAGGCACTCACTCTCAACGATTCCAACCCCATAAAATCAATCTGGGCAAAAATGACCAACATAACAAACGATGAATGTGATGACGGATTTTACACGGAGCTTACATTTGAAAACGGATTAAGCGATTATGTTGAGGTTACCACAAACAATTTTATCACCCTGCCGCGCTGGTACATTCTCGGTGAAAACGGCTCAAGCGTGATTGAAGACTGGGATTTAAAGGGCAAAAGCGTGCTTGTGCACAACTGGGATAAAATTGACTCCGTACCCGTTAAAGCCGGTACGGGCATCACCAAAACCATGGCACCGAGAACGGACGAAACAATTCACGAACAGCCGCTTGAAGAGGTTTACGGAGAATGGGTGCAGTATTACGACAACATTTATGATGTTATCAGAAACGGTGCCGTTCAGACCGTTAACCACAGGCAGATGAAACGCTGCATAGCGGTTATTGAGGCAATTGTTTACGCCGCCCAAAACAACTGCGTTGTTGAGTTCAACGACATTTATACCGCGCAGTAAACGATTTTTAAACAGAAATATACTGTGGCTGTAACACAACAGCCACAAAGAAAAGCGAGTCGAAGCACTGAGCAGTGCAAACGATTCGCTTTTTCGGTATGGTTAAAAATCACCGCGCCGGTATTCCGTAGGATACGGCATCTCGACGCGCCGCCGGCGTTGCCTGTTTCAAGCAACACCGGATTTTATTTTTTTCAGAAGCTTCTGCTGCTTCCGCCGTGACTTCTGCCTGAGGATGAAATGTGCGTTCCGCCGCCCGAATGACCGCCGCCGGTATTGTGCGGCTCCGATTTCGGTATCGGCACACGCTTGATATTTCTGTATACAAAACGGTCTTCACTGACCGAAAGCACCATACTGTCCTTAACATAATAGTCGCCTGCCTGATTTTTCGGCTGAACGGTTATCATCTTTTTCTTCATGGAGGACACAACTATCGATGCGGCAATAAAGCCGACTATCAGCGAAATAACGCCAATCCCGATATAGTTTGAAGATTTATTTTTTTTGTATAAATACTGTTCAACATAAAAGTCGTCATAATAATCATCATTATAGTCATCATAATTACCGTCATCATATATGCCTTGCGAATATCCGTTTATACCGGCTTCAACGCTGTCAATAAACTCCTGACATACCGCGCCGTAAGCTCCCGATTTAAGAGAGGAATAAATATCATCAATAATCGCGTCTTCATCAAGAACATATATAGCCTGTCCGCAGGTACCGACATGAACCTGTCTGGGCTGCATGGAAATCAGAAGAATAACGCCGCTTGCGTCTTCACCTATACCGAAGCCGTTATAGTCGTAAAAATCATCCGCATATTCTTCAACGCTTTTCCCATCTGTTGAGCTTACGGTTGCAATGACCATATCCATGCCGTACAGCTCACTTTCCGCGTCAAGCAGGGAAAGAATTATCTGCTCGTCCATATCGTCAATTATATCCGCGCCGTCCGTAAGTCTCGGCAACTGTCTTTCACCGGGAATAACGGCAGCCGAGGCAAAAAACATGAAAACGGAGATAAGCAGCAGTGCGGCAGTCATAACAGCAAATATTTTCTTCATAATATACCGCCCCCGAAATTCATGATAAGCCAAAGCAGGATATAGCTCGCGGCACCGAAAGCAAGTGTATAAAGCAGCCTGTATTTCCACTGAAGACCCTTATCAACAGGCAGATTGCCAACTAATTTTCCCGTCTGCCCGTTAACCGCAAAAAGATATTGCTTGCCGCCGAAGGAAGTAGTCAGCAGCCACACGGGATAAAGAGCGTATTTTGCCTTTGAAGCCGAAAGTGAAACATGGCTGTCGTTGACCTGCACGGATGAATAACCGTGTACCGTGTCTCTGAACGCCTCCTCAGTGCTTTTTTTGATTCTTTCGTTCGCACGCGGAACACTTGCTCTGTCGTCTATATCATATTTATCCGCCATAAATCCCGAAAGATAAGCGGTTTTAAAATCAACCGCTTTGGAAGCATCAAACGGTTCAATGGATTCCATAAGCTCGTCCGGCATTTTGGAAGCACCGTCAACAGGTACATTTTTAAATTTCAGACCGCCCTTTCGCAAAGCGGTGAAATACTCCGTTTGAGTATACATATAATCCTTATCGCTCCACGACCTGACATTTTCCATTTTATAGCTGACACTTGCGTTTGCATCGGCATCAAAAAGCCAGAACGGAACATAAACGCCTTTAATCTCGTCAAGATGATTTTCGCTTTTAAAAATTTTCGGCAGAAGCTTTTTTCCTTCATAATGCTTTTTCAGCGCGTCAACAGCCTGCTGCTTGGTAATGCTGAACGGAATAACGCAGTCCGGCTTGAACTGCCCCGAAAACTTTGAAGTCATAACCACCGGGTTTCCGCAGTACGGGCAATGCGTTGCGCCCGTGGTTTCATCCGCCACGATTTCGCCGCCGCACGCCGTGCAGGAATATACATTTATCGTATCCTGTTCACCGTCATCCCACTCGGTACCGGCGGTGCTTTCCCAGTTCATATTATCCTCTTTGCCGACCTCTTCAAGTATCTGCTCATTTTTATTGAGAGCATCAACATCAATTTCACTGTCGCAATACGGACATTTCATTTTTTGCGTTGATGCGTCAAATTCAAGCTTTCCGCCGCAGCACGGACATTTAAATTCCAATACGGTTGACATTGTTTCACCCCCGAATATCAATACTCATATATGGTAACACTTAATATTTACGCCTTTATGAATTTGAAATTACGGATATTTCATCACCTGTGTAAATTTTTCCGCCTTTGATTACAATGGCGAAAACGCCTTCTCTTGGCATAACGCACTGACCGACCAGCTTGCTTATCGCACAGCCCTCATGACATTCCTTGCCTATCTGGCTGATTTCAAGCTCACATTCACCCACCTTGAGCCTTGTACCTATGGGTAAAGTGTAAAGCTCAATGCCCTCGGTGGTTATGTTTTCGGCAAAAATGCCGTGGCAAAGCCCGCCCGTCGGGCCGTTTTTGGCTTTTTCAATGCTTTCCTTTGCAAGAAGACTGACCTGCCTGTGCCATTTTCCGGCGTGCGCGTCTCCCTCAAGTCCGAAATTTTCAATCAGAACACCCGGCTCTACCTTGGTTTTCGGTGTGCCCTTTTTTTCGCTTATATTTACAGATATAACCTTTCCTGCCATTTTCTTATCCTCCTATTTTATTCATCGCGTGCACATTTCCGTACGCACATTCAAAATTATGACCTGCCGGCTTTGAGCTTATCGCCTTTTCTATCACTGAAAGCAGCTTTTCCTCATCATTCAGATATTCGCGTATATCATAGGTCGTATCATATCCGAGGCACGGACGGATTTTGCCTGTGGAAAGCAGGCGTATACGGTTGCACTGACTACAGAATTTATCGCTTACGGGTGTTATAAAGCCGATTTTACCCTTAAAGCCCTCCGCCTCGTAATACTTTGCTACTGACTGAGCCATCGTACCCTCAACCGGCGTGAGAAACGGGAACCGCTTCAATATTTCATCCGCTTTTACAATCAGCTTTTCGTTGTTACCCGCATCGCTGAACGGCATAAGCTCAATGAATCTGACATCCACATTTCTGTCCTTTGCATAATAAATCAGATTGTCTGCCTGCATATCATTGAATCCCCTGATAAGCACGGAATTAATCCTTATTTTTTTTATTCCGCACTCTATCGCCCTGTCAATGCCCCTTAATACATCCGGCAGAGCATCTCTGCCTGTCATTTTTTTATAATTTTCCCTGTCAAGGGAATCAAGGCTGACATTTATCGCGTCAACTCCGGCAGCCTTAAGCTCCTGTGCAAGCTCAAAAAGACGCACGCCGTTAGTGGTGAGCACAAGCTTTTTTATTCCGTCTGTTTTGCGTAGTCTGCACGCTATTTCCGTTATATCGTTTCTTACAAGAGGCTCTCCGCCCGTCAGTCTCACCTTGTTTATCCCGAGCTTTGCAAAAGCTCTGACCGCCTTTTCAATTTCATCAGCCGTCATTTCATCCCTGTCGGGATTTTCGCAGCCGCAATAAACGCAGTTGAGATTGCACCGCTGTGTAACGGAAACACGCAGATAGTTTATTTCTCTGCCCAGATTATCCTTCATTTTTAAAATCACTCTTTCCGCCGGTTTTGCTCAAAAGCTTTGTTTCGGATATAACCATTCCCCTGTCAACCGCCTTGCACATATCGTAAACTGTAAGCGCAGCCACGGAAACAGCGGTAAGCGCCTCCATTTCAATGCCGGTTTTGTATGAACATCTTGCCGCGGAATATATGTACAGCTCATCCGTTCCGTTGTTCTCAAAGCGTATTTCCACACTTTCAATCGGTATGTTGTGACACAGCGGTATCAGCTCCCATGTCCTTTTCGCCGCCATTATTCCTGCAATTCTCGCAGCGGCAAGCCCGTCGCCCTTTTTCAGTTGTGACGAAAGCAGCATTGTAAGAGTCTGCGGCTTCATTTTCACCGCCGCAAACGCCTCGGCCGTGCGGCAGGTGATATTTTTTTCACCAACATCAACCATGATTGCCTCGCCCTGCTTGTTCAAATGCGTAAGCTCCATATTATCGCTCCCCCGTAAAGCTGTAGCCGCCCATTTTTTCCGCTCTGCGCTTAAATTCGTCACTGCGCAGCATTTCAAAAAAAGCCTTTACATATTCATTGTTCAGCTCTTTTTCATCAACAAGAAAATCATATTCCTCATTGCACACAGGTATAAAGTCAAGTCCGTACATTTTCGCCGCGGAATATATGCCCATTCCGGCATCGGCACTGCCGCAGGCAATCATCGCGGCAACAGAGGTATGTGTAAATTTCTCGTTCGTATATCCGTCAACCTGAGACGGAGATATGCCGTTCTTTTTCAGCAGATAGTCAAAAAGTATTCTTGTTCCCGCCCCTCTCTGGCGGTTAACATAGCGGCATTTCACCGCATCGTGTATATCGTTTATTCCGAGCGGATTGCCTGCCGCAACCATAATGCCCTGCACCCTGCCTATGCCTTTTATAAGCACTGCGCCGCCGTCCGGAAAATATTTTTTTACATAGCTTTCGTTATATGTTCCATCCTGAGCATCAAGCAGATGAACGGCTCCCATATGCGCAAGTCCGCTTCGTACCGCACTCACCGCGCCCATACTGCCGACATGGGAGGATATAACAGAAAAATCCGCGCCCGCGCTTTTGAGCATATCCGATATTTCATCAATCACCGGGTCGTGACTGCCCGTAATGATGAGAGCCTTTTCAATTTCCGTCTGCTTTTTCAGCAGCTTTATTTCAACCGTTTCACCGGCTTCAAAGCCCTCCGTGTTCTGCGGTACTTCAAGTATTCCGGAGGCTTTTGTAAAGCTTGTTATCACGCCTGCGCCGCGCGGCAAAGGTACGGCAAAGAAACGCCCGTCCTTTTTTCCGAGAGTAACGCGCACATATTCCTTATATTTCAGCGATGAAACCACCTTTTTGGCAAGCACCGCCTGAACCGTGTCTTTTTGCTCACATTCTATTCCGTAATAGAAAGAAACCGTATTTTTTACAAATTCATCCATAATTACAATGGCTGAAACCGGATAACCCGGCAGTCCTATTATCGGAGTACTGCCCGAAATGCCGAGAACAGCAGGTTTTCCGGGCTTTGCCGCTATGCCGTGTATAATAACCTCTCCCAAAGAGGAAACAACATAGCTTGTATAGTCGTCCCTGCCTGCCGAAGAGCCTGCAAGAATAAGCACCGCATCACATTCCGACTTTGCTTTTTTCACCGCGTCGATAAGCAGCTCTTTTTTGTCTTTGACAATTGAGTAAACCCTGCTTTCCGCATTCCATTCACTGAGCATTGCCGAAAAAATCGTTGAATTAAATTCAATAATTTCACCTTTGCCGGGGTTTGAGGTGGGCGGAACTATTTCATCCCCAGTGGGAATAATACCGAAAACAGGCTTTTTTATAACCTCAACTTTTGTTACGCCGCCCGCAAGAAACGCGCCGCAAAGGGACGGCGTTATTTTGGTGCCGCCCGTTGCTATCATGTCGCCCATGCAGATGTCCTCACCCGTCTGTCTCACATTCTGCCACGGTGACACGGCTGAAATCAGCTTGACATTTTCGTTTTCATCCTCCGTCACATCCTCAATCATAACAACCGCGTCCGTTGAGTCCAGCAGTGGGTCGCCCGTATCGACAACGGTATATTCGCCTTTTTTGAGAATTACAGGTGTGTTCTCGCTTGCGCCGTAGGTAAGATG
Organism: Clostridia bacterium; assembly: GCA_024404055.1. GTDB lineage: Bacteria > Bacillota > Clostridia > Oscillospirales > Acutalibacteraceae > UBA6857. The sequence continues at coordinate 142 of JAKSQS010000043.1, read as the reverse complement.
CGCCGAAACGGCAATTCCATCCATGGCTGAGGCATTATAGTGCGGAGAACAGATAACCGCATAAACCGCCTGCGAAAGGATTCTGCCGCAGGCGGAAACTACATTAACCGTTTCCGTTTTTTTGTGAAAACCGCTTTTTTCA
>JAKSQS010000042.1 GCA_024404055.1 Clostridia bacterium | reverse complement strand
ATTTTGGATGAAGAAGTGTATGACGGCAGATTTATGCTTCCGTGTGCGCTTTTCGGCACAGACCTGCCGTATCTGTCAACCGTCATTTCTTCAGCAGCATCATTTTCAATATCATATCCAACCGTAAGAACCATCTGATTTGTCACAAGGCATTTACCCACAAGGTCAAGCACAAGTAAATCCGTCATTTCACGCACAATAAGTCTGCCCTTTTCATTATCATACGGGCACTGTAACACCTGACCTGTGCTTATGCTGTTAGTTTCCGGACGGAAGGATTTTATATCGGCAATGGTACACGGTTCATATCCCCATGCGTGGTCAATAAGAAGCTCGGCATTTACTCCGAAAAGCCTGTAAAGCAGATCCGCATTAATTTTCGCGCTTTTGTCCGCCGTACTGCACAAGGCAATATCGCCCATAGTATACATTCCGTTTTCCTCAAGCTTTTTGGCGTAACCCCTCCCCACTCTCCAGAAATCCGTCAGCGGTCGGTGATTCCACAGCTTTTTACGGTAGCTCATTTCATCAAGCTCGGCAATTCTCACGCCGTTATTATCCGGCTGTATATGCTTCGCCTCAATATCCATGGCAATTTTTGAAAGATACAGATTTGTCCCTATCCCAGCCGTAGCGGTAATACCCGTGCTTTTCAGCACATCAAGAATAATAATCATGGTAAATTCCCTTGCCGTCATACCGCAAGCCGCAAGATAATCCGTAGCATCGATAAAAACCTCGTCAATCGAATAAACATGAATATCCTCATGTGATGCGTATTTAAGATAAATATTATAAATCTGCGTGCTTATTTCCATATATCTTGCCATCTGCGGTGCGGCAATAATATAATCAACAGCAAGTGACGGGTCTGTTTTCAGCATCACCGAATCACTCGACGCGCCTTCAAAGCTTCCTGCCGGAGCGTGAATTTTTCGCAGGGAATTTACTTCGTCAATTTTTCTTATAACCTCAAACAGTCTGGCTCTTCCCGGTATCCCGTATGTCTTCATAGACGGTGAAACGGCAAGGCATATTGTTTTTGATGTTCTTGACTCATCTGCCACAACAAGATTTGTCGTGAGAGGGTCAAGCCCTCTTTCCATGCATTCCACAGAAGCATAAAAAGATTTAAGGTCAATTGCAATATACTGTCTTTCCTTCATTATTACGCCTCCGTTTCATTATCGAACATTTGTACTATACCATATTTACAAATAAAAATCAACCTTTTTCAAAAAAAATACCGGCTGCCCGAAGACAGCCGATGCTTTGTCATATTTTATTTAAGCTTAAAAGATTCGCAATCCGTGCATTTCTTTTCGGTAGGATTGGATTCATGAGTACCGACATTGATTTTATCAAGTGTGCAGTAATTCTGGCTGCCGCAATGATAAGCACACTGCTGAACAGTACATCCGATACACTTGTTTGCGTTGTTACAATTTGACATAATATTTTCCTCCGGATAATAATATTTGCCTTTGGGCGGCTTGCTCCGCCTCAACGGTCAGAAATATTATGCACCGAAATAACAGATTTATTCCCAACGCGCCTTAAAGCCAAATATTTTGTCAAGTCCTTCCACAAAGCCTACGAGAATCTCAATAAATCTGTCAAATATTTTCTGTATCCAGCTCTTTGCCGTATCTGTTATATTATTAATTGCCGTATTGGCTGTAAACGCTGCAATGCGCGCACCGTCGCAGGTTGCAAGAGCCTCCAGCAAATCGCAGATATAGCCTTTATCTTCGGATGATATTTTTACATAATTGTAAGCATTAACGGCGTTTTCATATCCCTTGATAACATTTTCATTGTTTTTGTATGTGCCGATAAGCAGAGCATATATGAACAAATAATAGAACAGCTCCACTCTGTCGCCGGATTTTCCCATTTTCGCATACGGAGCGGTGAAAAATTGCAGCTTTTCGGTGTTGCTTTCAGAATTATTGTTGAAGAGCAGATTGAGAACCTCATGCGGCTGCTTAATTTCATCCGCGGTAATATCGGCGGAGGCAATTCTTGTGGTCAGTGCCGCCTCAATTACCGTGTGCATAGATGCGTTATAGCTGCGCGAAACAGCCCATACAACATCTATAATATAGTATAACGGGTCAGCAAGGAATTTATCAATCATGGCAGTCAGTATTTCCTCGCAAACCTCCTGCGCGTTCTGCTTGTTCCATATATCATCAATGTCAACACCAAGTGCATAGCACATGGGGAGATAATTAATCTCTTCATTTATCCAGCAGCTCTGAACAAGGTCAACTATAGTGGTGATGCCGGATTTTGATTTTCTCAGCACCTCTCTGATAAAGGCAAGCTGATCGCCGATTTCGTACGACTCAAGCGGCACGGCAATTTGAGGATGGTCAGGTCCGAAGAAAATATCCACAATCTTATTGGTCAGCCATGTGGCGGTTTCCGATGAATAAAGCTTCTCTTTTGTATAATATTTGTTGAAGAAATTTCTGAAATAAAGATTGAGATTACCCATGGTAATATAAAGAGTGCTTGCGTTTATATCACCGTTGTTCTTTATATTATGCCAGTCTGAATCTGTATCCGGGTCATAAATCTGCTCAAGCGTCATCGGTCCGATTTTAACATCGCTGAGAAGACCCGTTGCAATAAGAGCCTCAATATCATCAAAATCGGGAATGTCAAGCGAGCCGATATTATCGCTCGGTATAAGTGAGCTTATGTCAAAACCGAACGCGGAGCTGTCATCGGCTGCACTTACGCCTAAAACAAGGCACGATGAAGCAGCCATAAGCACGCTGATAACAATACACAGGCATTTTCTTAATAATTTCATAGTATAACCCCCTGAATATGGATTTTATATTTTAAGTTTAGCATTTATTCCCGCAGGTGTCAAGAAAACCTTTAAAAGTTAAGGTAAAAGTTAATGTGTTTGACACATTTTTTCAAAAAAGAGAGCTTGACAGAAATGCATATCCGTATAAAATAATAAATATGGAAGAAAGGGAGTGTTAGTTTATGGCAAACGGTACAAAAGAAAAAAAGCTTTCTCTTCGTAATTATATCGGTTATATGCTTTGTGACGCGGGCAATTCGCTGGGCTTTGCGGCAATAAGTCAGTATCTTTCATCTTTCTATACCGACATAGTTAAATTAAGCGGCTTTCAGTCAACACTTATCATGATAATCGCGCGTATCTGGGACGGTATAAACGACCCGATTATGGGATTTATCGCAAACTCGGCAAAACCGACGAAATACGGCAAATACAGGCATTTTATCATTTTTGCCGGCATTCCGTATGCAATTTCCTCTGTTCTTGTTTTTACCCCCGCAAATATCAGCTCAACCGCACTTAAATTTTTATGGTGTATATTCACCTACATACTCTGCGGTATGCTTTACACAGTGGTTCTCGTGCCGTACGGCTCACTGTCAAGCGTTATGACAAGAGACAGCATTGAAAGAAGCAACCTTTCCGTTGCCCGTTCAATCGGCGGCGGAATCGGCGCGGCACCGTGCAGTATATTGTTCCCGCTGCTTATTTTTACAAATCAGCAGCTTGACCGCGGTAAAATTCTTATAACACTTTCGGTTATCGCCGTTATAATGTCGGTTATGTATCTGATAGGCTTTCTCAATGTTAAAGAAAACATACCGGCTGCACAGCAGACCGAAAAAACTGATTTCAGAAAGGTTCTGCCTGAGCTTCTCAAATCACGTCCGTTTGTGTTAATCAGCATAATCGGCTGTCTGCTTATCGCAACATCCATGTATCTCACTTCATCCTCTGTTTATCTTTTCAAGGATACTTATCAGAAAACGGGAATTATTATGACCATATACAGCATTATCAGCTATGCGCCCATGGTGATGATGATTCCGTTCACCTCCGTAATAATCCGTAAAATAGGTAAAAAAGAATTTGCAACATACAGCATAATCGTTTCGGTGCTTGCAAGCTTTATAACCTGCATATGGAGAATACAAAATCCGTGGATTTATATGATTTTTTCCGCTCTTATAAATTTCGGCACCGGCTTTATCACCGTAGAGGTTTGGGCACTCGCGTGCGATGCAATTGATATTCAGGAGCTGAAAACACACCGCCGCGAAGAATCGGTCACATACGCCGCCTTTACATTCATGCGCAAAATCGGTCAGGCTGTCGCCGCTGCGGTTCCGTCGCTAATGGGACTTATCGGTTATGATAAAAACGCCATAGGAAATCAAACGGCGGCTGTCAGAGAAGGCATATATAAGGTATCCACAATCGGTCCGACAGTTATGCTCGTGCTTCTGCTTATATGTTTTATTGCATATCCGTACACAAAAGATAAAATGGAAGCTCTCCATAAAGAGCTTACGGCTTTGCGCGAAACAATGGATGAAAAGCAGGAGGTAAAGGCATGAGTAAGCAGCCTAATCTGATATATGTTTTTGCCGACCAGCTTCGTTATTCGTCCGTCGGCTATAACGGCGACACTCTCGCCCGTACACCGAATATTGACGAGCTTTCAAAAGCTTCAACGGTAATGGATAACTGCTGCTCCGGTCATCCCGTATGCGCGCCGTACAGAGCTTCCCTTTTTACAGGCAAATACACCACCTCCACAGGAATGGTTATAAATGAAATCAGAATAAATCCGAATCATAAAACCTTTGCAAATGTTCTGACGGAAAACGGGTATGATGTAAGCTATATAGGCAAATGGCATATGTACGCAGCACAGCTCGGGCATCATTTTAACCCGAAGAACTCCTATATTCCGCAAGGCGCAGACAGGCTCGGGTTTGACGGATTTTTTGCCGCGTATAATTTTCATCACAGATATTTTTCTCCAAAGGCATATTATCATCTCAACAGTCCGGAAAAAATTTATTACTCCGGGTATGAGCCGGACTGTCAGACCGATATGGCAATAGAAAAAATACGCGAGCATAAAAGAAGCGGGAAGCCCTTTGCACTGTTTCTTTCCATAGGAACGCCGCATAACCCGTGGGAAAAAGACAATGTTCCTGAAAAATACTATAATATGTTTAAAGATACCGTTTTTCCCGTGCCGCCGAATTACAAAAAGAAAAACGACCCGTATGCAGACGGCTGGGCAAAATTTATGCCGGGAAAGCGAAAGCATATAAACGACTGGAAAAGGGTTTATTACGCAATGACTGCCAATCTTGATGAAAATGTGGGCAGAATATCAGCCGCAATAGATAAAGAAGGTATTTCCGACAATACGATTTTTGTTTTCACCTCCGACCACGGTGAGATGTTCGGTGCTCAGGGAAGGCACGCCAAAAATATCTTTTATGAGGAAGCGTGTCGCGTACCTTTTCTTATCAAATGGGGTGATAAGCTGAAAAAAGGGATATGCGATACCTGCTTCAACACCGTTGACATTATGCCTACCCTGCTCAGTATGATGTCATTGCCGGTTCCGAATACCGTACAGGGCACGGATATAAGCGGCGACATACTGCGCACAGGCAAAACCGACAATCCCTGTTTGATGATGGGTACGGGTCCCACGGCAATGTATGGTGACGGAAAGGAATGGCGAGCCGTGAGAACAAAGAGATTTACATATGCTGTATATAAAAAAGACAGCAACGAATTGCTTTTTGATAATATAAACGACCCTTATCAGCTTAATAATCTTGCTTCTCAAAGTGAACACGCGCAGACAAAAAATGAATTAAAAAACATTATGTATGCTAAAATGGAGCAAATCGGTGATAATTTTGAAAAAAACAGCTATTATAAAAAGCACTGGATTAAAAACAGAATCATCCTTGAAGAGCTGCATTAAGTTATTTTCGATAATTTTTTATTGTTTTTCGATAATTATCTATTGACAAACAAGAATTTATATGCTATTATCCTCCTGTACTAAACAACAGGAGGATAATTTTTATGGAAGAAAAGAAAAAAATCTGGGATTCCGGCAAATCCGTTAGTCTCACGCTTGTCATTGCATGGCTGTTTGCTGCCGCGCTGCTCATATGCATGATAATCGCACCGTTTGTCATCCCGAATTGGTTCACATTCAGATATACGGATGGGGATAACGAATACAAGACGCTTTACAGCTATGCATATGTTGTCATTGCCGCTTTTTACATCTGCTGTCCTGCCGGAATATGCTGTATCGCAAGCTTGATAAAATTGCTTACAAACATAAAAAAGGATATTGTGTTTGTTCCCGCAAACATAAAGCTGCTGCGTATTCTTTCATGGTGCTGCTTTTTTGTAACAGCTGTTTCCTTTGTTTCATCCTTCTTCTATATCCCATTTGCCATTGTTTTTGCTTCATCCGGCTTTCTCGGGCTTATACTGAGAGTGGTTAAAAATGTTATGGCGAGAGCAACGGAAATAAAGAACGAAAACGACCTTACAATATAATCGGACGGTGAGAAAATGATAGTAGTAAATCTTGATGTAATGCTTGCAAGACGGAAAATGAGCTCCGGCGAGCTTGCAGCCGCGATCGGCATAACACAGGCAAATCTTTCGGTTTTGAAAACGGGAAAGGCAAAGGCAATACGCTTTTCCACACTTGACGCAATATGTAAAGCTCTTAATTGTCAGCCCGGGGATATACTTGAATTTACCCCCGGAGAACAGGATGAATAAGCATGGAAGAATTTAATAATGAACAGAATTTTTCACAGGATAACCGCCAGCCGTTTACGCAAAGGCGGAAGGCACGGCTTAAGGCACAGGCAGACAAAAAGGACAGCGCTTTTCTTGCAGTCTTTTTCGGTTTCAGTGTTTTTGCGGTATGGATGATATTTTTCGGAAGCTTTTATTTAGGCTTTACACTTTCAAACATTGTTTTCCTTGTTATTATGACTTTATACTGCATGGGCAGCGGCTCCGAAGCGCAAAATAAAGCGTTTGCTGTATGCTGCGCCGTACTGTCGCTTTTAATAAGCTTTATTCCGGCAATATACGATAACGACCTGAACGCCGTAATCATTGCCGCAGCCGTTGCGCTCGACTGCGCTTATTTTGACGGTATGTGGGGACGGTGCAGATATGCCTTTAAGGATATACGGGTCATTTTTGAAGTATGCAACCGTCTTTTTGCGCAGCGACCTTCACACCTATTCGCGCCGTTGCGATCAAGTATGCATATGGCGGACAGCAAAAACAAAAAAACGGGAAAAATCATTCTCGGCGTATGCATTTCCGTTCCGCTTGCAATAATCCTTATGGCAATTCTCAAAAAATCGGATGCCGCATTTGAGGGCTTACTGAAAAAAATCGTTTCCGCACCTAACGATATACTGTGGATAATCATTGAAGGACTTATCGTATTTCCGTTCATTTTCTCCTTTGCGTTTGCAACAAGGAAAAAGCTTGACAGAGAAAAGCCGGAGCCGGTTGAAAAAAGGTTTTTAGACTCCACGGTTATAAACACCGTGCTTTGCGCAGTGAGCATTGTTTATGTAATTTACCTTATTTCACAGCTTTCATATTTTATGGGTGCGTTCGGCGGCATACTCCCCGAAAGCTTTTCCTATGCCGAATATGCGCGGCGCGGCTTTTTTGAGCTTTGCGTCATCGCCGGTATAAATCTTGTTATAATATTTATTTCCGGCGCACTGACAAAGGTTACGGACGGTAAAAGGGACAGCCTCAATAAAGCGTTAAGCCTGTTTATATGCATTTTCACTCTGCTTATCATCGCCACAGCAGAAGCAAAAATAGTTATGTATATCGGCAAATACGGCATGACACATATGCGCGTCCTCCCTGCTTGTTTTCTTGTTATGCTTGCCATATGCTTTGTCTGCGCTGTTATACGCATATTCAACCGCAGCTTTGAATATATGAAGGTGCTTATCATCTGCGGAAGTATTATGCTTATTGCAGTCTCCGCTGCCGATGTTGACAAAACAATAGCCCGGTACAATATAGAAAAATATCTGAATCACACATTAACCGACCTCTCCGGGATTGAAAACCTCGGTCCGTCCGCCACTCCGGAAATTTACAGACTGCTTGAAACAGATGATGAATACGCAAAGGCATATGTCGGAAGAATTATGAATAACAGGCTCGGATATTATAATTTTGATTACAGCGAAAACGGAATTACCGTAAGTAACAATCAAAAAATCGGATGTTTTAATCTTTCACAGGAAAAAGAGATTAAAGCAATAAAAAATTGGTATTCGGAAAGCGGAAAGGAATACGATTCATCGGTTGTACGCGGCTTTTTCATTCAGGCAACCGCAGATTTTGACATTCAAAACATTGCTCTCGCGTATAAAATCGGAAAAAGCAGCGGCAGTCAGTCTGCAATGCACGCAGACGGCAGCGTTACACACGCTTATGAAGGGGTGGAATTCCGGTTTAACGAAAACGAGTTCACCCCATCGGAGAACATTGTAATCAGCGCAGATGTTATTATTACCCTGCCGGACGGCAAGGTAGTCACCGTAAGAGATGCGGTGGATGAATACTATCCGGGTAATAATGAGATTTTATTTATTTCAATTACTAAAAACGGCGAGTATTATGATGCATGGACATCCGGCAGCGACGATTATCTTTTTTAATCAAGATATATAAAAAAAGAAATAGCCTGCCGGGGTGAATGAACCGGCAGGCTGTTTCGTTTATTCGGGTGTTACTGACCGCTTACAGTATTACAATCGGGATTTATTATCAGTCCTCTGAATGAATCGGCAGCTTTTTTGTTTAAGAATACAATCTTTACGCTGTGCTTTGCCGTTGCGCCGGAGCAGAATGGTTCTATATGGCGCTGGTCAAATCCGAAATCCCAGGTCGACGCCATCGTATGGAACGATTCGCCGCCAAGGAAAATTTCCACGTAGTTTTCGCCGCACCGTACACCGAAATCGAGTCCAAGCAGGGCGTTGTCGAAGGAATAGTCTGCTTCGTAGGTCACATCATCGATTCTCTTGAATTCATCTGCCCTCAGATATCTGAATCTGTCGAAATCTCTTACTTCCAGTTTCATCGGCTCGGGCATTGAATAAAACCGTTCGGTGTTTTTGTTATATTCCGCTCTGATTACTTCCATGACAGTCTCAAAATAAATTTTTTGCCCTTCGTTATTGGGATGAACCCCGTCGGTTGTAAGGTTGTCATATCCGATTTCAGAGGTATTGAACGGTGTTATCGTATCAGCCACAGGAATTTCATAATATTTGCAGATATCGATAACTGTCTGCATTTTCTGATTAATTTCACGCTGAGGAGATTCAAGGATGGAGATAATCGCAATATTGTCGTATTTCGTGCGAAGCGCCCGAATCATTGCTTCATAATATATACCGAGTGTTTTGAGGTCACCGTCGTTCTGACTGTAGCAAAGCACGGCGAGGTCATAATCCGTGCGGTCGGCAAATATTTTTGAAGAAACATAGCCGCAGTAAGCCGCGTTGCCTCCGAAGGAAACGTTTCGGGTACGGTAATTTACCCCGTATTCCTTTTCTACGGCATTTTCCAGAAGCTGGAACCAGATGCCGTACTCACCTCCGGCGCCTTCACCTATGCTGTCGCCGATGATCAGAACGTTGACGTCCTCTTTGTTTTTCAGCTTTTCATAAAAATCCAGGTCATACCGATAACATTCGTTTGCATCGTAGTAGTTCTTTTCTGTTGCCCTTCTGACGGCGACAGCCATGTTGCCCGCCTGTAAAACAAACATCCCCGCCAGGACCGCCGCAAGCACACCCGATAACACTTTGACGCTCTTTTTGTTTTCCGTGTTGAGGTTTTTGTATGTAAGAACGGATACAATGCCGTAAAGAACTATGATAACCGCAACGGCGATATTGCCCGCAAGCTTGTTGAGACCTCCCTTGCCGATGAGCGTATTTATGACAATACCGAAGCCCCAGAATATAACCTCGGCGGCAGCGGCTCCGCCGACGGCATACAGGATATTTCTTTTCTTTGATCCGTTGCCCGAATACGAAAGGAAAAAGCCCGCGAAGCCGCATATAAGTGTAACTGCCGCAAGACTGAGAATAAATTTTCCCTGATCGACCCATGCGACATAGGTTTTGAATAACGCGGCACAGCTCAGAACAATCAATGCGGCGTTAATAACGGGTACGGCATATCTGATTTTACTCTTCATAAATTTCCTTACCTTCTGTTTTATTTTTTGTTCAGAACCAATTTCTTCACAGTGAGCAGCTCGATTACGAACATGGATACCGAGCAAAGCAGGTAAGCGGACGCGATGGCAAGCTGATTGCCGCTTCCGTGGAAAATGGCGTTGTTGATAATGGTGACTGCAAGCTCATAAGGAACGATGAAGGAAATTAGACCGATAAAGGCGGTAAGCGCGTTCTTTTTGCCCTGTTCGCCCTTCGCTTTTGAAAGCGCAAAGCCGAGATACGCATATACGATGCAGATAATCACAAGTGACAAAACATACTGGTCCAGGTCTTTCCACGCAAGATATGCTCTGCGGTTCCACAAAGCAAGCTCCGAAGCAGCTGCAGCTATCGGTAAAACAAAACTGTATACGTAAGCTTTAAGCCTGATTCCTTTGACAAAAACGAGAATCGCGCATATAAGCGCAAGAGCGTAGAATACCCATGTCAAAAAGTGCAGCAGCGTGATAACCGGAGCGTTATTGGCTCCGCCGAACCACGTATCCCCATGGGAAAACTGATATAAAGGCGCCGGTTTCAATTCTGCGCCGCCCTCGTTCACCCTCAGCGTACCCGCGGCGATCATATCCGACAGGAGGGCTTTACGCGCGTTTGCACCGACTATCAGGCTTTTGAATTCTCCCCTGCCCGCGCTCGCTTTCCAGAAACGCCAGCTCAATTCGCTGCGCCTGATATTCGCAAGCTGTGTTTCGTCGGTACATTCATTTTCGGCTTTTTCCCAAAGCTCGTTGCACGCATCTATTTCATCATCGGAAAGGAAAAGCGACTCCTTCATCGGAGAATAAATCTCAACGTGTTCTTTTGCCGCGTCGGCAGTGATAATATCAATAAACTGCTTTATGTTCTGCCAGCCCGCGCCGTAATAGCCCTTAAGAAAATCCGCCATGACGGCATCGTAATCGCAATAGGGATTCTGCAGACATTTTGAAATCAGATAGGCGCGAAGCTCGCCGAACTCGGTGTCGCAGCCGTCTATGTAGTAGTTGCCCTCCTCATAAACGCCCTTTACTCCGTTTTCATAGAATATCTGCGCGTTTCTCTGAATGACGCCGAAATCCGGGAAAATTCCGAGAGTGTTTGCGTAATTCGTAGTATAGTCCCAGATGTAAAGTCTGTCGCAGATACTGTTCCAGTTTCTGAGGTCCTGCATAAGAGTAACGTTCTGCGGACAGTCCGGGTCGTCAATGGCATGAGAGAAACACCCCTCTATCGTGCAAAGACGGACAATAACGTTATCAAGGGGCTTTACCTTTGACGGCGCGGTTCTCGTGTATCTGTATGCGAAGGTGTCAATCGCAACGTTGTCGTAACCCTTTTCCTTTATCGCGGCGGCGATACGGTTGACAAAGGTTATCATCGTACCGGCGTGAGAGCCGTTTTCGTCATCTATCGCCCTGCATTGCTCACACTCGCAAAAATCTCCGTCCGCGCCGCTGTCGTTCTGCGTCAGAGAAATAATCTGAAGAGACGCGTCGGGGTCGTGCTTTTCCTTGAGCAGTTCAAGAACCTCGTCAAGCACAAGAGCGTAAACGTCCTCGTTGGTAAGACAAAGCTGCTCGGGATTTCTCTCACCGCCGTGCAGAGCAAAATATTCGGGGTGGTCGTTAAAATATTTTTCAACGGAACAGAATTCACTTGTGAACGTGTGGCAGAAGCTGCTGATGTAATCGACATCGCCGCCCTGCTCTGCCGGAATATCTCTGTAAACGCCGCCGGAAAGGCCGTTGGCGAGGGAATACTCTGTGTCCCGGGGACTGCGCCAGTCGGTGTCGGTGTATTCAAAATACGCATTGTATTTTTCGTCGATTTTTTCGGGCAGGATGATTTCTTTCTGTTCGCTTGTCATGCCCATTGTCGAAGTAAGCCAGCGGCAGCCTGTGAATTTTTCAAGGAAAGCATAAACACCGTAAATCGTTCCGCGATTGCCCGCGCCGCAGATATCCACGCCGTTTGCGGCGCTTTTTATCACGTAGCTGCCGTCGGCAAGCTTTTTCACGCCGTCAAAGGAGGAAGCGGCGGCACCGACGTTCAGGGAGAAGACTCCCTTCGGAGCCGAGGTGACAATCTCATGCTTTTCACCGGTAATCTGCTCTATGTATTTCTGCAGAGCCTTTGCTGCGGTGCTGTCGGTCACAGAGGCTTCGCCGCTTAAAACGATAACCGCGTTTTCGGGCAGAGATTTCTCCGCCGCAAACGAAGTAAGAGTTAAAAACGTCAGCATAACGCATATGAGCGTGACAATTGAAATCAGTTTTTTCATACGGCAGTTCCTTTCTTTATTACCTTGATTATTTTGTTGCGGAATCGGAGATTTGTTTTTTAAGAGCAAAGACGAACGATGCGGCATAAAACGCTCCGGCAACAACAAATCCGGACAGAATGGCACGCTGCTCGCCGATACGAAGAACGTTGTTCAGCACCATCACCGTTACCACGAAGAGCGCCGCAAAAATTACGGTGGGAATCAGATAAGCGAGGAACGCGGCCTTTTTCGAATCGCGTTTTTTCGCGAACAGCGAAACCAGACCCGCCAGAAGAACAAGTAACGCGAGAAGGACAGCGTACACCGTGGGATTCCAGTGAACAAAGACGGAATTAAGCCACGCACAGATTGCCGCCGAAACAACGGGTACCGCGATGAAAACGATGCCTGCGGGCATTCCGGCTTTTTTCGCCGCGATAACAGCGAGAATCAGCACAGCCGCGCCGAGTATAACGGCAACAATGAGAAGCACGCCCGCCGGATTGATGCGGGTGTCGGCAGGATGAAGCTCCTGCGGTTCAGCCGAATCGTTATAGCCCGTCTGTCCGCCCGCGCGGTCAAGTCCGATGACCGACTCTTTGAGAGTGCCCGCCGAGGAATAATCCCATGCTTCAAAGCCGTATTGTGAAACAGCTTTTCCGCCGTCGGAGAACGTAAAGTCAAAGCTTTGCGGGTCGGTGAACAGCGGGTCAATGAATATACAGTTATTCAGCAAGCCTTTTTTCTCTGCTGTGGAAACCGGCATGCTCATGGAGAAAAGGGAATTTTCGTCGGTATACGTTTTATCGCCGTAAGAAAGGTTCCATACGATGTTTCCGTCCGCGTGGAACTCTTCGGCGGTAGTAAGATAGCTGAACGCGGGTGTGTTTTTGTCGGTAAGCACGATATTTCCGGTGAAATCGGCGGTCTTATGACCTTCGCCCTTCGACACGGCATGAATCTGCGAATCCGCACTCAACGCGAAAATGTTATTACGCACCGTGTTGTTTTCACCGTAATGAAGATGATAGCAATCCGAGCCGCAGGCATAAGCGAGGTTTTTCTCGACCAGTATTCCGGAAGAACCCTCGTCAAGATAAATGCCCCAGCCGCCGTAGCCGCCTTCGTCGGGGTCTGCGGCGACATTGTGGATTACGTTGCCCGAAAGCACAGTACCGGTCTGAACGCCGAGGGTGTAGATACCGCCCATATCCGAAAGCCAGCCCTGACCGATGTTATAAATCAGATTATCACAGATTTTATTATTGTATGTTACCGAATATCCGTAGCCCCACGACCAGCCCACGGAAATCGCGGTGTAATAGCCGTCGTGAATTTCGTTGTGGGTAACGTTAACGCTGTTTGCGTGGATAACGAGAATGCCGACGGCATTGTAGAAAACTCTGCCGTAGCCCGAAATAATATTGTTATTTACCGTAATGTTTTTCGTTACTCCCGGGTCATCGACCTCGACATTATCGCCGCGGATGTAAACAGCTTGCGCGCCGATATTTTCAAAAATACAGCTGTCAACAGTTGCATTGGTCACAGATG
>JAKSQS010000041.1 GCA_024404055.1 Clostridia bacterium | reverse complement strand
TTCAGTGCCTCTATTTTCATGCTTGCCGAACCGATTTCGTGCCGATAATCCGTAATTACCTCAGACGGCTTTTTTCTTGTCAAATCACCCGGCTGCATAAAGCCCACAGCACGCAGGGCCGATAAAAGATCATCTTTATCCTCATCACAGCTTATTGCAACAATACAAGTCTGCTCAGCGGTTTTTCCGACAATCTCAATTTCATAAGCCTCAAGCTCCGGTGAATGCTTTGCAATTTCTTCGCGCAGCTCATCGTATGACATCGGCTTGCCTATTGTACCTATAAGAATTGATGTACATTCGGTTCGCTTATAAAGCATCGGAATATCGAGCTCTAGCCATGGCTTTAAGCCGTCTGTCAGCATTTCATAGCGTATAATTTCACTGTTCAGATACGATATTTCCTTCTCAACTTCTTCAACCTCATCACATAACTTTAATATTTCATCGGCTTTTGCCGTCATTGCCGAATACTCCGATGTCGAAATATCCTTTTTTGCGCCGAAGGATTGAAGAAGTGATTTCTTCTTTGTACAATATCCCGAAAGAATTTCGTTTGCATGAAACGCCTTTTCGTAAAGTCTGTCGTAATTTACAAGACTTCCGGAGGTATCAAGCTTGTCAAAGCCTTCGTTTTCCTCTACGGTACATAGCTCGGTGTATCCTTTTTGCTGAAGCACATCAACAATGCTTTTACTGTCTGAGAGTAAAGCAACCATTTCAAACTTCAGCATTTTTACTTTTGGCACATACACACCTCCTTGACGGGATTAAGCCCGTTAATTATTCAATATGCAGGAAATAACCGCATCAATCGCTTTGGGATATTTCTTTTCCGTTTCGCTTATAAGCTTACGGACATAAAGAGCTGAAATGTTTTCAGATTTCTTTATTTCACCCTCTGCTTCACTTTCGGCATTTTCAAGAATTTCCGCCGCTTTTTCCTTCGCCTGTTCAATAAGCTGACGGGAATATTCGCCCATTCTCTGCACAGTAAATTCTATAAGGCGTTGTCCTTCATCCTTTGCGTCCTCAATCTGACGGGAAGCAACGCTCTCCGCGTCAAGAACCGTCTGAACAAGATCCGCAGCCATCGCTGTCACCTCCTGTTATTATTATAAAAAATTACTTAAAGCAGGCTGTATAAACGGTAACATAACCATGGCGGTATTACCGTCAGCCGACCCATTTAAATATTTAATTGCAAGAATTACAACAGTAATCACAAGAACAAACAGTGCAATTATAAGCAATGTTAACACGGTTTTCTGATGTTTGTTTAATTTAATACCCGTCGTATTCTTTACATCATAATTTTTCGTCTCGTTTTCCGCTTTTGAATGATTGCATTCTTTGTTATTATCGGCTTTAACACTGCCGTACTCTTTTTCATAAAACCCATATACGGTGTTTTCATTATATTCACGGTCTTTTTGCGTTTCTTCATTAAAATTTTCTTCTGCCGATACTTGTGCTTCGGCTGCACAAGTATATTCTTCCACATTATCCTCATCAAAATTCACTTCTTCACCGTTAAGCAGCTTTCTTATATCGGAAAGCATATGTCTGGGTGTTCTGTACCTGTTCTTCGGGTCATGACTGATTGCCTTAAGAACAACCGCGCTGACAGCTGTGTCAGCCATTTTGGGAGCCGGAATTTCCTCTCCGTCTACCCTCTTTTTCAGAGAATGTGAAAGCTCATTCATCGTTATTTCCGCAGGATATGTCGGAAGAAACGGAAGTCTGCCTTTGTTGAGAAGGGCATACATAACAAGTCCCAGAGAATATGTGTCACAGGTATCATTAATAACCTCTGTATTGTAAAATTCAGGTGCCATATATTGCTGTGTGTGTCTGTATGCTATGGAATTTTTAACGGGAGGAATACAGCAAAATGTGCCGAGGTCTCCTAATTTGCATCTGCCTATGGAATCAAACATAACATTTTCCGGCTTTAAATTGGGATAAATAAATCCGAAATCTCTGCACTTGTCAAGTGAGCCGCATAAACAGGCGGCAAGTCGTAAAACCTCTTCCTGTGTAAACGAGTATTCTCCGAGAAAATCCGAAAGAGGGGTAAGTGCCTCCATTCTGATTAAAAGTATATCCGCATCAGAATCCGAAGAAGGACGGTTTTCCCACTCATAATAATCCGCAAAAAACTTACCGGAATCGTATGAACGGACAAGCTCTATATTATCCGTTATGTTTTTTATAAACGCCGCGCAATATTCTTCATCGGAATAAGCAAAAAGCGCTTCATCATTTTTGTCCTTGGTATCAAGAATTTTTTTATGAGAAAGCTTTATTATTTTAACAACCGATTTTTTTTCGTTTTCCTTCGGCTTAAGCAGATAAACTCTTCCGTCTGTTCCGGAACCGATTTGTCTGCCCAGCTTATAACCGTTAAACAATGTGCTGAAATTATCAACTGCCATTTACTTTAACAGGCAAAAGTGCCTTTATCCTTTCTGAACCGATTATATATTATTTTCATTTTATTATAGCACATTTGAAGCATAATAGTATAGTGTTTTTGTAAAAAAAGAGCAATTTTTTTATTATATAATAAAATCAATTTTTTCTATTGACTTCTCATGTTAATAAGTCTAAAATATAGGTGAAAACAGGCAATAATTAAAAAGGAGCTTAAGCATATAATATGGATGAAAACAAGGATTATGATTTTGATATAGTATCCGTAGTTGATGAAGAAGGCGTTGAGCATATATTTGAGGAGCTTGACAGAATAGAAACCGATGACGGTAAGCGCTATGTTGCGCTGTTGCCCGTATTTGATGATGCAGAAGAAATTCTTGATGATGACGGTGATGTTTTTATCCTTGAAGTGACGGAAGAAAACGGTGACCCGTATCTTGTCCAGATAGAAGATGAAAAGGTTCTTGAAGAAGTAGCGGAAATATTTGAGGAAAGACTTTCCGATTTATTTGAAGAGCCGGATGAAGATGAAGCTGAATAATTAAATATATCCTGCGGTGTGCGCTATTACGGCAGTTATAACCCAACACTCATTTATAGGGAATGATGCTCCGGCAGCGGATTGCAGACCTCCCGCTTTATGCGGACGAAGGGAGCGTGAAAATGTCGGGCTAATACCCACCTGCTACAGGCAGGTTATAGAGCCGTATTCACGGCATTGCGGGATTTTTTATAAAAAAGACACATCGGTTTTCTTTACGAATATGTAAGAAAACCGATGTTTTTTGATGATTTATTTATTGTTTTTCCTGTAAGAAATATAATCGTCAAGAATCATAACCGCAGAAACGGCATCGACTATATTTTTTCTTTTTGTTCCTCTGACATCAACCGTATTAAGTGCTTTATGTGCACTGACAGTTGTAAGTCTTTCATCCCACAGCACAACCGGCACACCGCTTTCTTTTTCAAGTTGAGAAGCAAATTCGGCGCATTTGACACTTCTTTCTCCCCTTGTGCCGTCCATATTTATCGGATTTCCGACAACGATGAGCTGTGCACCACTGTCTTTAATCTTTTTATTAAGCGCTTTTATAACCTTCGGTGCCCATGATTCGCTGATTACTCCCAACGGCGAAGAAAGTATTTCATTTTTATCGCAGACAGCCATACCTGTTCTTGCGTCACCGTAATCGACTGAAAAAATAATCATCAGTCCATTTCCTCCAGAACATCATAAAAGCTCTTTGACGGAAGATCTGAATGTATACGGCTCATAACGGCATAGAAAACCTTTGCGGCCTGATTTCCGTAATCCGATGTCATGCTGACGGGATAGTCATGTCCGTACCAGACACTTGCAACATAATGCGGTGTTCCGCCGCAGAACCATCTGTCACAGTAATCGGTTGTCGAGCCCGTTTTACCGAAGGTTTCAAAGCCGGAAATCTGTGCCGATGTACCTGTACCGTTTATAACAACATTCTCCAAAAGCGAAAGCATAGTTGAAGCGGTGCTTTCCTGTATAGCCTGCTCGTAATCGTTTTTTGTATTATCAAGCAAAACCTGACCGTTTTTATCAAGAACCTTATAATAGCTGTATCCGTTATAGTATCTTCCTCCGTTTCCGAAGGTTGCGTATGCCTGCGCCATTTCAAGAGTTGTAACACCGTATGTCATAGCACCGCAGGCAAGAGGTGAAAGGTCCAAATCATCTTCGCTGAGATGAAGATGGAAAATCTCATTGCCGTAACGGAAGCTGTTGGCAACACCGAGCATTTCATATACAATATGTGCAGCAACAGTATTTATAGACTGTGCTATACCCTGTTTAACAGTTACATACTGACCGTTTCCGTATGTGCCGTCAACATTTTTAGGCCATGTTTCGCCGTTATAATTAAGTGCCTGATTGATTATGAGAGAATCTGCGGAAATAATGCCCATGTCAATTGCAGGTCCGTAAACCGTGAGCGGTTTAATTGATGACCCGGGCTGCCTTTTTGCTCTGCTGTCCGTTGCGCGGTTATATGAAAGATTTTCTTTCTTTTCCCCGGTACCGCCGGAAAGCGCCACAATTCGACCCTTATAGTCCATAATTGTCATAGACGCCTGAGGGTATGAGCCATCCTTATAGCTCTCGTATGCATACGGAAAATCAATTTTATCCTTGAAAACCGCATCAAGAGTATTTTGTATATCCATATCAACAGCGGCATATATTTTAAGTCCGCCGTAATAAACCATACGCCATGCTTCGGAATAATCATAGTCATATTTATCCTCAAGATCGGAAATAACCTGACTTACAACATAATCCTCGTAGAAGCTCTGCACGCTGCTGGTCTTTGTTTCTTCACCGTCATCGGAAATCTTTTTGCCGTCTGAAAGCTTAATCTTATATTTCAATGCCGCATTGTATTGCTTCTTGGAAATTTTGCCTTGTTCAAGCATACAGTCAAGGCACTTTTTCTGCCTTTCCTTCGCAAGCTTCATATTCACTCTCGGGTTATATGAATACGGAGCCTGAGTTATACCGGCAAACATTGCACATTCGGCAAGATTAAGATCCTGAACCTCTTTTCCGAAATATGTTTCGGCAGCGGTTTTAATGCCGTAGCACCCTTCTCCGAGCGGTACGGTATTCAGATACGCTTCAATAATATCCTTCTTTGAATAGTAAAACTCAAAATTTAAAGCTTTAAGTATTTCAGTGAACTTTCTTACAAATGTTACATCCTTCTGATTTGTAAGGTTCTTGATAAGCTGCTGGGTAAGTGTCGAACCGCCCTGGCTGAAATCATATGCTACAATACAGGCGATTGTTCTGTACCAGTCAACGCCTTTGTGCTGATAGAAACGCTTGTCCTCAAGACAAACATAAGCCCACAGAAGATTTTCCGGCATTTTATCATAATCGACCCATATTCTGTTTTCTTCACCGTGAAGACGGCAAAGCTCTACAAGCTCCTTTGAATCGTTGTATGCATACATAATGGATGTCTCATTCTGATTGGATTTATAGTAATCAAGATCGGTAAGACATTCTCCGTAAACCGTTTTATTTACATAATTAAACATAACGCCGGAAACAACACCGACTGAAAGAACAGCGGCGATGCAAAGGCAGAAAAAGGTAACAAGAATAAAGAAAAGAACCGGATGCTTTTTTTTCACCTTTCTTTTTTTCTTTTGTTTTTTTGTCATATCCTCCGGCTGAACAGGACGGTTATTTTCTGATGAAGCATTTGCCATATATATATATCCTTTCTTTCGTAAAACAATACGAAGCGCAACACTCCTGAATATTCCTATCTATTATATTACTTTATTGTCGCTAAATCAATAAGCAAATCTCAAAAAACTATTGGTTACAAGATTGTAACATTTATATAATTTGTTTAAAAAAAGGTTTATTTATGTTAAAATTATATTTCTGAAAGGAGCGTGCGATATGTCTTCAAACAGTTGTGATTACTGCCTGAATAACGAGTATGATGAAGAGCTTGACGATTATGTTTGCAGTGTGGAAATGGATATGGATGATATGGAACGCTTTTCATACTCACAAAACAGGGAATGTCCTTTCTTTCGCATAAATAACGAATATAAAATTGTCGAAAGGCAGAATTAAGGAGGCGGATTTTTTGAAGGAAGTTAAAACGAATGCCGTCAGAAAGCTTGAAAGTCTTAAAATAAATTTTAAAGAATATCATTTTGATACAGAAACAGCGGTAAGCGGAGAAGAAGTCGCAAAAATTCTGTCTCTTGACGCAGACCGGGTTTTTAAGACACTTGTTACGGTTGGCAAAAGCGGAAATCACTATGTATTTATGGTTCCTGTAAAAAAAGAGCTTGACCTGAAAAAAGCCGCCGTCGCAGTTAAAGAAAAAAATATAGAAATGATAAAATCAAAAGAATTGCTTACCCTTACCGGTTATGTTCACGGAGGCTGTTCCCCTGTCGGTATGAAAAAATTTTTCAAAACCACAGTGCACGATACCGCGCAGCACTTTGACACTATTATTTTCAGCGGCGGCAAAATCGGTTATCAGATTGAGCTGGGACTCAGTGAGCTTTCAAAAGCCATTGAGCTCAACACGGCGGATATTATCAGGGAGGAAGCATAATGAATTTTAAAGCGGCGATATTTGACCTTGACGGCACACTTTTTGACTCCATGAAAATGTGGAAAAATCTTGCGTCCGATTATGTCAAAAGTCTCGGAAAGGATGCCGAGCCTCAGCTTGACAGTGTCCTTGCAAGCCTGACATTGCAGCAGGCAATTGAATATTGTATAAAAAAATACGGTATTGACGGAACTGCCGAGGAGCACGCAAAGTGCGTAAACGAAATGGTTGCGGCTTTTTATTTTACAAAAGTAGAACTGAAAAACGGCGTAAAGGAGTTTCTTGAAAGACTTTCCGCATCCGGCGTTAAAATGTGCATAGCAACCGCAACAGATATAAAGCTGGTTGAACCGGCTGTAAAAAGGAACGGAATATTCGATTATTTTTCTGAAATATATACCTGCTCCGGCGTAGGAGCAAACAAGCAAACGGCAAAAATTTACGATACTGCACTTGAACATCTGGGCACAGCAAAGGAAGAAACGCTTGTGTTTGAGGATGCGTATTATGCCGCTCTTACAGCAAAGCAAGCAGGTTACAGGGTTGTCGGTATCTATGACGAAAACGAGCCGAAAACCGCACAGGTTGAAAAGCTGTGCGATACATATGTCAGAAGACTTGACGAACTGACCGATGACATTATTGCTTCACTTTAATGAATAAATTCAATCTCACTGTCAAAAATTTCTCTGTATTATTTTGACGGGCGGGATGTTATGCATAATAAGGTTAAGGATTTTACAAAAGGGAATATACCGAAAAAGCTGATTGTTTTTTCTCTTCCTTTTATGTTCACCAACGCGGCACAGATAATATATCCCGTAATTGATATGGCTGTTGTAGGCAAAGCCTTCGGCGGTGATGCTTTATATTCCGTATCCGCTGCAGGTCAGCTTTTTTCACTGTTTTCCGTGTTCGGAGCAGGATTTTGTGCAGGCGGTCAGATATATATTGCATCACTTTCCGGCTCCGGCAAAAAAGACGAGCTTCAAAATGCTGCACTTCACATTCTGATTTGCTCATTCTCCTTTTCGGTTGTTATATCCGCTATATGCATATTTGCCGATAAAGCAATGCTGCATTTCGTCGGAGTAAACGCGCAAAATTTGTATGCAGCGGAAAAATATTTTTCTGTTATTTCTCTGTCGTTTGTTTCAATTTATTTATATAACGCCGTATTTTCCTTTTTCAGAGGAATAGGCAGGTCTTTATCACCGTTTGTTATTACGGTTGTTTCTCTTATGCTGAAAATTTTCGCAGATTATGTGCTTGTTTCAAAAGCAGGTATGCAAATAAACGGGGCGGCTTTTTCAACGCTGCTTTCAAACATTGTTACCTGCTTTATAACATTGGTTTATTTTCTGAAAATCAATCCTGATTTTCTGCATAATATCCGTTCCTTTCGATTGAATAAAGAACATCTTCGTTCAATCGTTAAGCTCGGTTTTCCTCTTGCGTTAAGAAATGCCGCAGTAAACATTTCCATGATTTCCGCCACAAAAATTGTCAGCAGTCTTGATTTGGGCGTAAAGGCGGCATTCGGAATTTCCATACGCGCCGAGGAGCTTTTAAATAAAGTATCGCAGGGAGTAACCTATGCCGCGTCGTCTGTTATAAGTCAGAATAATTCGGCAGGTCTGCCAACAAGAGTAAAAAAAGCCGTTCATACCGTATGGGCTGAATGTCTTGCAGTATACATTCCCGTTGCGATGCTTTTGATTTTGTTTCCGGCTCAATTTTTTAAATTATTTTTAAATGATGCGTCGGTTTCGGCATATGCGGATAAATTTGTACTTGCCATGCTTATTTCATTTCCGTCAATGATAATCATCCGCGGCACAAACGGGTTCATACAGGGAACAGGCAAGTCAGGCATTTGCTTTTTCATTGCCCTGCTTGACGGGATTATTTTCCGCATAGGTCTGTGTTACCTTTTCGGAAAAATATGTAATATGGGTTATTGGGGTTATTTTCTCGGATATACAGCTTCAACATATGCAGGCGCAATTCCGGGATATATTTACTATAAATATAAAACAAAAGAGGTAAGGTGATTTAATTGACAAAAAATTACTGTCCGGGAAGCATTAGCTTATGCTTTGAGAAAACCGATAAATTTAAAACCGCTGTTGTCTCCTTCAACATGGCTATGCCGCTTGACGACAATGTGAGCGCAAGGGCAATTCTCCCGTATCTGCTTTGCCGTTCCAACAGTGAGCAGTCTGACGAGCTTGATTTCAGCCGTATGCTTGCAAAGCTTTACGGCGCAAAAATTACTCCATATGTCCGCAAGGTTGGTGAAACACAGATTTTAAACCTTACAATGAATACTGTTGACGACAGATTTGCGCTTGACGGCGAAAAGCTGTGCAGCGAATGTACAGAGCTTCTCTGTAAATGCATTTTTTCTCCGGCACTTGTGAACGGATGCTTTTCGGATGAAGCCGTTACGCGTGAAAAAAGGCTTCTTTGTGAGCGTATAAACAGTCTCAAGGATGAAAAAAGGCTTTATGCCAAGCAGCGGCTTGAAGAAGAAATGTGCTCATGCGAGGCTTTTTCCATAAGCCCGTACGGTACGGTTGAGCAGGTTAATGCGCTCACAGGCGAACAGATATATACAACATGGATTGACACAATTGAGCGTTCCGTTATACAGATAAATGTTATCGGAAGCGCGGATAAGAAAGAAACCGAACAGGTAATAAAAAAATATATTTCGGACGAAAGAAAAAATGTTGTTTCTCTCCATACAGAATTTGTAACCTCTGCATATGAAGAAAAGCGAGTTGAAGAAACAGAGCACCTGAAGCAAAGCAAAATTGTTCTCGGACTTCGCGCAAACATGACATATGACAGGGATAATCTCGGCGCGCTTATGGTAATGAACAGCATTTTCGGCGGAGATGTACATTCAAAGCTGTTTACTAATGTCAGAGAAAAACAAAGCCTTTGCTATTACTGTGGTTCATCATTATACCGCTATAAGGGGATTATATATGTACAGTGCGGCGTTGAAACGGAAAATATTGATAAAGCCGTTAGTTCAATTCTTTTTGAGCTTAATGAAATAAGAAAAGGAAATTTCGCACAGGATGACATAGATATGTCTGTGCTAAAGCTTAAGGACACACTTCACTGCGTATACGATTCACCTGAATCAATTGATATATGGTACTCAAATCAGATAGCTTCCGGTGCGGTTATTCATCCTGATGAAATGGCAGAACTTGTAAAAAATATATCAAAAGAAGAAATAATTATAGCCGCAAACGATGTAACGCTTGATACGGTATTTGTTCTTAAAGCAGACGGTGAAGGTCAGGAGGAAGAAGAATGAAAATCAACGAGATAAAAAGCGAATTACTTGGCGAAAGCTATTTTGAAATTGAGCATGATTCAGGTCTTCGTATATTTGTGCTTTCAAAACCCGGTTACAGCTCAAGCTATGCTCTTTTCGGTACGGATTTCGGTTCGGTAGACACCTGTTTCCGTCTCAAAGGCGAAGAGGACTATGTAACTGTTCCCGAAGGCATTGCCCATTTTCTTGAGCATAAGCTGTTTGAAAGCGAAGAGCTTGATGCTTTTGCGCTTTTCTCAAAAACAGGCGCGTCCGCCAATGCTTTCACATCGTTCTGTCAGACCTGTTATCTTTTTTCCTGCTGCGACAATTTTGATGAATCACTTGAAATACTTCTTAATTTCGTCAAACAGCCTTATTTCACAGAACAAACAGTACAGAAGGAACAGGGCATCATCGGTCAGGAAATACAAATGTACCGTGACGACCCGGAATGGCAGGTGCTTTTCAACCTTTTGAGGGCGATATACAAAAACAATCCGGTAAGAATTGATATAGCCGGAACAAAGGAATCAATATCGGAAATTACGGCAGAGCTTCTTTATAAATGCTATAACACATTTTATAACTTTTCCAACATGGCTCTTGCTGTTGTCGGCGATGTCACGGTTGAGCAGATTTGCGCCATTGCCGATAAATGCCTGAAAAAAGAAGAACCCGTTGAATTTGAAAAAGTCGTCCCTGATGAGCCCGATGAACCTGTATGCAATTATATTGAAAAGGATATGAAGGTCAACACAAAGAAATTTGCAATTGGATTTAAAGAAAAAGCGTGTAAAACGGGAGACGCCAAACACATTGCAGCAATGAATATCCTGCTGAACATTATATGCGGAAAGACCTCAGGTCTTTATCATTCAATGCTTGACAGCGGACTTATCAATCACACCTTTTACACGGAATATTTCACCGGCAGAGGCTTCAGTATTCCCCTTTTCGGCGGCGAATCCGATAATCCCCGTAAGGTTCTTGAGCTGATTAAGGAAGAGACCGAAAAGCTGAAAAAAGAAGGAATAAAAGAAGACGATTTCTCTCTTTCCAAAAAGCTGCTTTACGGTGCCGAAATAAAAGGCTTTAATGATACAGACGATATTGCAAGACAGCTTATTTCAAATTATTTTGATAAATGCAGTCTTTATTCCTATATGGAAGCTTACAGCAAGATTTCAACGGATGATGTGTATGAGGTTCTGCTCTCCTCGTTTGACAAAAACAAAGCCTGCCTTTCCGTTATATATTAATTAAAAAGCGCATCGGATAAATTTTCCGATGCGTTTTCTTTACTTAAAACAAATTATAAAGCCGCGCCGAGCTTTACAGCCTCCATGTTCTTTTCAACAAGGTGCGCTTTTTTGGCAGGGATGATTTTTCTGAAGGTTTTTTCCATGTCTTCAAGCGTGAACACACCGGTAGCCGCCATCATTTTTCCCATAATAATCATGTTTGCAAGACCTGACATTTCATTATCAGCCGCAAGCTGAGTTGCCGGAACATAATATACGGTAATATCCTTACGCTCAACAACAGAGTCGATAAGCGTGCTGTCAAGAATAACAATGCCGCCCTCTTCAACATCATTGATAAACTTTTCAAGCGAGGGCTTGTTCATTGCAACAAATACATTCGGTGTGGTAACAAGAGGAGAACAAATCGGCTCATCACTGATGCAAACGCCGCAGTTGCAAGTGCCGCCTCTCATTTCGGGACCGTAGGAGGGCATCCATGATACCTGCTTGTCACCATAAAGACCTGCATAGGCAAGCATTTTGCCCATAAAGAGAATACCCTGTCCGCCAAAACCGGCAAAAAGTGCATTAATATCAGTCATTTGTTTTATCCTCCGTATCCCTATCCTTATATACGCCCAACGGATAATAAGCCCGCATATTGTCTCTCGACCACTGAAGCGCGGCAACAGGGCCAAGTCCCCAGCTTGTCGGACCACCGGAAACGCCCTCAACAATAGAGAAGCCTTTGCCGTCTATCTGATTCTGGAAAGCCTTTTTAATTGCTTTTTTTGCCTGTATGGCATTTTTAACGCAGTCAACGGAAACTCTTTCGGCATACTGAACACCGTCAAGTGTGCTGAGCATTTCACATACTTTGATGGGATAACCGGCAATCTTAACATCTCTGCCGTAAGGTGTTGTCTGTGTAATCTGTCCGGGAAGTGAGGTGGGAGCCATCTGACCGCCTGTCATGCCGTAAATGGCGTTGTTGACAAAAATAACAGTTATATTTTCGCCTCTCGTAGCAGAATGAACCGTTTCGGCAGTACCGATAGCCGCAAGGTCTCCGTCACCCTGATATGAAAAAACAACATGGTCGGGAAGTGACCTTTTAACACCGGTTGCAACAGCCGGTGCTCTTCCGTGAGGAGCCTGAATGAAGTCACAGTTAAAGAAATTATAAGCCATAACAGCACAGCCAACGGGTGCAATACCGATTGTTTTGCCCTCAATACCGAGCTCGTCAATGCATTCACCGACAATACGGTGAATAATTCCGTGGGGACAACCGGGACAATAAGATGTTGTAACCTCTGCAAGTGAAGCAGGTTTCTTAAAAACAGCCATTACTTTATTTCCTCCTGCATCTTTTCAATTTTCGCAACGATTTCAGCCGGTGTAGGTATGATTCCGCCTGTGTGACCGAAAAATTCAACGGGCTTTTTGCATTCAATCGCAAGCTTAACATCATTAACCATCTGCCCCATATTCATTTCAACGCTCAAAAACGCCTTTGCGTTTTTAGCCGCCTCTTTCAGTGCGTCAACAGGGAACGGCCAAAGGGTAATCGGTCTGATAAGACCAACCTTGATGCCTTTCTTTCTCGCAATATTAATGGCAGACTTTGCTATTCTTGAACAAGCACCGAAAGCGACGATAACAAAATCGGCATCCTCTGTCATATACTTCTCGCACATCTGCTCATCGGCTTCTATCTTCGCATAGCGTTCATAACGCGCTTTAACTACATCCTCAAGCTCCTGAGGCTGAAGGTAAAGTGAGTTAACGATATTATGCTTTCTTTCGCCTTCGTGTCCGCAGGCTGCCCATTCTTTTTTCGGAAGCTCCGAGGGCTCCTTTGCCTTTTCAGGAAGAACGACCGGCTCCATCATCTGACCGAGAAGTCCGTCGGCAAGTATCATGGCAGGCATACGGTATTTATCTGCACTGTCAAACGCGTGTGAAACAAGGTCAACCATTTCCTGTACTGATGAAGGCGCAAACACGAGAATATGCAGATCACCGTGACCGGGTGCTTTTGTCGCAAGGTCGTAATCGGACTGGGAGGGCTGAATGCCGCCGAGACCGGGACCGCCTCTCTGAACATTTATAATAAGTGCGGGGAGGTCTGCTCCCGCCATATATGATATACCCTCAAGCTTAAGAGAGATTCCGGGAGAAGATGAAGAGGTCATTGCTCTTACGCCTGCCGCAGCAGCACCCTGAACCATATTAATAGCGGCAATTTCGCTTTCTGCCTGAAGATATGTGCCGCCGATTTTCGGCATAGTCTTTGACATATAAGCCGCAAGCTCAGTCTGGGGAGTAATGGGATAACCGAAGAAGTGGCGGCAGCCGGCGCAAATAGCTGCTTGGGCAAGTGCTTCGTTTCCCTTCATTAATACTTTGTCACTCATTTGAAATCCTCCTTACTTCTCGACGGTTATTGCCCAGTCGGGACACATAATATAACAGCTTGTGCATCCGCTGCAATTTACATCTTCATTGACCGCGCAGGGATGAAAGCCCTTTGAATTGAGTTGTGTTTCGCTCAGGTAAAGAACCTTTTTCGGACAAACGCTTACGCAAAGTCCGCAGCCCTTACATTTTTCCTTGTTAACCGTTACTTTAGCCACTTTATTATCAATCCTTTCAAAATAAATTGCATTTAAAACGGAAGCTTTACATGAGTTTTTACCTTGTAAAGCTCCGGTATTTTATCTGAAACCTCATCATACAGCTCATATGATACCGTTGTAAATTCAACAGGCAGACAGCAAAGTGAAGAAACCTTTAACGCATATTCATACCCGCTGATAACATCCTCTGCCGTGGTCAGTG
>JAKSQS010000040.1 GCA_024404055.1 Clostridia bacterium | reverse complement strand
TGAAAAGAAAATTGCCGAGTGTCGTGCAAGCGGGAAGACCGTAAAAGAATACTGCGACATAAACGGGATACCGTATGAAACATTTCACACATGGGTAAGACGAAGCAGAAAACGCAAGGGAGAAAGAAGCGAAAACAAGTAAGCGCCAAATAAACCGGCGTCGGAAGGGTCACCGGTTCACATTTTGAGCAAGTCTAACCCTCAGGATTTTGCCCACAGGCAAAACGGAAGCAGCAAGCAGCTTCCCTACGAATTACTACTATTCTTTAATGGTTGTAAACATTAAAGTGAAACACGGCACTACAAAACAAATCCGGACGGTTTTTCTGCACGAATTTTATCGGAATAAATCAATTATATTCCCATGCTTTCGTTCAGTGATTTCTGATATGTTTCCTCTTTCAGTGACATCACATCGGCTATGCTGACTTTTTTGCCGGTTGCGGCGGATTCATATACCGCATATGGAACCGCCAAATCAAGATAACCGATTTCATCAGTGACCTCAAGCTCACGCTTTCCGTTATAAAAATCAAAAAATTCCCTCTGCTCCAAAGCAATTGAATGGCTCAGCCCGCCGGGGAAAAGAAATTCTTTTTCCTCTTCGGAAAGCGCTTCAAAATACATATCGCACAGCTTATCCCACGAAACAACCGTTTCGCCGGTATAATCCTTAATGCCCTCGCCCCATTCAAGCGCACCCTCGGAGCCCGCGATAATAATTTTTCTTTCGTTGAAGCCGGTAGAAGAACGGCTGACAAGCCATGTGCCGATTACACCGTTTTCAAACTCAAGCACGGCTGATGTGGTATCCTCAAGGTCGGATTCAACGGGTTCACCGTAGGTTTCGGGATTCACCTTCAAAAGAGAACGGGTGTTTCTGTATTTGAACTCCTGCCGTTCCTCTGTTCTGTCAAAGTTTTTGTATCTCGTTGTGTCATAAGTGCCCGAAACAGCCATAACGCTTTTCACAGGGCCGAGAATATTCATCCAGAGGTCGGCAAAATGGATGCCGCCGTCAAGCGTCCACGCTCCGCCCGCGATATATTTATGGTCGCGCCAGTCCCAATACCACTGGCGGATGCCGGTGTCAAGCATTGTGAGCGTTCTCGGTGTACCGATCATTCCGCTTTTCACAGCCCATGCCGCTGCGCGTTCATATTCATCATAGCGGTAATTTTCCATTACCTTTAGCGTAACACCGTTTTCACGCGCACAGTCCATCATAAGCCGTGCGGCTCTCATTGTCATGCCGAGCGGTTTTTCGGTCATAATATGCTTGCCGGCTTTCATCAGCGCAACAGCGACCGAATGATGAACATTATGCGGAACCTGAACCTCCGCAACAGAAAACTCCGTACCGCTTGCAAGCAGCTCATCAACCGATGCGAAAACAGCCGGTCTGCTGCCCTTTGCTTCAAACCAGTTATCGGCATATTCCTGTGCTCTTTCAATAACAATATCACAAAAAGCAACGATTTCAAAATCGTCAAAGCCCTTTTCAAACTGCTGATTATATGCTCTCCAATGGTCTGAGAAAATGCCGCCGCAGCCTACAACTGCGATTTTTATTTTTTTCATGTTTCGTCCTCCTGAGGAATTGTTTTTTTCAGTATAGCACAGTTAATTGAGATATTCAATGCAAATTTAATAAAAAAACAAGTGCTTTGCCGTGATTTTTAGGCTTCTTTTGCCAAGCGTTTTATGGTATAATTCAAGGGTGCTGACCGAAAGCGTCTTTAAAGAAAAAACAAATACATTTTGAAAATATATGCGGGGGTGTATTATGAATCCGAAAAAGCGTTCTTTTTTTGCATTCGGACTTTTATTGGGTTCGTATGCGCTTTTATCATTCATTTATGTTTTACCTGCCTACGGCAGTTTTATGGCGATGAACGCCTCTGCGGTTTTATATTTCATTCCCGCTGTATCCATCACCCTGTTTTTCGCTTCAAGTATAATAGACAGGCGCGTCCGTAATTATCTTGTTGCTATCGGGATACTCATAATATTCTGGTTTGTGCTCCGTGCGGCAAAGTATGTTGCGTTTGCACAAACAGAAGGCATTTCGCGTTTTATCTGGTATCTGTATTACATCCCCATGCTGATGATTCCTCTTCTTTCCTTTCATGCCGCTTTATACACGGGTGAATCTGAGGATAAAAAAGCGGTATTTGTTACTGCCGTAACAAGCATAATTACCGTGATATGTATTTTATTCGTGCTCACAAACGACTTGCATCAGCTTGTATTCAGCTTCAAGCCGAATCTAATCGACTGGAATGACGATTACACTCATAAGCCGATATACTATATAATAGCCGTATGGGACGCTCTTTTATTCTTTTTCTCCACAGCATTGCTTTTCCGCAAATGCCGTCTTTCGGCAAGCCGCAAGCTTACATGGATGCCGGTGGCATATCTTTTTCTGGGCGTATTCATGCTTTATCTTCTCGGTACTGATAATCTGCCCCGTGTGTGGGGAAAAACCATAGGTGAATTTCCCGAAATAGCCTGTTATATGCTCGGAGGCTTCTGGGTACTGTGTATTACGATAGGGCTTATTCCGTCAAATCACGGATACGGAAAGCTTTTTCAGAAAGCAAGTATTGCCGCAAGCATAGCAGATTTTTCCCTCAATGTCGTTTATCAGAGCCAATCTGCCGCCGAGCTTACAAAGGAACAGCTCTCCGCCGAGGAGCCTGTTGCAATAAATGAAAATACGCTTGTTTACCGCAAGCCCGTCACAGGCGGTTATACCTACTGGCAGGTGGATATAACAGAGCTGAGCAGAATAAACCGTGAGCTGAAAAATAACGGTGAGCGGATAGCGGAAGAAAATGAAATGATAAGGCAGGCAAATGAGCTGAAAAGGAGGCAGGCGCAGATTGACGCTAAATCAAGGGTGTTTGATGAAATTGCCGTCCGTGTTTTTCCGCAGTCGCAGAAGATTGCTTTTCTCTCCGAGGAAGCGCGAAATGACAATTCAAAATTTGAACGGAATATGCGGCTTATCAGCATCTATGCCGTTTATATAAAAAGGCTGTCAAACATGATGCTGATGTCACAAACGGATAATATAA
The DNA here is from genome assembly GCA_024404055.1 of Clostridia bacterium. GTDB lineage: Bacteria > Bacillota > Clostridia > Oscillospirales > Acutalibacteraceae > UBA6857. The sequence continues at coordinate 11,343 of JAKSQS010000040.1, read as the reverse complement.
GAAAATCAGAGCTTGCGCTGGCTCTCTCAGAATCCGTGCGTTATCTCAACAAAGCAGGTATTCCTGCGCAAATCAGTTGTATCCCGGATGAGACACCTGTTGTGTCAAAAAAGCTGATAAGCGTATATGAACAGTTTGAAATACTACTTGAACAGGCGTTGCCCGACCTTCAGGCATTGCAGATAAGCATGACGGAAAATGTACTGAAGCTGACCTTTGAAGGCGTTGCACTGACCGTGCCCGAAAATATCACGGGAACTGCCGAAACAGACGATGATATTACCTTTGTCCGTCTGTTCATAGGGAAGGACGGTGATATTCGATGATTCCGTTTGCCGAAATGAACGCCCTTTTGCGTGCCGCCGTCTGCTTCTGGACTCTTCTGCTTATTCTCGGGTATACGGTAAATATCTTTTTTTCAGTCAGGCAGAAAAGATATTTTTATGCAGGTCTCACTCTGATTACGCTCTGTATTCTGTATTATATAATGCAGATAATACATGATATATCCCGAACAGATATGGGAATGAGTGCCGTCCCTTACGCAGACACCTTCGGAAGCCTGCCCTTTATTATTTACATCGTCATTCTGTCTGCATTTACAATCGCCTTTATTATCCAATATCATTCAAATCTTACTTATGCAAAAACACATATCAGCTCAATGTCCGTAAAGGAAGCACTTGACAAAAATCCCACTGGAATTTGTTATTACAGAGAAAACGGACAGCTTATACTCTCCAACCATAAAATGAACGCGCTTGCATTTTCCGTCACGGGACACGCGCTTCTTAACGGCACGGAGTTATATGATGCCGTAAAAAAAGAACCCATAACGGAACCGGCGGACGGAACAGTAATTCGTTTTTCTCATAAAACGCTTACCCTTTCGGGAGAATTGTGTCATGAACTGATAGCTGATGATATTACGGAAATATATCGCAAATCGGAAATTCTGCAAAAAGATAATGAGCGGCTGAAATCACAGAACAGAATTATGCAGGAATACGGTGAAACTATTGACGAGACAGTACGCCGGCAGGAGGTACTGATGACAAAAACAAAGATACATGACGAAATGAACAGACTGCTTCTTTCAACCGATAACGCCATATGCGGCGGCATGGAGAAAGAAAAGCAGCAGATAATCGAAACCTGGCAGAAAAACATTCTTTTGTTATGTATCGAAGCCGGAAGTGACACCAAAAACAACGCGCTTTCGGATCTTGATGCCCTTGCAAAGCTTATCGGTATGACAATAACATATGATAAGCTCCCGGAAACGGAAAAGTCCGATACACTTCTCCTGTTTTCTCTTGCCGCCGAGGAAGCCATGACAAATGCCGCAAAGCACGGCGGAGCAAAAAATCTGTATGTGAATATATCGGAAACAGATGAAACGCTGACAGTGAAATTCACAAATGACGGAAAAAATCCCGACGGCACCGTCACCGAAGGCGGCGGACTTTCCGCCCTTCGTCACCGTTTACAGCAGGCGGGCGGAAGCGTAAACATATCGGTTGAAAGCCGTTTCACGCTTACGGTATCTATACCGAAAGGAGGAAATATTAATGTTTTATAATGTACTCATTGTTGAAGACCAGGTGATGCCCCGGCAGCTTCTTGAAATTTTTGTAGGCAGCAGTGATAATTACACCCTTGCGGCATCCATATCAAATGCCGCGCTCGCCGTGAAATTCTGCCGTAATCAGCATATTGACCTTATCCTTATGGATGTTATGACAGAATTCGGAGAAAGCGGCCTCGATGCCTCGGAACAGATAAAAAAGGAGTTTCCCGAGGTTAAAATAATTATTGTGACATCCATGCCGGAGGCTACATGGATAGACAGGGCAAGAAAAATAGGTGTTGATTCCTTCTGGTATAAGGAAATAGAAAGCACTCCGATACTTGAGGTTATGGATAAGACGATGGCAGGTGAACATATTTATCCCGATGCTCCTCCTTCTGTAAGAATAGGTCTTACGCAAAGCGATGCCTTCACAAACAGAGAGCTTGAAATACTCAGGGAGCTGCAAAGCGGTGACAGCAATTCGGAAATTGCCGAAAGGCTCGGCATAACTGCGGAAACGGTGAAATTCCACATCCGTTCAATGCTGCAAAAAACAGGCTTTCATACAAGAACGGAGCTTGCGCTTGAAGCAAGAAGTCTCGGTATCGTCATAAAATAAAAGCAGGGGCTGCGATGAAACTTTTCATTTCGTCACAACCCCTTATTTTAACCTAAAATTTACCATAAAAAAACATCAAAAGCCTACCCGAACGGGGGATGTACTGTTTATCAAAAAAAGAGTAAAATAATATATAGATATGCCCTGTATTTTATGCGCAGGCATATAAAAATATATAATTTTTTATTCTGTTTATTCGCGGTATTCCGACGGATAAGCGAAGGAAAGGAAACAGTATATCATGACAAAAGTTAAACAAACACTGAGTCTGCTGATGTGTATGCTTATGCTTGTAACATCCTTGCCGGTTACAGCACTTACAACATCCGCGGCGGCTCCTTCAAGGCACGATTTTGATGTCAACTTTGATTATGAGTATGACACTCCCGAGCAGGCACTCACCGCATCAATCGGCTACAAGGATTTCAAACAGCCGGGCATCATCAAAAACGGCATAGTATGGAGACATATCACTTCATTTGACAAAGGAGACGAAAGCTTCAGAAAAAAGATGATGTCCCAGGATTCGAGTGACAAATATATTGTTCTCGACAAGGACATTGACACAAAGTGGGGTTACGGCGACGATATTGAAACGGTTGTCAAGTCCGATAAGGTTCTTGACCTTAACGGCTATAAGCTCAAACTGAAGGATATACGCAACAAGGTCGATACACATGATGACTGGTTTGATAAATATTATCAGTCGAGTCATTCAAATCATTTCAATACGCAGATGATCCGTATCGAAAACGGTGCGACACTTACTATCATTGACTCAAGCGACTCCGGCAAGGGCTCAATAATGATAGACGCTTATATGATAAACCCGTATAAGCATCCCATAAAGCGCTATACCACCCGCGACCTTTTCAGCGTTGAGGACGGCAACCTCGTTATTTACGGCGGTACCTTCCAGGCAGGTCGTTCAAAGCAGCAGTCTGATGATGATATTTGGGAAAAGATTAAAGCTGTCGTAGGCTCTGCGGTAGGTCTTGCAACGGATATTGCAGGCTATGCGACACCTATCAATGCGGCAACCGGCAAGCTTAAGGATGTAAACTTCAATGTTTCAAGAGCACTTGAAAAGCTGAAGGATCAGGATCAATCCGAAGGTGAAGATCCGCCCGAGGGAGATTCCTCGGCAGGTAACTCCGCAAAAGACCGCAGCCAGGGTGAACCCGAAAAGCAGAAGGAAACACCTGTGGACAAGGCTGATACGAACGGCAGAAACTCCACCATTGATGAAAAGCAGAAGGACAACACAAAGCCCGGTGAGACCGCAAAAAAGAACGAAGCAAACAAGAACGGTACAGCCAAGAAGGAAGAATTTGACGGCAACTCAAAGATTGCGGAAGCACAGAACGCTGTTGTGAACGCTGCCACAAACAAGGATGCGCTTTCCAAGATGGTCGATTCCGCCTTTGGTTTTGTTGACACGGTAAGAGCCGCATTCGGCACAAACGAAGGCTCTATCGTCACGCAGTCCTTCCTCGGAACGGTTGTAAACATCGGCAACGGCGGCACCTTTGTTTCATACGGCGGTACATATATCGGGCACGGTATGACACCCAACACCCGTAACGCGGTTGTTGAATGCACACAGGGCGTGTTTGACGACCGCGGCAAACAGGTAGCCGGCGGTAAGGCATATATTTATGACGGTACCTTTGAGGGCAGATGCGGCGCCAATGTATTCAATATAGTAAAAGAAAATAACAATCCTGTTACCGTAACACAGTATATGCAGGATTCAAAAGGCAACAGAGAAGAGGTTAAGGTTACGGTTCCCGTTGAGGAAACAAACTGGACAGAGGTCGTTTATCTCGACCCGACAAGCACAGCGGAAAATATCAAGCTTATTGACACAAGAAACATCCATGTTCGCGGTGGTATCTTCAGATGCTATAACGAATACAGTATGTTAGGTCTTCATGAGGACAAGGATAAGCCAGGCGACCACAACTCCGATAAGCCCACTATGTTTGCCGGCACAAAAGGCAGCGTGAACCTCGGTGTTTCCTCCTTTGGTGAGGATCTTATCCGTGACGGCAGAATCCAGATAGTTAACAATCATGTTGACGGCGCTCTTGTCCTTATGGATGAAAAGACAGACGACAGAGGTCTACACCATTACAGACTTTACTGCACCGAGGATGAGCTGCGTTACAAGCAGTATCTGACAGTATATCCCACAGAGTCTGTTGCAAATTCAAGCTATTCCTTCTCGCTTACAACAAGATATAACGGCGCAGACACAAGCTCCGATATAACCGAAATCTGGTCTGACAACGAAGATAATTCACGCGGCGTATATTCCACCGATGAAAGATTCTTCAAGGTTGAAGTTGACGGTGACAAAATGGATACATATTATGTAGTGCCCGAGATGTCAAATCCGTCAGATGTATATAACGATATTTCAGATGAATCCGAAACATGGTATTACAATACGCCCGTTACAAATTCCGGCAAACGCCTCGGAACCGATTTGGTACTCGGATATAACTATATTTCCGGACAGATAAAGAATATGTCTGATAAAGCAACATTCTCTCAGTGGAAGTATGCAAAGATTTATGACAATGCAACGGGTTATCTTGACAACGATACACTTAAATACGGTCAGTTGTCTTATAATTATATGCGAAACCTCAAGTGGCTCACCTACAAGATTTATAAGGTAGATCCGCTTACAAGAGAAAATCTCACTGACACTTACGGTGAGGACCAGCCTGTAAAGACCGTTGTTTACGGTGCAAGCACGGATGACGCACTCCGCTGTCAGCTTGCAATAAACAAGCTCGGCATTGACTATAAGCCAGGTGAAATGTACCGCATCGAGCTTACAGTAGATGAATATGTTCAGTTCGGTGACTGTGTTCCCAGCTACAGCTTCACGGATATTTATTCAACAAAGAACACTAAAGAGCTCACAAAATCAAGCTGCACAAGCTCCATTGTCTTTATGTGTTACAGCAAGGATGAAATTATTTCAGGTGACGAGCCCGATTTCACTCCTCTTCAGTGGGTCACAAAGCCCGAAGCAGGTAAAACGGCAACCGTTCAGCTTGTAAACGGCAAGGCAGGTCAGATAGACTGGCACAAGCGTCAGATTTTTGAGGTTTATTATCAGTGGTATGCAATCGACAAGTCCACCGGCAAGGAAGAGATGATTGCAGGTACGGATAATATATATGATGATATAACACTTAAAAATTATAACATTCACGCCTTTGCAAACTGGCAGAGCGATACACAGCATCAGTATAAGAACACCCGTCCGCTGCCCGACGACAGGAGCACATGGACATCAGAGGATATACATTTCTATCCGCAGGCAAGTCAGAAATGGAAGGATTTCACAAAGGACGGTACAGACAATTTAAGCCTTGACAACAACAATGTATTTTTCAATAATACCGACTCATGCTATATTCCCGAGGAATACAACAACCATGTTATTTACTGTAAAGCCATTGTCCTGAACAACTTCTGGCCTCTCAACTATGACCACAGACAGACCTTCCGCACCCCCGGAGAGTATGTAAAGACAGTAGAGCTCACCTTTGACCCGGGAGAAGGACAGATAGTTTACGGCGGCAACAAAATAATTGCCACATACTTAAAGCCCGTAGGCACTCTTCCAACTGCTTCAAAAACAGGCTACACCTTTGACGGCTGGTATATCGGTGATACAAAGCTTACAAAGGACAGCATTGTGCGTGTGCTTGAAAATGTTACGGTAAATGCAAGATATACAAAAAATCAGGCAGTAATCACCTTCGACACCAACGGCGGTACCTGCGATACGGCAACAAAAACCGTTACTTACGGTGAGCCTTACGGCACTCTGCCCGCCCCCACAAGAGCAGGTTATACCTTTGCGGGCTGGTTTGATTATGCGGGCAAAAAGATAGAAGCTGCTACTGTATTCACAGGTGCAGGTACAAAGCAGACGCTTAAAGCAAGATGGGGCGAAAACTGCACACTCACACTTGATGTGAACGGCGGTAATCCTCTTTCGAAAACAACCTATACTCTTGTAAAAAATGAACCGATAGGCATTACGCTTCCCACCCCCACAAGAAGCGGTTACGCTTTCATGGGCTGGATAAACTCAGCAGGTAATGCCGTTTCGTCAACAAGCATAATTTCCGGTAACGCGACAATCAAAGCAAGCTGGCGTCAGGCGGTTACGGTTACACTTAACGCCAACGGCGGTACCTGCGGACAGTCAACCGTCAATCTTGTGGACGGACAGCGTGCCGGAAAGCTTCCCGAGGCAACAAGAACAGATTATGCCTTCTTCGGATGGTACACCGCGCCCACCGGCGGCACAAGAATCACCGCCGACACAATATATGACGCAAACAAAATGCCTCATACCCTTTATGCTCAGTGGAAGGCACAGTTCGGCAAGGTAACATTCTATGCGGAAAAGAATGACCCGGAGCCATATGCAATTCGCTATACGGAATATGGCGGTTATTTAAGCCTTGAGGATTTCCCGGAAGCCCCCGTAAAGCCCGGCTATGCATTGAAAGGCTGGTATCGCACAACCACAGGACAGAGGTTCGGTAATAATGATCTTTGCTATAATACAACCGCAGTTTATGGCGTATGGGAGCTTGCCGACATACAGATTACCTTTGAAGGCAACGGCGGTCTCTGGCAATCACCGGAAACATGGAACTTTGAGATAGAAGGCTCAAGGGACTATAATGTTACATACAGCCGTTCCATGCGTGATACTTTACTGCTTGCAAGAGATAAAATATCCCGCTTCGGTTATAAGTTTCTTGGTTGGTTTACACAAGCCGAAGGCGGCGAACGCATTGACTACGATTCAATCTGTGAATGGACAGAGCCGGTTACTCTCTATGCACACTGGCAGCCGGAGATTAGTCGTTTTTCACTCATTCTCGGCTATGATGGCGCACCTGACATGGCACAGTATACCATTCTTGAAGGCGAGCCATGGGGTTCAATTCCTGAACCCGAAAGAGAAGGCTATGCCTTTGACGGTTGGTATACAGGTAACGGACTGATAAAGCTTACTCCGGACCGTCCCTGTTCGTCACAGGAAATTTACGATAATATGAAGCCCGGCGCATTTGTAATAAATGACATCTTTGCACACTGGGTTGCACTTCCCGTTGAGATAGAGCTTGACAACTGTATTCCGGGTCATGCCAATACAAAGCTCACAGTTAAGGGCGATGAACCATACGGAGAACTTCCCGCAGTAACAAGAAAGGGTTATATCTTTGACGGCTGGTTCACAGAAAAGAACGGCGGCGAAAAGATTACCGCAGAATCAATCTACAATGTGAACACAAAGGTTCTCTATGCGCATTACACCAAGAGCGCATACACGGTAACCGTTACAGGCGATGCAAACGGCACCGCCACAGCTGACAAAGCTGCGGCTTATTTCGGTGATAAGGTAACAATATCAACAACACCCAATGACGATTGCAAGGTAATATCTGTAAATGCAGACTCACTTGAGATTATTGACAACAACAATAATTTCACCTTCACAATGCCTGACAATGATGTAAGCATTTCGGTGACATTCCATAAGCACGCATGGACCCTTCACGAATCCGTGAAACCGACCGCAACAAGCAACGGATATGATGTCTACATCTGCCCCTGCGGTGAAACAAAGAATGAAACCTCTACCTTTGCGGCAGGTGAACATAATATGGTTCTTGTACCGAAAATGGCCGCCACCTGCACGACAAACGGAATTGCGTTCACCTGTTACAGATGTGTTGACTGCTTCGATTATTTCAAGGATGCCCTCGGAAAAACTCAGATAACGGATCTTGACAGCATCATTCTGCCGATAAATAAAAATAATCATACGGTGGTAATCGATTCCGGCAAAGCCGCAACCTGCACGAAGGCAGGCATTTCAGAAGGAAAGCATTGCTCCGAATGCGGTGCCGTTATCAAGGCACAGACCGTAACTGCAAAGCTCGGACACAAATATGCCGACAAGATTACTAAAGCCACGCAAACAAAGGACGGTAAAATTCAGTCGGTATGCTCCGTATGCGGATATACAAAGACAACCTCAACAGCTGTTCCGAAGATTGCCGATATTACTCTTTCAACATCCACTTACACTTATACAGGCTCTGCAAAGAAGCCCGCGGTAACAGTTAAGGATTCAAAGGGCAGCAAGCTCGTTAAGGATACTGATTACACAGTAACATATTCAAATAACACTAATATCGGCACTGCAACGGCAAAAGTGACCTTCAAAGGCAAATACAGCGGAACAAAGTCCCTTGAATACAAGATAATCCCTGCAAATGTGTCAGGTCTTACCGCAACACAGACAGCAAGCACTGTTAAGCTTTCATGGACAAAGGTTGCAGGCGCAACAAGCTATAAAATCTATACTTACAGCTCAACCGCAAAGAAGTATACACAGAAGGCTTCAACCACCGCCACTAACTATACCGTCAAGGGCCTTAAGGCAGGAACCGCTTACACCTACTATGTAAAGGCAAGCAAAACAGTTGCTTCCAAGGAATACGGCAGCAGCGCATATACAAAGATAGCCACAGGCACAGCACCTGCAAATGTAACAGGTCTTAAAGCAACACAGACAACAAGCACCGTTAAGCTTTCATGGACAAAGACCGCAAATGCAACAGGCTATAAAGTATATAAATACAGCTCATCCACAAAAAAGTACACCCTTATCGGTACAACTGCCGCAACCTCCTATACCGTTAAGAGCCTTAAAGCCGGCACAGCTTATACTTATTATGTAAAGGCTTATAAGACCGTAGGCGGTAAGGATATACTCAGCGCAAGCTATACAAAGCTTCAAACTGGCACGAAGACCGCAGCACCCGCTGCGCCCAAGCTCACGGCAGGCACAAAGAAAATCACCGCAAAATGGACAAAAGTGACAGGTGCAACAGGCTATGAGCTTTATATGGCTGCCTCAAAGTCAGGTACTTATTCAAAAATTTATTCCGGCACAGCACTTACTTATACAAAGTCTTCTCTTACAAAAGGCAAGACAATGTATTTCAAGGTAAGAACCTATAAAACAGTTGATGGTAATAAAATCTATTCCGCTTATTCCGAAATCAAATCGGCTAAAGTGAAATAAGCAATTATATCCGAACGAAACAGGCTGCGATGAAGCACAAAAGCTTCATCGCAGCCTGCTTTTGTGTGCCGCAATAACTAATTTGTTTCAGGTAATCGCATCTTCTAATCTGATTTTATCGGATGTAACCGCTGTCTGCATTTTTGTTCATAAAAATGCAATTTGTTGACAATAATTATACACAATCTTTAAATTAGTATAATAAATATATACGGACGGAAAGGAAGTTATTGTATGAAATCAAAAAAACTGCTCTCTTTTTTCATGACATTGTTTCTTATTACGACCATGCTGCTGCCGTCTTTTGCGGCGAGTGCGGCAGAATGTGACTGCGGCAACAATCCTGTTATTTATGTCAGAGGCAGAAGTACAATTGTCAACAAAGCAGGTGTTTTATGCGGAACCGACCCGGAAGTACATGACCTTCCCCATACACCGGATGGCTATCTTGAAGCAAAGGTCAAAGAGTTGATTCCCGTTTTCGCAAAAGCCTATATAACCAACAATTACACAGAATACAACAAACAGCTGATTAAAATATTTGAAGAGGCTTATGCTGATTACCGTCTGGATGAAAACGGCAATGTAACGAACGGATCGGGCTGTGAGATTGTCCAGAAGCTGACGGGCTTGAACGACACGCATAAGTGATATGATTGTCAGCCTTACCTCACAATCCTTTGGTGCAACCGCTGCAAGAATGGGCAGCACCCTTTCCGAAAGATACATAAAACTGTCTGAAAAAAAGGGCACCGAAAAGTACATTTCTCCCGACAAGGTAGTTGATGCCTCCACTTGTATGTATCCGGACACCACATGGATTATAAAAGATATGGAGCATAACCGTTATCCGTTGTGTGTGGATATTCTTATGGCCAAAATTCTCAACTATGACGGAGAAGGAATCATGACGATTTATACCGACCCCGATTATCCGCAGTACCTTATCTATGACAACAACCCGAATCCCGATTTGGCTCAAATCACCCCAATGACAAAGGAGAATACAGGTTCCGATACCGTAAAGGTTCCTTTATTCAAGTCAATCCGACAGTTTTTCCGGTCGCTCATCCAATATCTGAAAAAGCTTATTAGTCAGGCACAGGCAGCAAATGCCTGAACTGTTAAGCGTTACAAGGTACTACGGTATTGCCGGGAAAGATTGTTATAAAATAAATCCGTCCCCGGAATAATCGAAGTCGCTTAAACGGTTCATTTTTGCACCTGAATGCCGTGTAATATATCCCGAATAAAATGTGTTGAAAACCCTGCATCATCCCCGAAAAGCGGTGATGTTGCAGGGCTTTTGCCGTCTGTATACTGTGTTGAAAATTGTTTTACCCGGAAGCGGAGATTTTTATTTGTGTCTGTGTATAATTTCCTTTTTTTGCGGTGCTTTTTCTTTATAATTTTTTAAAACAATAAAACATATCACCGATGAAACAAACACAAGTACGCAGCAGAACTGCCAGAATGTCAGTCCCATAATAATATGTCTTGCTTCTTCATCGGGATAATATCTTAAATATTCCCAGCAAAATCTGGAAACGGAATACACTGCCGCGGTAAACGGATAAGCCGTACCCCTTATGAATCTACCCGAGCGGAATGTGTAAAAATATGCGATTATGAGTATAAGAGACATCGTGCAAACTTCAAATATCTGTATTGGAAAATTCTTTACATCGCTTCCGATATAAGTGATACCGAATGAACACTCAATGCCTTTGCAGCAGCCGTTGATAAAGCAGCCGAACTTGGCACAGGTCAGAATAATGAATACACCGGGAGCAATCAGATCCATATCATCCCGCCATGAACTTTTTTTTGCACCGAAAAGCTTTTCGGCAATAAAAACTGTGGCAAGAAGAAATACAGGACAGAATATAACGGCACCGAAAATCGCAACCTTTGTTGATTCATACACACCGTGACTGCACATATAATCGGTAAATATTTTACCGATTATCAAAGCACCCGAAACGCCGTATATATATGTGAGTAAAG
>JAKSQS010000004.1 GCA_024404055.1 Clostridia bacterium | reverse complement strand
AACAGAAGGCAAAAGCGGAAAAGCTTGAAGCGAAAAAGCGCAAGGCAGAAGTTGAAGCAAAAAAGCAGGCGGCAAAAAAGAGAGCCGAGGCGGACAAGCAGGCTGCAAGAGAAAAAGCGGCTCAGGCAAAAAAACAGGAAAAGGATAATTTGTTGCGGAAGGCTGACGAGGAAAAACAGAACGCGCTGAAGAAAAAAGAGCTTGAAGAAATGAAAAAAGAGCGGGAGAAGGTCGCCAAGCAGAAAACAAAGCAGCGCGCAAAGGCATTGGCTAACCAGCAGAAGGAAGCTGACAAGCGCAGGGCTCAGGCGAAAAAAGCCGCAGAAGAGCAGGAAAAAAAGCGCAGAGAGCTTTTAAAGGAAGAAGCTATTTCGCATTATAAAGAGAAACACAAAAAGGATAAATAAAAGAAACAAAGAAATGTAAAAGCAACAAAAACATGGGGCTCACAAAAAAGTGAGTCCCTGTTTTTTAAATTCAAACGGGAAGATTTTTGTATAATCGTTCGGTCTGTCATGTTTTCATCAACTGCAGGATTTTTGATAGTGCAAAAGGCAGATTTGATAGCATAAATAACAGACTTGATTTGATAGCATAAATAACAGACTATACTTGACACTGCCGCTGAACGCATATATAATATAAAAACAGGTAATATACGGTCAGATAATAATATGTTCAGGAGGATGTCATATGAAAAAAGCAATATGTATAATACTAATAATCGGCATGCTTCTTAGTGTCGTTTATCCGGTTGCCGGCGCGGAGGCGGTGAAATATGTTAATATGCCTATCGTTACAATTCGCGGCGATGCAAATCCGATTTACTCGGCTGACAGCAAAACAAAGCTTACTCCGGTTGAAATCACCAAAGAACAGGTTATGGATATAGCGAAAGATATTTATCCGACTCTTTTAAAGGGACTTGTGTTCAATAATTGGGATGATTATGTGGACGCGTTGTCGAATGGCATTAATTCTGTTTATGAGCCTTGCCATTTGGATGATAACGGGGAAGCCTCCGACGGCAGCGGCATACACAAGGACAAGAAGAAGGAAAACGAAAAAGCCATGCGGTCAAACTATAAGAAGAAAGACGGCAGCTATGATCTTGATTCCTATATATTCTGGTATGACTGGCGTAAGGATCCTTTTGAGGTTGCTGCGGAGTTTGACGAATATATTACGGGAGTTATACAGGCAACCGGAAAAAAGTGGGTATCTGTTCGTGCCAGATGCTTGGGCGGCTCATTTTTGCTCACCTATCTTGCTACATACGGTTACAGCAAAATTTATAATATAGCACTTGACTCGACCGTTGCAAACGGTTCGGAAAAATTCAGCGATTTTGTGTGCGGCAATATAGTTCTTGATTTTGAAGCCTTTGAACGCGAGCAAACGGATGATATTTATTATGACAGTGACGCGGATACTTATCGGTTTTCCGATTTCGATACTCTTTTAAATGAGATTGTCGTCGCGCTGATTGATATGTGCAACGAAAACGGTATGGCAAAAATCTCCGAAAAGACTTTTCAGAATATATTTGTCAAGTTAAAGGATAAACTTATACCGAGGCTTGTTATGGCGACCTACGGTACTTTCCCGGGATATTGGACCACTGTTTTTAAGGATGATTATCAGACTGCCCGGAATTATATATTCGGCACACAGGAAATGCAGGAGAAATATGCCGGCTTACTGGAAAAACTGGATCATTATGACCGGGAAGTCAGACAAAAGATTCCGGAAATTCTGAATGAAGCCAAGGAACACGACAGCTATGTCGGCATTGTTGTTAAATACGGTTATCAGCTTTTACCATTTATCGAAAGCTGCAACGAACAAAGTGACGGTTTGGTCAGTACGCAAATATCCAGCTTTGGTGCTACCGTTGCTCCAATCGGTCAAACCTTATCAAAGAGTTATATCAGAAGCAGAAATGCTTTGAACCTGCAAAGATATATTTCTCCCGACAATATCATAGATGCCTCCACCAGTCTGTTTCCGGATTCCACATGGTATATCAAGGGAGTTCACCACAATAGCTGGCCTGACTGTATGAAAGATTTGTTTGTCAAAATATGTACCCGTTACGGAAGACTTACGATTTATGAGGAAGAAGCTTATCCGCAGTTTATGGTGTTTGATAAGGAAACATATACTCTTAAGCCAATGACAACGGAAAACTGCAATACGGAAAATTTCAACACGCAGGAAATAGCACAACATGGATTAAAGCAAAATTTCCAAGCCTTTAGAAACCTGTTTAAAAAATTGTTTGAGCTGTTAAAACAGTTGATATTCAAAAAATTATAATATAGTGCATAATAATAAAAAATGTGTGTTAAGGATGTGGTTTAATGAAAATATCAGTTACTTCCTACAGCTTTTCGCGTTTGACGGGAAGCGGCAAATGCAGTGAAATCGAGCTTGTTAAGCTGGCAAAGGATATTGGCTTTGACGGCATCGAGTTTGCCGAGATACATACTCCCGACGGTATGAATAAAAAAGAATATGCGGCGCAGCTTAATGAAGAATGTAAAAGGCAGGGCATAGAATGTGTCAGCTATACCATAGGCGCAAATTTTCTTTGCGATGACCTGAACGGGGAAATAGAAAGGCTTAAAGCGGAGGTCGATGTGTGCGAGGCACTCGGCGCAAGGCTTATGAGGCACGATGCGGCATGGGGTTACGGTGAAGACAAAAAGCATACCTGCGGCTTTGAAAACGCCCTTCCCACGCTTATTGAGGGCTGCCGCGCCGTAACGCAATACGCGGCTGCAAAGGGAATAAAGACAATGACTGAAAATCACGGTCAGTTCTGCCAGGAAAGCACAAGGGTGGAGCGACTGATAAACGGCGTGAACCATCCTAATTTCGGTGCGCTTATTGATGTCGGCAATTTCCTGTGTGCAGACGAAAATCCGGCACTTGCGGTCGGAAGAATGGCTCCGTATGCATTCCATGTTCATTTCAAGGATTTTCACTTTAAGTCCGGCAATGAATTTCTTCCTCCCGACGGCTTTTTCTCAACAAGGGGCGGCAATTATCTGCGCGGCGCGATAATCGGTCACGGCGTTGTTCCCGTATATCAATGCCTGAAAATACTGAAAAACAGCGGCTACGACGGCTATCTGACGGTTGAATTTGAGGGTATGGAGGACGCTGTGACGGGTGTTACCTGCGGCTTCAACACCCTTAAAAAGCTTATTGAAACAGTGTAAAGGAGAAGAATAAAAATGGACTTTAAAATAGGTGCAATTATAGAATCATTCAGACTTCCAACTGCCGAGGCGGTGAAAAAGGCAGCACAGCTCGGCGTAAACGGTATACAGATGTATTGCACAAACGGCGACCACGCCCCGGAAAATATGACCCCCGCCATGAGGCGCGAGCTGCTTGAGCTTGTTAAGTCAAACGGACTGTGCTTTTCCGCAATATGCGGCGATTTGGGGCAGGGCTTCGGATATGCGGACAGAAATCCCGCACTTATTGAAAAATCAAAGCGTATTATGGAGCTTGCCAAAGAGCTTGAAACGGATATTGTTACAACCCATATCGGCGTTGTTCCGTCTGACCCCAACCATGACAGATATAAGGTTATGCAGGAGGCTTGTTTTGAGCTTGCCTCGTTTGCCGACAGTATAGGCTCTCATTTCGCCATTGAAACAGGACCCGAAACCTCGGCAACTCTCAAAGGCTTTTTAGATTCTCTCGGCTCAAAGGGTGTTGCGGTAAACCTTGACCCGGCGAACCTTGTTATGGTGACGGGCGATGACCCGGTGCAGGCAGTATATAATCTTAAGGATTACATTGTGCATACCCACGCCAAGGACGGCATTATGCTGACAAAGGGCAATCCCGAATACATATACCGTGCAGTACATCCCGTTCCGCAGGAAGCAGAGGGAGTGGCTTATTTTGAAGAGGTTCCTCTCGGCACGGGCAGCGTACCGTTTCCGGGTTACCTTAAAGCACTTGACGATATAGGCTACCACGGTTTTCTTACAATTGAACGCGAGGTGGGCGATGATCCGGCAAAGGATATAGCCACGGCGGTTGATTTTCTTAAAAAGCTTATATAAATGAAATAGTGAGAACGGATTTGCCTGAAAGCATTTCCGTTCTTTTTTATTTAGTGAAACCTTTTCGGCTTTTAAACCGTTATATATATGTAAGGAAGTGAGAAAATGGAGGAAAAGGAGCTTGTCTGCCGGGCAAAATCCGGGGACAGGGAGGCACTGAATACGCTGATTGAGATATATTACGGTGAAATATACAGTTTTCTGTACCGCCGCACGGGCAACAAAGCGGCGGCAGAGGATGCGGCGCAGAATACTTTTCTGAGATTTATTGAAAATCTTTCTAACTATAAAGAAAACGGGAAGCTGAAAAGCTACCTTTTCACAATTGCCGTCAATATATCCAACGATTATTTCCGCGAGAAGAAAAAAGAAACGGAGCTGACGACGGAAAACGACGGAGAGGAAAACGCTGCGGCAGGTGATTTTGAAAGCGGGGAAAAAGCACTTGCGGTTCGTCAAGCTGTTTTATCCCTGCCGGAAAAGCAAAGGGACACGGTTATTCTGAAATATTATCACGGAATGAAGCTGACGGAAATAGCCTCTGTTCAGAAAGTGCCTGTTTCCACGGTAAAAACCCGTTTGAGAAGGGCGTTAATTTATTTAAAGGAGTGCGAATTATGGTGAACAAAAAAGAAATATCGAATGTTCTTTCTCTTTATGAAGTCGAAAATTATTCTGTTCAATCGAAAGAAAATCTTAAAAGCCGGGTTGAAAATATAAATATCCGGTGTGTTCCGGGGTTTTGCTTAACCGGCTTTCTGTCGGGCGTTATCAAAAGTCTGACGCCGTGGTTTTATGTGATTTCATTTTTCTATCTTGCCGCGGTATTTGTGATAAGCCGTGTGCCGCAATCGGGGCTTTCCCCCGTGCTTATATGCCTTGTAACGCCGTTTACGGCTTTAGGTACGGTGGGCTGTGTGTATTATCACTGCGCCCCGCAGAATATTGAAACGGAAAGTGCCTGCCTTTATAAGCCGGAAACGGTTTTTGCCGGAAAGCTGGTGCTGTGCGCAATATACGACCTTGCCGCCGTATGTGCCGCAGGACTGATGAGCGGTGATTTTTTGTACACGGTTATGCTGTCGTTTTCGGCATTCCTTCTGTCGTCTGCGCTTTCGCTCGGGCTGTGTGTGTTCTGCGGCGCAAGAGCGGTTGTAGGGGTGTCCTTCGGCGTGTGCGGAGTGCTTGCCGGGCTGTTTTTTCTGAGGACGGACCTTGCGCTTGCGGTGCAGGAATTTCTGTTCGGCATCCCCGTTATTTATCTTGCGGCTGTTCTGGTGCTGCTCATTTTTTCGGCAGTTACGGTTTCGCTTATATCGGTTAAAAATTTCAATTTTGAAAGGGCAGATAAAATATGAAGCTTGAAATTGACGGCGTAACAAAAAAATACCGCGAAAAAACGGCGGTAAACAATTTGTCGGTTACGCTTACCGACGGAATATATGCGCTGCTCGGCGCAAACGGCTCCGGAAAAACAACGCTGATGAGAATGATTGCGGATGTTTTGCAGCCGGATGAGGGAGAAATAAGGCTTGACGGAGAAAAAATACAAACTCTCGGTGCGGCATACCGTAATCTGATAGGCTATCTGCCTCAGAATTTCGGTTATTATAAGGACTTCACGGCAGAGGATTTCCTTTTTTATTTCTGTGCCGTCAAGGGTATAAACGGAAGATACAGAAAAACGCGTACACAGGAGCTTTTAAAATATGTAGGTCTGTACAATGAAAGAAAAAAGAAAATCAAAGCCTTTTCGGGCGGTATGCGGCAAAGGCTCGGAATAGCCGAGGCTATGCTGAACAATCCCTCCGTGCTGATACTCGATGAGCCTACGGCAGGTCTTGACCCAAAGGAGCGGCTGCGCTTTCGCGGCATGGTGGCAGAGCTGTCAAGGGACAGAATTATCATTTATGCCACACATATTGTGTCGGATATTTCATTTATTGCCGACCGTGTGCTTGTTATGAAGGACGGCGGTATAGCGTTGCAGGGTACTGTAAAGGAGCTTACGGACAGTATTAAAGGAAGGGTATGGCTTGTCAGTGCCGAAAGGAAACAACTGTCGTCTTTTCAGAAAAGATTTATTGTGGGTGAGATAGTCCACGGTGAAAACAATATGCTGTCAATGCGAATCGTGTCGGCTCAGAAGCCTGCGGAAAATGCCGTGCCGTGCGAGCCGGATTTGAATGATGTTTATCTGGAATGCTTCGGGGAGGTGTCCGAAAGGGAAAGCGAGTGTAAGAGATGAGCTGAAAAAAATAGTTCAGAATAGGCTTTTTATCGGAGCTCTTGCAGTGTGCTTTATCGCGATGACAGTAATGACTGCTGTTGCGTTATATGGGTATAACACGGGAACGAGGGGCAGATTTTCAATTCCGCTGCTGAAGGGAGAAAGACCGCAGACGGTTTTCGTTTCGGCAGACAGTATAGACGGGCTTAAAAGGGCAGTTGATGACTTTGAGAACAGAGACGAAATATATTACAGGGATGAAGATGAAATGATGAAGGAATATGCGGACGGCGGCTCGGCATATTTCGGAAAATATGATGTTGATATATCGGGTTTGATTTTTAAGCTGGAAAAGGGTGAAATAACCGAGCAGGAGCTTGACAGCATTGCTTCAAGTCAAGAGCATAAAGCAATAAGAAAGGAGTTTCTGCCTGAATATATCAAACTATACTGGCCCGTCAGTGAGTACGAGAATATTGAAAGAAATATTGAACACTGTGAATGGCAATCGGCAGATCCGTCTGTTACGCAGTATATGAGAGATTATAACGGTTTTCTTGCCGAAAAAAACAGAAAAATGTTACAGACCGGCTTTAATTCCGGCTATGACTACGGCTGGGAAAATTTTTACGGACTTTTAAGTGAGGATG
The DNA here is from genome assembly GCA_024404055.1 of Clostridia bacterium. Classification (GTDB taxonomy): domain Bacteria; phylum Bacillota; class Clostridia; order Oscillospirales; family Acutalibacteraceae; genus UBA6857. Next base: position 32,577 of record JAKSQS010000004.1, on the reverse strand, counting down.
TGGGAATATTCATAGCTCTGATAATTATTTTCGGGCTGTGCGGCGTTTTTACCTCTGAATACGCCATGTCAACGGATGCACTTCTGCTTTCCGGCAAAAAGGGCAGGGGAATGCTTGCATGGGGAAAGATTGCCGCATCACTGATTTATACTACAGTATGCTTTGCGGCGTATGCTCTGCTGGCTTTGCTGATAAGCTTCGCGTTTCTCGGCGTGCAGGGAATGAATGCCGGACAGGGGGAAAGTCATTTAACAAAGCTTTTCACCGTGCTGCCGTATATTCTTCTCGGTTGTTACCTGCTTTGCTTTATTACTCTTGCGGTATCATCCGTGTGCAAAAAGCTGATAACCTCGGCGGCGGTTTCCGGCTTTATTTGTATCCTTCCGTTTATTTCGCAGATGCTTTTCTATATTGAAAATCCGTATCTGTCGCAGTTAGTGGAGGTTATGCCGGTGAATATGGTTTTCGGTACATATATTTCTTCGCAAAGATATGTTTATCTTTCGGGCAGCTTTACGGATATTCGGCATTTTTTCCCACTTGTCGCGGCGGCAGTGAGCGCGGTCTGTTTGCCGGTTATCTATAAGAAATACACGCGCCATGAGGTGTAAAAATAGCGGAGAGCTTGCCTTTTAGGCAAAATCTCCGCTATTCAGATTCTACACTGTGTTATTCGTTCTCTTCCGGGATGACCTCGCCTGAATTATCATTGGAAAGTAAATCACCGAGAACGGAAAGGAACGGGGCAATATCTATACCGAACGCGCCCAGCTTGATGAAAATTATCATAGCCTTTATAGCCCATACAATAATGTGTATCATATATTTACTCCTTAAAATATAAGCTTTTTCATGCAGTCGATGGTATACTGAACACCGAATTCGCCGAGCTCACCCTTCCATGTGCCGGAATGCGGCTCTATTGCAAGGGTGCCGTTATAGTGCTTTTTGTAAAGAATACCCATGAATGCGCCCCAGTTTATCATGTCCATGCCTGCCGGCGGGTCGTCCACATGGTCGCCGTTTACATTGATTGTGCCCTTGAGGTGAACATGATAGAAACGGTCGCCCCATTCCTTCATTTCGCCGAGATAATCGCCGCTGCCGGAATTTATGCAATGTGTGGGGTCGTATTTTATGCCGAGCTCCTTGATATGACCGTGGATAAGCTTCCAGTAATACGGGCATCTTACGAAATTGTTCCAGTCGCAGTTATAGGTTGCGATTCTTACACCCTTGTCTCTGCCGTAATCAACAAGCTTTTGCAGATAATTTATCGCTGCGGTGACATTTTCATATGCCGAAAGACCTTCAACATAGTTCACGCCCGTGTTGAAAACGGTGCAGCCGACCTTTTCGCAGAAATCAATCAGAATATAGGAATTTTGCAGCTCTTCTTCTATCAGATTGCCGTTTTCGTCAATTTTATCCGTGCCCCAGCGACCGACAGAACCGATTTTCACGCCGTATTCTTTTATGTAAGCGTTCATTTCGTCCGCTCTCGCAAGAAGGGCGGGACAGTCGTTGCCGATGTTATGGCAAATTTCAAGAAATTTCAGACCGTGATTTTTGGCATATTCAAAGTCTTCTCTTTCGTGACCGATAATGATACCGAGTTCCATATAATTCAACCTTTCTTCAATCAGTTGTCAAGATATACGGGCTTGCCCGTCTTTGCGGATTCATAAATTGCTTCAAGAATCTGTGTTACAACGAGTGCCTGCGCCGCCTTCGTCGGGGGCTCTGTGTCTGTGATAACGGCGTTGAGCCATGCTCTTGCTTCAAGCGTTGACGCATCATCATTTCCGTCACCGTCAAAGAAAGCAACTCCGCCTGCGTCAAAATTCGGTATTTCCATGCACTGTCTGCCGTTTTTCACCTTGTTGATGCGCAATCCGTCAAACATATCCGCACCAGCCTTGTCGCCGCAAAGCATGGTAATGGCTTCTCTTGGGTCTGCTATGTTCAGTGCCCAGCTTGATTCAAGAATAATCGTTGCGCCGTTTTCCATAACGATGAAGCCGAATGCCGCATCCTCAACCGTGTATTTGTCAAGATCCCAGTCACCCCATGCGTTGCCGGTTTCCTTGTTGTTGTCGCGCAGCTTCGCGTATGTTGTGCCGACAACCATCTTCGGCTTGTAGTTATTCATTGTCCAAAGCGTAAGGTCAAGCGCGTGAGTGCCTATGTCTATAAGCGGACCGCCGCCCTGCTCATATTCATTGAGGAAAACGCCCCATGTGGGAACAGCACGGCGTCTTAAAGCGATGGCCTTCGCAAAATAAATATCGCCGAGCTCGCCTTCCTCGCACAGTCTCTTGAGATACAGAGAATCTTCTCTCCAGCGGGACTGATAGCCTATTGTAAGCTTTTTACCCGTGCGTTCACTGGTTTCAAGCATTGCCTTTGCCTCTGCATAGGTTTTTGCCATGGGCTTTTCGCACATAACATGCTTGCCTGCCTCCATAGCATCTATGGAAATAAAGGCGTGTGAGCGGTTGGGGGTGCATACATGAACAACTTCAATGCTGTCATCCTTAAGCAGCTCTTTATAATCCGTATAAACAGCCGCGCCCTCTATACCGTATTCCTTTGCCGCTTTTACGGCTCTTTCCTCAATAAGGTCGCAGAATGCAACCATTTCGGCGTTTTTGATTTTTTTAAGGGAAGGCATATGCTTTCCGTTGGCGATGCCGCCGCAGCCGATGATACCTATTCTTACTTTTCTGTCTTGCATAACTTATAATTCCTCCGATTAATTATTAAGTTCATTATAAACTATATAAAATATATTTCAATAACAGCGGCAAGATTGTATGTAAAAATTTTGTCGGTTCTTTTTGTGCAACTTGCATATTCTGCCTGTTTATGCTAAAATTGAAAAGATATAAGCTATGACGGAGGAGAAGTATGAAAGCAAACGGTGTATATAAAAGAAGCGCGTCCAATTCGTCGCTGATAAAGCGTTTTCTGCCCTATTACCGAAAATACGGCAAAACCGTTGCACTTGACCTGTTTTGTGCAGCCCTTACTACTGTGTGCGATGTGGTGCTGCCGCTGATTGTGCGTAAAATCACGGACACGGCAATGAATGAGCTGCCGGCACTGACGGTAAGGCTGATTGCCGAAACGGGGATAATTTATGTTATTCTGCGGCTTGTTGACGCGGCGGCAAACTATTATATGGCAAACATCGGTCATGTTATGGGCGCGAGAATAGAAACTGATATGAGAACAGACCTGTTTGCGCACTTGCAGGCTCTCCCGTTTTCCTATTATGACCAGACGAAAATCGGTCAGATTATGTCAAGGATAACAAGCGACCTGTTTGAGGTTACGGAGTTTGCGCATCACTGCCCGGAGGAGTTTTTCATCGCGTCGGTGAAAATAATCGCTTCCTTTGTTATTCTTGTCAGAATCAACCTGTGGCTGACACTGATTATGTTTGCCATGCTGCCGCTGATGTTTGTGTGCACCAAAAGCTTCCGCTATAAAATGCGAAAGGCATTTATTGACCAGCGGCACGACATAGGCGAAATCAACGCGCAGGTGGAGGACAGTCTGCTGGGCGTGAGAGTTGTGCGTTCCTTTGCCAATGAGAATATAGAAAAAGAAAAGTTTGCTGCCGGCAATACACGCTTTTTCCATACTAAAAAGCGCACATACAAATATATGGCGGGCTTTCACACCGTCACGAGAGTTTTTGACGGACTGATGTATATTGCGGTGGTCATCCTCGGCGCACTGTTTATCAGAAAAGAGAGCATAAGCGTTGCGGACTACACGGCGTATCTGCTTTATGTTTCCACTTTGCTCAACTCTGTAAGGCGTATTGTGGAATTTGCCGAGCAGTTTGAAAAAGGCATGACGGGTATTGAACGGTTCACGCAGATTATGGATGCGCCCGTCAATATAGCCGACAAGCCGGACAGCGTTGAAATTCAGAAGTTTGAGGGCAGCATTAAGCTTGACAACATCACCTTCGGCTATAATGAAGAAAAAGGCACGGTTCTTAAAAACCTGTGCATAGACATTAAGGCGGGTGAAAATGTGGCTCTTGTGGGTCCGTCGGGCGGCGGAAAAACCACTATATGCAGCCTTATTCCCCGTTTTTATGAGGTGGACAAGGGCGATATTTACATAGACTCCAAAAATATCAGGGATATTACTTTACATTCGCTGAGAAGCAATATAGGCGTGGTGCAGCAGGATGTTTACCTGTTTTCCGGCACTGTGAGGGACAATATTATATACGGAAAGCCGGGCGCAACGGATGAAGAAATGGAAAACGCGGCACGGCTTGCGGGTGCTCACGAATTTATTATGAAGCTGCCTGACGGTTATGATACTTATATCGGTGAAAGGGGCGTTATGCTTTCGGGCGGACAGAAGCAGAGAATCAGCATTGCCCGTGTATTCCTGAAAAATCCGCCCATTCTTATTTTAGACGAGGCAACAAGTGCCCTTGATAACGACAACGAGCTGGTTGTGCAGAAGTCCCTTTCCGTGCTTGCAAAGGGAAGAACAACACTCACCGTGGCACACAGGCTGACAACCATTAGAAACGCGGACAGAATTATTGTGCTTACAGAGGACGGTATTGCCGAGGAGGGTACTCATGCCGCGCTTATGGAGAAAAAAGGAATGTATCACAAGCTTTATAATCTTTATACGGATATAAAATAAATTGTGAAAATTAACCAAGTCAATCAAGCGATTTTATTGTTTTTGTACAAAGGGACGAAAGTTTTGAAAGAAGGAATAAATTTCCCTAAAACTGTTGCATAATAAAAGCAAACCGAGTAAAATAGCACCGTAAAAAAAATAAAAATTTCGGAGGAATTTATAATGGCAGTTAAAGTTGCAATCAATGGTTTCGGCAGAATCGGTCGTCTTGCTTTCAGACAGATGTTTGACGCAGAAGGCTATGAAATCGTAGCTATCAACGACCTTACCAAGCCATCAATGCTTGCTCACCTTCTCAAGTACGATACCGCACAGGGCGGTTACTGCGGCAGAATCGGTGAAGGACTTCACACCGTAGCGGCAGACGACGAAGCGGGCACCATCACAGTAGACGGCAAGACCCTTAAAATCTATGCTGAAAAAGACGCTAACGACCTTCCCTGGGGCGAAATCGGTGTAGATGTAGTTCTCGAATGCACAGGCTTCTATTGCTCAAAGGATAAGAGCATGGCTCACATCAACGCAGGCGCAAAGAAGGTTGTTATCTCCGCTCCCGCAGGCAACGACCTCAAGACAATCGTTTTCTCAGTTAACAACGACACTCTTACCGCTGACGATCAGATTATCTCTGCGGCTTCCTGCACCACCAACTGCCTTGCTCCCATGGCAAAGGCTCTCAATGATTATGCTCCCATCCAGAGCGGTATCATGTCAACCATCCATGCTTACACAGGTGACCAGATGATTCTTGACGGTCCTCACAGAAAGGGCGACCTCAGAAGAGCACGCGCAGGCGCTGCAAACATCGTTCCCAACTCAACAGGCGCTGCAAAGGCTATCGGTCTTGTTATTCCCGAGCTCAACGGCAAGCTTATCGGCTCCGCACAGAGAGTTCCCGTTCCGACAGGCTCCACCACCATTCTCACCGCAGTTGTTAAGGGCGCAGACATCACCAAGGAAGGCATCAACGCAGCTATGAAGGCAGCAGCAAGCGAATCCTTCGGCTACAACGAGGATCCCATCGTTTCATCCGATGTTATCGGCATGAGATTCGGTTCTCTCTTTGATGCAACACAGACCATGGTTGCAAAGATAGCTGATGACCTTTATGAAGTACAGGTTGTTTCATGGTATGACAACGAGAACAGCTACACTTCACAGATGGTAAGGACTATTAAGTACTTCGCAGAGCTTGCCTAATCTCCGGGCGCCGTATTTTGCGCAGACCGAAAAACAAAGTTAATATTTGATGCTTGAGTGCTTTTCTTGCAGCTTGCTGCATGGGAAAGCACTTTTTCTTACTGCAAACACTTTGTTTTTCTACCCGTTTTTTCTCCGTCGGCATACCTTGAGTATTGCCGCCGTCGAAGAAAACGGCTTCTGCATCAAAATCCGGCTGCCCGGTGCGAAATATTTTGCGCAGACCGAAAAACAAAGTTAATATTTGATTATTTGAGTGCTTTTCTTGCAGCTTGCTGCCCTTGCCCGGTCATTTTTTCATTTCTGTGATAAATGGTATTGGAATTAAGCCGTCTTACCGTCTGTGCAACCTCAATTCCGCTTACACAATCAAGCTGAATATCCATAAAAAGCATGTCAAAGCTTACTCCCGACATACAGTCTTTAATCAGATCATTACCGCTGAAATGCGAAACGATTTCAGACCTCTGCGTAAGCAGAGAAAAACCGTTTATGTAGTTCTTAATTATCTCGTGCTGACTTTTATCGTCATCACAAATGCAGATGTGCATCTTAATCACCCCGTTTTTTTATTTTTGGTTCTCTTATTTCCTTTTGCATATAACCGACATTCTGATATGTTCCGTCTTTAAGTTTAAATTTTTTCGGACTTACTGAAACAACTTTAAGTCCGAATTTTTCATAGAGTGCTTTTGCACGGTCGTTGCCCTCAACAAATTCAAGCTCAACTATTTCGGTTTTTTCGTTTTCTTCGGCAGCTTTCATAAGTTCGCAAAACATCGCGGAGCCGATGCCGATATTCCAGTATTTTTTCTGAACGGTAATACCCAACACGGCACGGTGAGAAGTTTTTATGCCGCTCATAAAGCTTATGTCACTGCTTCCTGCTGCTTTTCCGTCAATAAAGCAGGCAATCAGCAAAGCATTATCGTTTTCACGATGATGTTTTATCCACTCTTCTTCACTCTCAACGGTTGCTTTTGACCAATCCTCGGGATACATGGAAAGAAAGTCTGTTTCACCTGAGCAGATCCTGATATTTTCAAGCATTGTTTCGGCATCTTCGATTCCGGGCGTTTTCAAAATCGCCTCTGTACCGTCTTTTAATGTAATTTTCTTTTCTTCCAATATCATCTTTATACCTCCTGAAAATAAGAGCCTGAAATGCTTTGCATTTCAGAACCTTGTTGTCAAAATAATAAAAAAGCACCTCTGAAAACGGAAGTGCCTGAAAAATATTCTGTCTTTGTAATTATATCGACGCAGACAAAACGGCACTTCGGTATATAAGTTCAAGCACCATTACCATTGTCATTTTGTCTGCCTCATTTCATATTATTTTCTTCATTATAAGTAATATCGGTTATAAAGTCAACATCACTTTTGCAGATGAAAACATCACTTTTGCCAACTTACATGGTATATCATCGCTGACAGCCGATTATCAACGCCGAAATAACGGGAAGGTTGACTTACAGCTCTTTTAGTGGTATGATTCAGCCGGTTGCCATTAACTTAAAGGAACGGTATAAGAAAGAAAATGTGTACAAGTATAATATCAAACAGACGCAAAACAATCGTCGGCTGGAATCTTGATATTCTTGATATGGAATATCGGGTGAGAGAATCCGACGCAGGAGTTTATATAGAGATTAACGATGCGGCGGAAGGCTGGCTTCCGCTTTTCGGTGCGAACAGAAGAGGTGATTTTGTCGGAATGCCGACCTGCTGGCCGTTTGACGAAAGCAGCAATCCGGTAGGCACGGGACATAATATCATCATGCTTGATATAGAGCTTCTTACGCAAAAGAAGTCACTTCAGGAAATCCGGGCAATTGCAGAGAAAGAACCGATATACAGTGTCCCGGGTGTTACATTCATGTCTTCGCTGTCTGATAAGGAGGGCAATGTGCTGCATATCATTCCGGGGCAAGGCTTCAGATATTATGAAAAGCCGAAATATCAGGTGCTGACGAATTTCTCTCCGTTCAAGGCGGACAGCGAAACGCATCCGTGGATGGGACGGGACAGATATTATACAGCAAAGAAAATGCTGGAGCAGGCTTCGGATGACTTTGATGTTAAGGATTGTTTTGCTGTTTTGCAGAAGGTTTCGCAGAAAATCTGTCCGACAGTCGTATCAATGGTATTTGATGTTACGGAAGTGAAGGTATATTGGTGCGAAAACCGGCAATGGGATAACATATCGGTTTATTCACTGAAAACAGGCACTTCCTTTTCCATATAAAATGACCAGAGCAGCGTTTGCTTCACTTCAAGCCCCGTGCACAGCGCGAGGGCTTTTTTGTATATTTCAAGCTGTGAGGTGTATTTTTGAACAAGCTCCTTTTCATCGTTCACACGGTCCGTTTTATAGTCCACAATAACAAGCTTTCCGTCCTCTACAAAGGCGCAGTCCGCAACGCCCTGAATAATCTGCTTTTCATCAATAAAATCGGGCAGTCCGTCATATATTTCGTTGAGCGGAACTTCAATAAGAAACCTTTTTTCCCTGTAAACGGTGTGGCTTGCTTTTATTCTGCGGTAAATATCACTTGAGAAAAATGCGTTTACTTTTCTGAGGTTGACGGCATCAGCCTCCTGCCGGGTCATGAGTTCTGATGAAACGAGCCGTTCAATTGCGCCGCTTATATCCGTTTCGGCATTTTTATAGTCGCAAAGCTCCATAAAACGGTGTACCGCCGTGCCTTTTTGTGCCGCGGTAAGCCCCGTTTCATTCATAAACGCAGGGCGGGAGGTCGCAAAGCTTTCAAAATCCGTTTCTCTTGCCAAAACGCCGGAGGCGGTCTGCTTTGTTAAAAGTCCGAAAAGGCTTTCGTATTTGTAGCGGTAGGAAAGGCGTTCGCGTATTTCCCCGGTCAGTGTGGCGGCGGCTGTTCTTTCCGCTTCCTCACAGACCTCGGCTTGTTCTCCGTCAATGTAAACAGGCAGCTTTAAAATGATGCCGCCCTCACCGGGATATACGGCATCGGGTTCAAGACCTGCCGCTTCACGCAGCGGCGCGCAGTCCTTATGGCGCAGAAATGCGGATAAAATCCAGTCCGCGAGACTTTTTGCGCTGCCCGTGCAGAACGGGTCTGCCTTTTGTCCGGGAATGATGTCCGCGCCGAGCTTCATAAGCTTCTTTTCGGGCTCTTTATCCGCGCAGACCATAATCAGTTTTTCTTTTGCCCTTGTCAGCGCAACATAAAGTATGCGCATTTCCTCTGAAATTCGGCTGCGCTTGAGAGAGAGCCTTGCGCCGGTGTGGCTGACGGTGTCAAATTGCGCAAGGGTTGCCTCACTGCGCATTTTTATGCCGATGCCGTGGATGGGGTCTATCACGGCACAGCCGTTTTCATCCGTGGTATTGAAGGCGGTGGAGCAGCTTGCAAGAATGACCACGGGAAATTCAAGTCCCTTTGATTTATGTACCGTCATAATCTTTACCGCGTCCGCGCCGCTTTCGGTATCAAGTGCCCCGGAAAGTGTTTTTTCGTTTTCGGGAAGCTTGTCTATAAAACGGATAAAGCCTGAAAGACCGATATATCCCTGACTTTCATAATCGGCGGCATAACGGACAAGCAGTGAAAGGTTCGCCTTTCGTTTTGCCGCATTGTCCATGGCTCCCATGGCGGCAAAATATCCCGTCTGTTCGTATATTTTTCTTATCAGCTCATGGGTACAAAGAGATGTGCTGTAAAGGCGCAGGCTGTTTATGCTTTCGATAAACGAGGCGAAGCGCGTATTTCCGTTTGAAGCAAGGTTTACGGCTCTCGCGTAAAGGCTGTCCCCCTCACTGTCGGTACGAAGCAGCGAAAGCTCGTCCGGTGTAAAGCCGTACATCGGAGACAAAAGCACGGAAATCAGCGGAATATCCTGACACGGGTTGTCAATTATGCGAAGCAGTGAGAGCATAACGGCAATTTCCGTTGCACCGAGAAAATCGGATGAAGCCTCCGCCGCAGAGCCTATGCCCAGCTTTTTCAGCTCATCCGCATACAGCATACCTCTTGATGCAAAGCTGCGCATGAGAATACATATATCGCCTGCTTTAACCGGGCGCACGCTGTCGCCGTCGGTGACGGTCATGCCGCTTTCAAGTATTTCCCTCACAAGTCGGGCAACATATTCCGCCTGCTGAACATCCTTGTCCTTATCGCTGTTTTTGTCAAGCGTCAGCAGGTGCAGCTCACTTGTTTTGTCATCGGACGGGGCGTAGCTTGCCGCCGCATGAAGCCTTTCGCCTTCACCGTAATCCACATCGCCGCACGAACGGCTCATAAGCAGGGAGAAAATAAAATTAACGGTGTCCGTAACCTCCTTGCGGCTGCGGAAGTTACTGCCTAAACAGATTGTAGCGGGAAAATGAACACCGTCATAAGGCGCACAGCTGTCCCTTTGCCGGACAAATATTTCCGGCATTGCCTGGCGAAAACGGTAAATACACTGCTTTACATCGCCGACGCGGAAAAGATTTTCGTCATTTTTCGACAGGGCGCGGAACAGCATATCCTGCGCCTCGTTTGTGTCCTGATATTCGTCAAGCAGAATTTCGTCAAAGCTTAGTGAAAGCTCTTCGGCAAGGGGTGCTTTTTCAAAGCCGTTTTCGGTCGGTGTGACAAGAAGCTCAATAGCCATATGCTCTATATCGGAGAAATCGAGGGCGTTGCGCTCCGTTTTCAGGGCGGTATACTCTTTGTCAAACAGCTTTACAGCCCTGATAAGGCTCATAACGGGCAAACGGAAATATTCGCTGTCCCTTAAAAACTCATCCGTGTCCTCACACATATATTCCTTAAGGCTTGTGACGGTATCCTTGACGGATTTGCGAAGCTGCTTTGTTGCCGTGTCAACATAGCTGTCCTTAAATTCCTTCGGTACAATGCCCTTTGTGACAAAATTAAAGCCGTGTATGCCGTTGTGAAGTGCGTCCCATTCGCCGTTTTCGGCTGCTTTTACAAGACGGTCAAGCTGCTCCCGGTCTGAAAGAATGCACGGCAGCAGCTTTGAAGTCAGCTTTTCATTGTTTTCATTCATCACCGCGTCATACATAACGCCGTTGAGACGGCGGCAGTATTTCAACGCGTCACTGACATATGACAGCAATACGCAGCCGAAATAGGTGCCTTCAACACTGTCGGCACATATGCCGTCTGTAAGGCTGTCAAGCCATCTGTCCGGGAACGGATATGCCCGTGAGTTATCATAAAGCTTTTCAATAACGCGTGAAAGCTCCGAATCGCTTCTGCCTGTGTATAAAAGGTTGGAGAGGGTAATAAAATCTTCGTCATTCTCCGCATACAGCTTTGCAAGCACGGTTTCCATTGCCGTGTCGCGCATAACCCGTTTTTCCGCCTCGTCCGGGGTGCGGAAATCAGGCGAAATATCAAGTCCTTCAAAATGCTCACGGATAAGCGCACTGCAAAAGCTGTCTATCGTGGATATTTCAGCATTGGGAAGAAGAAGCTGCTGGCGGCGCAGTATTCGGTTATCAGGCTCTTTTTTCAGCCCGTCCGCAATCACTTTACCCAGCCGCTCACGCATTTCAGCCGCCGCCGCCCTTGTGAATGTGGCGATAAGCAGACGGTCAACATCGCACGGGTTGTTTTCATCGGTTATGCGGCGTATAACCCTTTCAACGAGCACTGCGGTTTTTCCGCTTCCTGCCGCCGCGCTGACAAGTATACTGCCGCCTCTCGCTTCTATGGCGGCTTTCTGTTCAGGTGTCCAGCTGCGTGCCATCCTGCTCATCCTCCTTCATCTTTTCTATGCAGTCCGTATGTGTGTCAAATGTAATATATCTGTAATCGCCGCTGCTTTCATGGCAGCAAACGCTTTTATAGTCGCAATATTCGCAGGTGTTGTCAAAGCCCTTTCCCTGTACGGGCTTTGCGGGTATGTAGCCGGATTGAAGCTTTTCAGCTAAATCAGTCAGAATATCCGCAATTTTGTTTTTCAGCCTTGTCATGGAAACAATGTCAATCATATTTCCGCGTAAAGTGCCGTCCTTGTTTTGCTTTACGGGAATAAAATTGAAGCCGCCTGCGGTCATGCCTTCAATTGACTCAGGGTCGTCAAGCACAAGTCCGTTCATTTTTCCTGCCGCAAGTACCTCGTCAAGAAGTGCCTGTCCGTCCTGCGTTCTTTCTGCGTTGAAGGGCATGAAACGCGCAGGAAGATAGAAAACTCCGCAGGGTACTATTTCACCGCCGTAATGCCCGGAGCCGTTCTGCCACAGGGCGATAAGGTACATCATCATCTGCATATTCATGCCGTTAAGCACATCGGAAAGGTGAAATTCCTTTGTTCCTGATTTGTAGTCTACCACCCGTATATATGCTTTTCCGTCGCGGCGCATAAGGTCAACCCTGTCAACAGTACCGTAAATGCTGATGCTGCCGCCGTTTTCAAGCTCAATGCGAAACTCTCTGACCCTTCCTTCTCTGCCTATGGGAAGCTCAAAATCGAACGGGGTAAAGCTGCTTTGGGAAAATTCCTCTCCGAGCCTGCTGATAATCACGCCGACAGCCTTTTCTATACGGGTGAGAAGGTAAATCATTCTTTGCGGCAATACGGCATAGCCGCCTAAAAGCTCATCGGCATATTCAACGGTGAGATTATGTATTTCATCCTTAATAAGCGCATCATCCATGGAGGAAAGGTCGTTGGCGCGGTATTTTTTCAGCATATTTTCAAGCACGGAATGTATGATACTGCCGCTTTGTGCCGCGTCAAGGGCGGCTTTTTTTCTTGTCATGGCGTGAAGCCCGTACTGACAGAAAAAGCGGAACGGACACTGCTCAAACACCTCTGCCCGTGACGGAGTGATATAAATATGCTCACGGAAAAGCTTTAATGCCTGCTCTTTTTTCATGGAAAACGGCTTGCTGTCTGCGGCTCTCCTTATGGCGTCAAGCTTTCCCTTGTAATCCTCCCTTTCGGAGAAATATGCCTTAAGGCTTTCGGAAAGGTCGCTTTTTTCGTTCCACAGACTGCTCATAAGCTCAAAGGCGCTTTCCTCACTTTCTATAAGCTCCGTCCCCTGTGCTGATGTGGTTATTCTGTTTGCAAGAGGGAAAAGCTCCTCAATTCTTCTCACCGTTTCACTTTTTGCAAGCACTGCGGCGGCTGAATCGGTTGTCGCATAACTGACGAAAAGCTTTTTTCTTGCCGAGCATACGGTATTGTAAACTATAAATTTTTCGTCAAGAGCGTGTGTACGGCTGTTTTTTGCCATTTCAAGGCTTTTTCTTTCAAGCTCAAGCCTTTCGGCATCTGTGAATATGCCGCCTGATGACGGGGGCAGGGGAAACACACCTTCATTCATGCCGACGGCGAAAACAATTTCGGACATACGCCGCTGTATGCGCGTTGCCGCGCCTGTGCTGACTTCGTCAAAGCCCGTGGGTATTCTGCCGAGAGTCTGTGAGGATAAGGCGATTTCAAACAGGGAGGCAAATTTTTTGAGCGTTACAGGTTTATCACCCATGGCGCAGGCAAGCTGGTCAAGCGTGTCCGTAAGCATATCCCAGACCTGCTGCTGCTCAAGGGCAAGCGCGCTTTCACCCCTGCTTTCAAAATCTGCCGCAAGAGCGGCAAGGGCACGGTCACAGCCGTTTTCAATTAAAAATTCGTATATCGCGGCGCAAATCTCTTTTCCCGTGGCATCCGTGCATTTTTCCTTAAGTGATAAAACAGGCTCAGTCAGCATTTTTCTGCTTTCGTTTATTTTACAGAGCATTTCGCGGCGTTCATCCGTCATTTTTTCACCGTAGCCGTCCGGATTGTATTCCCACTGCCGAAGCCATTCCACGCCGTTTATGTCCCACATGAAAACATAATTTTCAAGCTGTGACCATTGCTCAACGCTAAGTCCCGTGAGAGAGGTTTTAGCCATATGCATAAGCGCATCTGTTGAAAAGCCGTTTGAAGCTGCTGACAGCGCGTTTCTGATAAGACAGACAAGGGGCTGATTTGTGACGGGCTGTCTTTCATCCTCAAACATGGGTACGCCGTATTTTTTCATGGCGTATTTCAGTTCCCTTTCGTATATTCCGTCGCTTCTGTAAATAACCGAAATATCGCGGCAGCGGATATTTTCCGTGCGCATCAGCCTTTTAATTGTTCTTGCCGTCCATTCACATTCGTCCGTAACATCCCTTGCGGCGCATACCGTGACGGCGGGGGCAGAAAGAGTATAGGCGTCCGCGTCATGCTTGTATAAGGCGTATTCAAGATATTTCAGCTCGTCTGCCGCATAGGTTTTAAAGCCCGAGCTTTCATCGGTTATTTTTACGGGGGCGGCTATTTTTACCATACACCGCTTTGCCGTATCGCACAGCCTTTTCACGGTCATTTTGATGCTTGTGAACTGATTTGCTTCTTCGTCTGCTATATCCGTTTTGTCACAGCAGAACGCCGCGTAAACCTCGTCCGCCTGTGTGAGTATGCGTTCAAGCACCTTGTATTCCTGCCCCGTAAAACGGCGAAAGCCGTCAAGAAAAACGGTTTTTGAGCGCATACACTGCTGCCTGTCAAGTATATCGCACAGTAATTCAAGTCTGTCGGAGGAATCGGAAAAGCGTTCTGCTGTCATTGCGTCATAGGTTTCGTAAATCAGCGCGATTTCCCGTGCTTTCTGACGGAGAAGACCGTTGTCCGCGCACGCGGCAGCCTCTGTAAGCTGCTGCGGTGTGACGGAGCATTTTTTCAGCTCGTCTGTTATGTCAAGCATATTGCTTATGAATGCCGGCTTGTCCGCGTGCCGTCTGTAGGTTAACAGCTTATCGGAGAGCTCGTCAAGGGCGTTTGCCATGAACACTGCCTTTCCGCATGAACCGAGAAACGGCGCACACGGTCTGCCGTATTTATTAAAAATTCTGTCTGCAAGTCTCTCAAAGCTTAAAACCTCAACTGTTCCCGCAACGGCGGGACCTGCCGTGCGTACAAGACCTACATCGCTTTCATGGGTGAACTGCTCCGGCACAAGGAGATAAATTCCGTCCCTTCCGTTTTGTGCAAGCTCCCTTATCAGCTTATGCATCTGCGCTGTTTTTCCGCTTCCGACGGTACCTGTCAGTAAATGAAGCATGGCGTTACTCCTCCGCGGTAAATCCGCATTTTTCAAATTTTTCGATTTTTTCGGCATATTGCTCCGAGGCATCTGCATCTCTTCCGGCATTATACAGTCCGCGCAGCATTTTCAGTACCCGCAGATTTTCAACAGGGAACGGAAGAATTACCCCGTTTTGCGTGAGTGCCAGACCTGTTTGACGGGCATAGGCTGTAAATTCCTCATCTCCCGGCATATATTCGGGCGTGATTCCCGACTGCTGTTCTATGTACTCAAGCTCCCTTACCGCCGCATTGGAAAAGCCGAAAAGCAGTGAGTATACGCACAGCGCGGCGGCGTTTTCAAAATCTCTGCCGCATGAAAGCAAAAAAGCGGTCTTTGCATATACGCTGCAAGCGTTTTCGGGGGTCAGAATATCCCTTTGCGCGTCGGTGATGATTTGCTTTGCAAGGTCGTTTTTTCCCTGTCTGACATATGAAGTGAAAAGCTCCGTTTTGATTTTTGTGCTCACCGGGTCAAGCTCAAGGCAATATGTCAGTGTATCCTGTGCCTCGGCATACTTTTTCAGCTCGTTGAGCGCATATCCCTTGCAGTAAGCCACATTGGAATGATTTTTTATCCAGACGGTCTGAGCATCCGGGTTTCGCATGGTGAAAAGACAGTATGCGTCACGGCTCATAAACGAAAAACGGTTTTCCCCTTTTTCAAAAGGCGTGTGCAAAAGAATATCATCGGCTTTTTTTATCGCTTTTTTCCAGTTTCCGTTTTGAAGCTGTTTTTCAAGGTCTGAAAGAGTTGTCATACCGCTGCCGTCCTTCTGTAATTTGTTTTCTCTATTATACAGCAAGGTATGTACCAAAACAAGGACAATTTTTAAAGATATTTATATCTTCCGTCACAATGTCGTAACTTATTTGGTATAAAATACAATATGAAATTATATGACTTGGAGGTCAGGATATGAAAAAGATTAGAAAAGCCATTGCACTCGTATTGGTTGCAACTCTGTTTGCGTGTATGTTCGGCGCGGTTATGAACGCGGGCGCGGTCACATTTTTCGGCTTCGAGCTTCCCGATAAATCGGAAAGTGACCTTGTAAAGTGGCTTGTATATACAAGCGATGCCAACGGCGTTGTCTGCGTATATGTTCCGGGCGGCACAGTGAAGCTGGAAGAGGGCGATGTAACCATAACAAATGATACACCCATTGCAATTGACCACAATTTCCTTTATTGGGAGGATGAATACGGCAATATTTATGAATCCGGTCAGACCTATCATGTGACAAAGCTTGATACGCTTTATGCCGTGTGGGAGGAAAAGGATGACGGTGAGGGTCATGTTATGCACACTATAAAATCCACGCTTGAGGCTCTTTCAAGGCTTCTTTCATGGCTTTTCGGATTTTATGAGTTTGAAGAAAGCTTTTCTGTTTCTTATTCGGAGTCAAAGGCTGCTGAGGAAGCACTGACGGCGTAATGCCGCACAAAGCATAAAAACCAACCTCCTTTCGGGTGATGTGCCCGATAGGAGGTTGAATTTTATCAAAAAAAATAATAAAGAAAAATGTGCCTGAAAATTCAGTTTAAATTATGCGGCTCTATTAAATCCTCCAAGTTCAAAATTTCTATATTTTTCATATTAGACTGACACTGTTTTTTAACCTATTTGTAATAAATACGGTTGAAATTTGTAACCCGCGGATGATTAAATACATACAACGGGTTTTCAATATGCATCAAATCTGATATAATATCCGATAACAACAAATCCGGAGGGAAAAAATGCTGAATGTACTTATCTGTGACGATGACAAGGCCATTGTTGATGCTGTGGAGATTTACCTCAAATCCGAAGGCTTCGGCGTAATTAAGGCGTATGACGGGCTGCAGGCGGTGAAGGCAGCAGACGAAAACGAGATACACTGTGCGGTCATTGATATTATGATGCCGGGAATAGACGGGCTTGCGGCAACCGTGAAAATACGCGAAAAGCACAATTTTCCCATTATAATGCTGTCTGCGAAAAGCGAGGATACGGACAAAATTGCCGGGCTTAATTTCGGTGCGGATGATTATGTTACAAAGCCGTACAATTCTCTGGAGCTTGTGGCAAGGGTGAAAAGTCAGATAAGGCGTTTCGTTTCATTCGGCTCCATGGAAAAGTGCGAAAATCTGCTTGTTACCGGCGGACTTGAGCTTGATACCGACACAAAAAGGGTGAGCGTGGACGGAGAAGAAATCCGTCTGACGGCGCACGAATACGGCATTCTCGAATATCTGATGATGAACATGGGTCACATACTTTCATCATCACAGATATATGAGGCGGTATGGAAAGAGCCGTCGTTCAGCACGGAGAAAACGGTAACGGTGCATATCAGAAGAATAAGGGAAAAAATCGAGATAAATCCCGGGGAACCCAAATATTTAAAGGTGGTGTGGGGTCTTGGATACAAAATCGAAAAGCTTTAAGTACAGTCAGTTATCAAAGGGAATGTGCCTGTTTTTTGCGTTTGCCTTTGCGATTCTCAGTGCGTGGTGCGGTGCGGCAGCGGCAGGCAAGGTGCTTTTAACGGGAGACTTTTCTGCCCGTGCGCAAAATGAAACCGCGGCATTTACGCAGCTTGCCGGCAGTGAAATTGAGGAAGTGACCGATTTCCTTTCGAAGCGTACCCTTCTTTCGCAGTTTGAGGGAGAATGTGAGAAATGCCGGGAAAAGAACGTGAACGCGGTTCTTGAAAAATATAAAAACGATGATTACGATTATGCCGGCGATGAACAGGGATATACACAGAAGATTTATTTTCCCGACGAAGATTTTTTCCTTCTTGACTGTTTTGATTACTGGGACGTTTCACTGAATCAGGGACTTTCAGACGCTCAGGCGTTAAAGCAGATAAACGCGCAGTACAGCGAATACGTGGAAAGCAACCTGTCATATTTGAAAAGCAGCAATATGTTAAGGCTTTCGGACGGCACGGATTATTATATCGTGACGGCGGACGGCGAGGTCATAACAAACTGTCCCGAGCTGGGGAAGGATACCGAAAAAATAAAAAAGGAATTTGAAAATTCTGCTGTATGGCTGGCTTTTGAAAACGGGAAGCTGCGTCAGCAATCGCTTGATAATGTGCTTTCCGAAAACAGAAAAACATATTTTGACGAAACGGACATCAACGCGCTGAAAAGAAACTTCACACAGGCTGCAAAGGACGCGGCGGTTTATCTGAAATTTGACACGGACAACGGCATTTTTGAGCGGCTGAATGCTATCGGCTATTATTTTTCATCATTTACATTTACTTTTATGGTCATCTGCGCCTTGCTTGCGCTTATTGCGGCAGTAATTTTTCTTGTTGCTTTTGCAAGACTTTCGGGTCGGTACGGCGACGGGAGCGAGGCGCGCTTAAGCGTTTTTGACAAAATTCCGACAGATATTCATTTTATTTTTTCAACGGCATTTGTTGCCGCGTTTGCGGTGGGGACGGTGCTTGCGTGCGTATACGGGCTGTCCCTGCTTGACCTGCACAGAAGCCTGCTGACAAGCTATTTCAGCAATCTTTTGTTTACAAAAACAGCACTGTTTATCTGCGCTTTGTGCGGCGGTTTTTCGTTTCTGTTTTTCGCGCTGTGGGTTGCCTCCGTTTCAAGGATAAAGAAATCGGGAAAGTCTTTTTTCGCAAAATTTATTATTGTATATATTATAAAGGGCATTATCATATCGGTCAGATTTATAAAGGAAAAAATAAAGGACGGCGTAAAAGCCGCTGTGTATAAGCCGAAAAAATTCAAAAGATGGGTAATTGCAGCATTTTTAGGGGTGCTTGCACTTGACTGGATAAGCGCAAATATCAGCTTTCATTTTGCATATTCACATGAGGATGATTTGGTTATCCTTTTCGGTATACCCGTAGTGCTGATAAATCTTGCCGTTATTTATTTCATCATCAGCTATCTGATGAAGCTTGATGAAATCATTGCCGCATCGGAGGAAAAAAGAAAGCCGAATCTTGTGACGGAAAAGCTTCCTGTGTCACTTAAAGCGTTAACGGACAGCATAACCGTGACAAACGCGCAGCTTGAGTGTGCGATAGAACAGGCACTCAAGGATGAGAGAATGAAGACAGAGCTTATCACCAATGTTTCTCACGACCTTAAAACTCCGCTGACATCCATTATTTCATATGTTGAGCTTTTGGGAAGGTGCGACATAGCAGATGAAAACGCAAAGCAGTATATTGCCGTGCTTGAAGAAAAAAGCGCAAGGCTGAAGACCCTTGTGGATGACCTTGTGGAAGCGTCCAAGGCATCGAGCGGCGCGGTAACGCTTGACAAAACGGGCTTTGACCTGACGGAGCTTGTTTTACAGGTAGTCGGGGAGACAAGCGACGATTTTACAAAGAGTTTTTTAGAGCTGATTTTCAACGAGCCGTCGCAGAGACCCAAGGTATATGCGGACAGCCGGAAAACCTACCGTGTTGCGGAAAACCTTTTTTCAAACGCGAGAAAATACTCCGTTCCCGGCTCGAGAGTATATGTGAGCGTGGGAACGGAAAACGGCATGGGCTGTATGCAGATTAAAAATATGTCAAAACAGATGCTCAATATCACGCCCGACGAGCTGACGGAACGGTTTGTCAGAGGAGACAGCTCAAGAACGGACGGCGGCAGCGGTCTCGGACTTGCGATAGCAAAGGATTTGTGCACCTTACAGGACGGTCAGCTAAAAATTGAAATTGACGGTGACCTGTTTAAAGCAACGGTTTACCTGCCGCTGTACGGAGCATAATTACCATTTCATCGGTGCGGAGACTTTTCCCCATACGCTTTCGGCGGTGACGCAAATGCCGTACTCACCGTCGGGCAGCCCCGTTTCGATTCTGACAGACTGCGGACTGCTGCGGTAATAATAATCCGATAAAATTCTGTCTCTGATTATTTCGTTTCCGGCAAGGTCTGTTACTGTATAACGGTACAAAAATACGGCATCGTCCGAGCCTGTCAAAGCAGGTGGAAGGATAAAGGCATATCTGCCTTCCGTTTTTTCAATGCTGATTTTTGCATTTTCGGGAAATACCGGCGGCTTTGCGCTATGTATGCGCTTCTCGTTCGTATACGGGAATGAGGACGGGTCTGAGGGATTTTCGATAAAATATTCTTTTACGGTTTTGTCTTCGTTAAGGTCGAGTATTTTTATGCGTACCGCGTTTTTCGCGCTGACCTCATCACCGCGCCCTGCGCCATGCTTTCCGAGTTTTCGGGTGATATTTTCTCTCCCTGTCAAAGGTAAATTCATAATATGATAATCCGCCGACATTCAGCGCGGTAAAATCTCCCTGCCGCAGGACTCTCGGATCCGAGGCGGGATAATGCGAATGACCCGATATGTGAAAAACATTCGGGTATTTTTTTATGATGTCGGTAAAATATATTTCACCCCGGCCGTCAAGGGTATAACTGCCGTATACGGTATCGCGTATGTGTTCGTGCTGCAAAACAAAAACAGGCTTTTCCGGGCTGTCAAGCACGGCTTTTTCAATTTCACATTATAATGAAAAATACAGTTAATTGCAATTGCTATTTCTGTAATTTTGTAATATAATAAAATGAATATATATGCGGAGGTAAAAAATGAATAGCTCTGTTCTTGATAAAATTAAAGGCGGACTGATTGTGTCCTGTCAGGCATTGCCGCATGAGCCGCTTTACGGCGGAGACACCATGGCAAAAATGGCGGTTGCCGCCATGCGCGGAGGCGCGGTCGGTATAAGGGCAAACACCGTGCATGATATTGAGCTTATCAAAAAAGCGGTTGACCTGCCTGTTATCGGCATCATAAAAAAGGATTATGAGGGCTGTGATGTATATATAACGCCTACCATGGACGAGGTGGACGCACTTGCCGCGTGCGGCGCGGACATTATCGCGCTTGACGCGACGGACAGACTTCACCCGGGCGGCATTACTCTTGAAGAATTTTTCGGTAAGGTCAGAAAAAAATATCCCGACCGGCTTTTTATGGCAGACACATCCTGCTTTGAAGAAGGGAAAAGGGCGGCGGAAATGGGCTTTGACCTTATCGGTACCACCATGGCGGGATATACTCCTTACACAAAGGGCACGCCGCTGCCGGATATTACGCTTATGAAAAGATATGTAAACGAGCTTGGCAAGCCCGTTATTGCAGAGGGCGGCATATGGACGCCCGAACAGCTTCGTCAGGCACTTGACACGGGGGTGCTTGCCGCCGTGGTCGGCACGGCAATAACAAGACCTATGGAAATTACACAGCGGTTTGTCAGAGCCATTGGTGAATGAAATGAAAATACTCGCGTTTGATATAGGCGGTACGGCAGTGAAATACGCTGTTACTGATGAAAGCTTTGATATAACGCATACGGATGAATTTCCGTCTGACGCGGCTTTGGGCGGTGCGCACATCATTTCCGCAGTGTGCAGGAAGGCGGCGGAGTTTAAGGATGTTGATTTAATAGCCGTAAGCACGGCGGGACAGGTTGACCCCGAAACGGGGGTTATCATCTATGCGAATGAAAACATACCCGGTTACACAGGCTTTGAAGTGAAAAAGACCTTGGAGGAATACACGGGTAAAAGAACGTATGTTGAAAACGATGCGGTGTGTGCCCTTATCGCGGAGGCGGTGTTCGGTGCAGGCAGAGGACAGGAAAAATTTCTCTGTCTGACCTACGGTACCGGCGTGGGCGGCTGCCTTTTCTGCGACGGTGAAGTGTACCGCGGAAACGCGCTCAATACCGGTGAAATCGGGCATATAATCACCCATTTCGGCGGCTTGCGCTGCGGTTGCGGCGGTCACGGCTGCTATGAGGCATATGCATCCTGCACGGCCCTCGTCAAAAGCTGTGAGGATATTCTCGGACGGGAAATTAACGCAAGAAAAATATTTTCACCTGAAAGCTTCGGTATTCCGGCAGTAAAAGAAAAGGTTGATTTATGGATCGATGAAATCGTCTTCGGCATTGCCGGACTTATTCAGGTGATGAATGTGAATTATTTTGTTCTCGGCGGCGGAGTGATGAACGAGGATTATGTTCAGGATGAGGTGAGAAACAGGGTAAACGCCGCGTGCAGAGAAAAATTCGGTGAGATAACCGTAAAACGCGCCGCTTTTTCCAATTTTGCAGGTGTGTGCGGCGCAGCATATAGTGCATATAAAAAATACACGGAGGGAAAAGAATGAGAACTCTTAAAATACATCTTATAAGGCACGGACTGACGGACGGCAACCTGGAAGGCTTATATATCGGGCATACGGATGTTTCCCTGTGCGAACAGGGGAGATTGCAGCTTTTGCAGATGAAGGAGGATTATGAATATCCTGAGCCGTCCGTTGTTTTTTCAAGTCCGCTGAAAAGATGCCTTGAAACCGCCGCTATTCTGTACCCGGAAAAGAACCCGGTGCTTGAGCCGAGACTGTGCGAATATAATTTCGGCTCCTTTGAGGGGAGAAGCGCGGATGACCTGCATGAAAAGGAACCGCTTTTTGACCGCTGGCTTGCAGGGGAAAAGGATGTGAATCCTCCGTTCGGAGAAAGCAATGAGGAGTTTTCAAAACGAATATGCGAATCGTTTATCAGCATTGTGGACGGCGCGCTGAAAACCGAAAGCGATGACATTGTGATTATCACCCACGGCGGTGTGCTTACCGCGCTTATGTCGTTTTTCGCTCTGCCGGAGGCATCCATGCACGACTGGATAACCCCGTCCGGCTGCGGCTACACATTGAGAATTACCCCGGAAATATGGATGGCAGGCAGAAAGGTTGAGGCGATTGAGGAAATTCCGTATGAAAAGAACCGCGAAACCGACTATTATGAAGGCTGGGACTATTATCCCGAGGACAGCGGATATTTTGAGGATGATGAAGAATGATTGTTTTTGCTGTCGGTGATGTGGTGGGCGAGGTCGGCTGCCGTTTTCTGAGAAGCCGTCTGCCTGCATTCAGAAAATACAGGGGAATAGACCTGTGTATAGCAAACGGTGAAAATTCAGCCGCCGGAAACGGCATTACCCCCGAGTCTGCCGGGTATCTGCTTTCAAGCGGAGTGGATTTTATTACAACGGGAAACCATGTTTACAAAAGACGGGAAGTATATGATTATCTGGACGAGAACGAATTTATCATCCGTCCGGCGAATTTTTACAGCGAAAATCCGGGCAGGGGCTATTCGGTGATAGATATGGGCAGGTACAGTGTGGCGGTGATGAACCTGTCGGGCAATATGTACCTTGATTATGCGGAAAACGCGTTTGTTACAGCCGACCGTGTTCTTGAAAAAATCGGGGATGTGAAAATGAAGCTGCTTGATTTTCACGCGGAGGCAACAAGTGAAAAGCGCGCCATGGGCTTTTATCTTGACGGCAGGGTATCAGCCGTATTCGGCACACATACCCATGTGCAGACTGCCGATGAACAGCTTCTTGCGGGCGGCACGGGATATATCACGGATTTGGGCATGACGGGCCCTGTAAATTCCGTTCTCGGTGTTGATATAAAAACGGTTACAGAGCGGTTTATTAACGGAATGCCTGCAAGGTTTTCCAACCCCGATACTGCGTGTGAAATGGGCGGCTGTATTTTTGAGCTTGACGAAAAAAGCGGAAAATGCCTGTCCGTTGAAAGAATACAACTGACTTAAAGAGGTGAAAAGGGTGAGCTTTAATCCTGACATGGATATAAAATATGTTAAGCTTGTCGGCGAAAAGCGGGCAAAGCTTTTCAACAGGCTTGATGTTTATACCGCAGGTCAGCTTCTGCGCCTTTTTCCGAGAACATATATTGATTTTTCCGCTTCAGTGAGTATTGCCGGGGCGAAAATCGGGGAATACTGCTGTGTAAAAGCAGTAGTTGACAGAACGCCGACGGGCGTTATGATAAGAAAGGGCATGACCATATTCAAGACTGCCGTCACGGACGGGGAAAGCGTTATGGAGCTTGTCATTTTCAACAACAAATATCTTGCCGAAAGCCTTGAACAGGGCAGGGAATATTATTTTTACGGCAAGGTCACGGCACCCATGGGCAGACTTCAGATGGATTCGCCCGTAGTTGAAAAGGCGGATGCGCCCGCAGGACTGCGCCCGGTTTATCCGCTTACCGCCGGACTGACCTCAAGGGGTGTTGCTAATGTGATGAAAAACGCCCTTGAACTATATAAAAACAACGAAAGTGAGGATATTATACCCGAACAGATAAGGCACGAATATAATCTGTGCTCATCGCGTTACGCATATATTAACATCCATTTTCCGTCCTGTCGCGCAGATATGCTGGCAGCAAGGAAAAGGCTGATTTTTGAAGAGCTGTTATGCTTGCAGCTCGGTATGTCAAGGCTGCGCGGCGCAAAGGAAAAAACCGGCTTTGTTATTTCACGGGATGTGAAAAGCGAATTTATGTCGTCTTTACCTTTTTTACCGACTGCGGCGCAGGTGAGGGCAGTGTCGGACTGCATTTCCGATATGATGAGCGGTGAGAGGATGAACCGTCTTTTACAGGGTGATGTCGGCTCGGGGAAAACGGCGGTTGCGGCGGCGGTGATGTACTGCGCGGTGAAAAACGGTATGCAGTGCGCGATGATGGCTCCGACGGAAATACTTGCCCGTCAGCACCTTGAATCACTCTTGAAATTTTTTGAAGGTACGGGCATAACGGCAGAGCTTTTGACCTCGTCCACTCCGGCAAAGGAGAAAAGGAGAATAAAGGCTTCCCTTGCCGCAGGGGAAACGGATATTGCCGTGGGTACGCACGCGCTGATACAGGATGATGTGGAGTTTTCACGCCTCGGACTTGTTATTACGGATGAGCAGCACCGTTTCGGTGTCGGTCAGCGCAGTGCTTTGAGTGAAAAGGGCAGCTCTCCCCATGTTCTTGTTATGTCTGCGACACCGATACCGAGAACCCTTGCCATGATAGTTTACGGCGACCTTGACATAAGCGTGCTTGACGAGCTGCCTCCCGGCAGGCAAAAGGTTGATACCTACTGTGTTGACAGCACATATCATCAACGCCTGTATGCTTTTATAAAAAAGCACCTTGACAGGGGCTTGCAGGCTTATATTGTCTGTCCCCTTGTTGCGGAGGGTGAGGAAACTCCGCTTACGAGTGCAGAGGAATATTATGAAAAGCTCAGTGAAAATGAATTTTCCTCTTACAGTGTCGGACTTTTGCACGGCAAAATGAAGCCGAAAATGAAGGATGAGGTTATGGAGCGTTTTGTTAAAAACGAAATACAGCTTCTCATATGTACCACGGTGGTGGAGGTTGGCGTGGATGTGCCGAATGCTGCCGTTATGCTGATTGAAAACGCGGAGCGTTTCGGACTGTCCCAGCTTCACCAGCTTCGCGGCAGAGTGGGCAGAGGAAAGGAAAAATCAACCTGCGTGCTGATTACTGATGCAAAGGGTGAGCAGACGAAAAAACGCGCAGAAATTATGTGCTCGACAAATGACGGCTTTGTAATTGCGGACGAGGATTTAAAGCTGCGCGGTCCCGGTGACTTTTTCGGCTCGCGCCAGCACGGTCTTCCGACACTGCGTATCGCGGATATGCTTGAGGACACCGAGATGCTCAGAAAAGCAAAACAGGCGGCGGAAAAAATACTGTCCGATGACCCGCAGCTTTCGGACAGAAAAAATGAAGGGCTGAAAAGAGAAATACGCAGACTGTTTGACTCCGTCGGCAGCATATGATATTATTTTGTTGCAATTTGCGTACTATCTGTTATAATATATTGATAAAATACCTGAAAGGCAAATGCTATGCTTAAAAAACTGACCGATATTTTACAAAAGCTGATAAATGTTGAAACGGTGACATACATTTTTTTCGGCGTGGGAACGACCGTTGTAAACCTGATAGCATTTAAAATCTTTAATATTATTCTCGGAGAAGGGCTTTATCTCGTCTCAAATGTTATTGCGTGGATAATAGCCGTAATTTTCGCATATATTACAAATAAGCTGTGGGTGTTTGAAAGCAAAAGCTTTTCCGCCGCAGTGCTTAAAAAGGAGATTCCCGCCTTTCTCGGCGCAAGGATTCTGTCCTTTTTTATTGAAGAAGGCGGACTGTGGTTGTTTGTCGATATTCTCGGCTTTGACAGATATTCTCTGGGGGTTTCGTGGCTTAACGGAGAACAGACGGCGGGACAGCTTGCCGTAGGAGGCAAAATGCTTTCAAAGCTTATCATTGCCGTGATTGTGATAATACTCAATTATTTTTTCAGCAAGGTTATAATATTTAAAAAAGACGGAACGAGGGAACAATGAAGCTGGTTACTCTTGAAAACGGACTAAGGGTGATTTTTGAAGAAAACAAAAGTCTCAAAAGCGCGAATGTAACCGTATGGACAGCAAGCGGTTCGCGGTTTGAAACGCCGGAAAATAACGGCATTTCACATTTTATCGAGCATATGGTGTTTAAGGGCACAAAGGATATGAACGCGTTTGAGCTTGCCTCAAGGGCGGATGAAATCGGTGCGCAGATGAACGCTTACACCACCAAGGAATATACCTGCTTTTATATAAAGGCGCTTTCGGATAAAATAGCCGAGGGCGCACGGCTGCTCTTTTCCATGCTGCGCGAGCCGCTTCTTGACGCAGATGATATGAATACGGAACGCGGCGTGGTACTTGAGGAGATAGCCATGTATGAGGATGACCCGTCTGATGTTTGCTTCGGACTTCTCGAAAAAACGCTGATGCCGTCCCATTCTCTGGGCATGGAAATACTCGGCACACGGGAAAATATCGAAAAAATGACGGCTGAGGATTTAAGGGCGCATATGCTGCGTTATTATGTCCCGGAAAGAACTGTTATCGGTGTCAGCGGAAATTATGATGAAGAGGAAATACTCGGCATTGTCAGCCGTTATTACGGCGATATGAAAAACACGGGCTTTGCGGCAAGCTATGAAAAGGTGCTTCAAAAACCCGGCTGTGCCGTTTATAAAAAGCACTTTGAGCAAAGTCAGCTTATACTTGCTTTTCCGGCTGTCGGCTCCGATGACCCGCTGCGTTTTCAGCTTCAGGTGCTTATCACCATTCTCGGCGGCTCATCATCTTCGCGGCTTAACCAGAGAATACGCGAGCAGCTCGGGCTGGTTTACAGCATAGATGCATGGCTGTCGCAGGCTGTGGGCGTCGGCTTTATAGGCGTCGGACTTGCCCTCACCCCTGCAAAGGCGGATGAGGCACTTGCCGAGTCGTGCAGGATAATTAAGGGCTTTGCGGGCTCTCTGACGCAAAAAGAGCTTGATACGGCAAAGCAGAAGGTGAAAAGCGGTCTGCTTATGAGCCGTGAAATGCCCCATTCAAAGCTGAACGCGGACGGCTACGCCATGATAACGCGCGGCTGCTTTACCGATGACAGCGAGATTATAGACAGCATAAACGCGCTTACGCTTGAAAAGGCGAAGGAGCTTGCGGACAGATATTTTGTTAAGGACGGTATTTGCTTTGCCGCCTGCGGTAAGGTAAAGGACAGCGGACATTACCGTAAAATAATCGGGGAAAATTTTTGAGGAGCGGAGAAACGGCATGAATCATTTTGCGAATGTGAAAAAAATAGTGGTGAAGGTGGGAACCTCCACTCTTACATATGAAACGGGAAAAACAAATCTCAGGAGAATGGCAAAGCTTGTAAGCGTGCTGTGCGATTTGCAGAATTCAGGCGTTGATGTTACCCTCGTCACCTCCGGCGCGATAGGCGTGGGTGTCGGAAAGTTAGGGCTGTCGGAAAAGCCGAAGGATACCCCCGGCAGACAGGCGGCAGCAACGGTTGGTCAGTGTGAGCTGATGTTTATGTATGATAAATTTTTCAGCGAGTACGGACATAAAATCGGTCAGCTTCTTATCACAAAGGCGGATATTGAAAATGAAGAGCGCAGACGCAACCTTGAAAACACATTTGAAAAGCTGTTCCATTTCGGAGCTATACCGATCGTCAATGAAAACGACAGCGTTGCCGTTGAGGAAATAGTTTACGGTGACAACGACAGCCTTTCGGCAATCGTTGCAAAGCTTATCCATGCGGATGCACTGGTTATTCTGACGGATATTGACGGACTTTTCAGCGCGAATCCCAAGGAGGATGAATCGGCGCAGCTTATACCAGTAGTCAGAAAAATAGATGATGAAATTCTTTCCCTTTGCGGAGCGGCAGGGTCAAAAAGGGGAACAGGCGGCATGATAACGAAGGTGAGAGCGGCGCAGACGGCGACTGAAGCGGGCATTGCCACGGTTATTATGAACGGCTCCGCACCGCAGGATATGTATAAGCTTTTTGACGGCAGACAGTGCGGAACGCTGTTTTTACCGCAAAAAAATGATTGAGAAAGGAATGAAAACCATGGATATGACCGAATACGGCAAACGGGCTGTAAACGCAAAGGTATTTCTCAGAAACGCGGGCACTGCTGATAAAAACAGGGCACTTGAGTTTATTGCGGACGAGCTTGAAGCGAATGAGGAAAAAATACTGCAAGAAAACGCCGCCGACCTTGAAAAAGCGGAAAAAAATGGGATGAACCCCACCATGCTTGACAGGCTTAAGCTGACACCGGCAAGAATAAAGGGCATGGCGCAGGGAGTCAGAGAAATTATCGCGCTGCCCGACCCGTGCGGCAGGATTTTGAGCGGAAACAGAAATCCGAAGGGCTTTACCGTTGAAAAAATCACGGTGCCGTTAGGCGTTATTGCCGTGATTTACGAGGCAAGACCGAATGTAACGGCAGATGCGGCGGCACTTTGCCTGAAAAGCGGAAACGCGGTTATTCTGCGCGGCGGAAAGGAAGCTTTTCTTTCCAATAATGCCATAAGTGAATGTATGCGCTCGGCACTTGCAAAGGCGGGGCTTGAGCCGGACTGTATTCAGCTTGTTCAGGATACCTCAAGAGACAGCGCGGCGGCACTTATGCATATGAACGAATATGTTGATGTACTTATTCCGAGAGGCGGAGCGGGGCTTATAAAAGCCTGTGTTGAAAGCTCTACCGTGCCGGTTATCGAAACGGGTACGGGCAACTGCCACATATATGTGGATAAGGACGCGGATATTGAAAAGGCTGTTGAAATCATATACAATGCCAAGGTTTCCCGTCCGTCTGTGTGCAATGCCTGCGAAAGCCTTGTTATTCACAGGGATATTGTGAAAAAGGCTCTGCCGCTTATAAAAGACAGGCTTGACGGGGCAAATGTAATTATGCACGCGGATGAAGAAGCGGCAAAAATTGTTTCCGGTACCGTGCCTGCCACGCAAGAGGACTTTTATAAGGAATATTTAGGCTATGAAATCAGTGTGAAAATCGTCGGCAGTGTTGATGAGGCAATAGCCCACATTGATAAATACTCAACCGGACACAGCGAATGTATAGTCACCGAAAGCTATACGGCGGCGGAAAAGTTTTTAAGAGAGGTTGACTCGGCTGCGGTTTATGTGAATGTTTCCACCAGATTTACCGACGGCGGTGAATTCGGCTTCGGTGCGGAAATCGGCATTTCAACTCAAAAGCTTCACGCGAGGGGACCTTTGGGACTTCCGGAGCTTACCACGGTGAAATACATTGTCCGCGGCTCGGGACAGGTCAGATAGGAGAAAAGATATGGCGAATAAGAAGAACAATAAAACTTCCATGACCGTACTGGGTGTTATCGTTTTTGCGCTTACGGTTATCGGCATCGTCAGCGTGGTCAGGTTTTCCGTGGGTACGGTGAAAAATCTTTCCTCAGACGGAAAGCTGAAGGAAAAATATGAAAAATATCTTTCCACCGTGGTTATGAACGACCCGGATATGTTTGACGACATTACGGCGGCAGACAACGAACAGCTTATAAGCATAGCAATATGGACACTGCTTGAGGGCGACAACGCGCCGGACGATTATGAATATGTTGATGCGGGTATGCTTGTTCCGGCGGCTGATGTTGAAAAGACCTTTACGGAGCTTTTCTCGGCGGATGTTACCCCGTCGCACTGCACTGTGGACGGCGGCGAGGCACTGCAATTCAAATACGATGCCACAAGAAAGGCCTACATAGTTCCCATAACGGGTATTTCACCGATTTATACCCCCGATGTTATTGAGATAAACAAAAAGGGTACAACCGTCATTCTCACCGTGGCATATCTTGCCGGTACGGACTGGGTTCAGGCGGATGACGGCAGCATGGTGCCGCCCACTCCGTCAAAATATGTTAAAATCTCTCTGCGTGAGGATGCGGACGGAAACAGTTATATAAGCTCCATTCAGCCTGCCGCCGATGTGGATTATGTGACCGCACAGCACACTCAGGAAACGGCGCAGGAGGAAGAAACCACAGCGAAAAATAAAAAAACTAAGGCTTCATCCTCCGAAAAAGGGTAATATTTGACAAATAAAAGCACAGATTTTAAAAAACTATTGACTTAACAATCCGGCTGTGATAAAATAATCCAGCATAAAATTTTAAGTGGAGGTACAGCTCATGTCTGCAATCCAGTATGTTCTCGCAATAGCTGTTATTCTTGTTTCAATCGCAATAATTCTTCTTGTTCTCATGCAGGAAAGCAAGTCCGAGGGTCTTTCGGGTGCCATCGCGGGCGGTGCGGAAAGCTTTTTCGGTAAGAATAAAGGCAGAACCTTGGAAGCCAAGCTTGTAAAGTTCACAAAGATAGCCGGTGTTGCTTTCTTTGTTCTTGCGTTGGTTGCGTCGCTTCTTGTTCTTTTCTTTGCGTAAGATTGACACAAAAAGGGGACTGCTGCATTAAGTGCGGCAGCCCTTATTTTTTAGGAGGCAAAATATGAGTAAAATGAAAATAGGAATAAATGTGTTCAGCAATAAAATCGAGCACGGACATCCGTCTTTTGAAATTCCGTTTCAGAGGGGTGGTTTTGATTTTACGGTATGTCATTTTTCACCGGGTGAATATTCTGTAAAGGAAGCCTGTGCAAAAATAAAAGAGGTTATGGAAAAATGCCGTGAACGGGGCGTTGAAATTATCGTAAATCATGAATGGCAGAATTTTGAGCATAACTGTATGGGTAAGGACGGCTGGGATTGGGCACAGTCAGGTGACGGCTGTCACAGGCTGAACCTGCCGGACGAATATAAGCAAACGCTGGCACAGCAGGAAAACTGCGTTGGCGTTATGTATGACGAGTTTGAGCACACCATCATCAACCGCAATCTTTCATTATCGCTTGCGTCCAAAGGCAAGATAAAAGAAAATGTTTTTCCGCTTCTGAAAGAAAAGAACATTGTAAAACAGGGTGAGCTTCTTTCCGCGCAGCTTAAGGAATATGCGAACTCAATAAAAGAAAAAGGCGTTAAAACGCTTTGCGGTGAGCACGTTTTTCCTGTGCTGTTCCACACCTTTGCAAGAAACGGCATAACGCCCAATTTCAAAAGTCAGAAGGAGTCCTATTCCAATGTGCAGTATGCTGTGGCGGCAGGCGCGGCACTGGAGTATAACACGGAGCTTTTCAATTGTGTTGACCTGTGGTACAGGATGAAGTGTCCGGGTCATACCCCGAAGGAGATGTTCAGCAACCTTTGTTTTGCCTTTCTTGCCGGCGTTGACCGCGTTTATGTTGAAACTGCCCATCATTTTATTGATAAGGATAAGGACGGAAACGACATATATAATGAGTACGGAAAGAAATACAGCGAATTTGCGAAAAATTACAGAAACGCCACCCGTGATTACAATGTGCGCGATTACCGTCCCGAAATAGGCATTATACGGTATGACAACGGCTTTTGGGGACAGAAGGACCCGTTTATGTGGCGGTTCATGCTTTTCGGCAACAAGGATATAAAGCCCGTAAAGCAGTCGTATGAATGGATTCAGGCGATGCGGACGGTTACGCATGGCGAAACCTCAAAATACGGCATCTCATGGGACAAAATTTCTCCGTGGTCACTGCGCAAGCACCGCTCCTTTGCTTCTATGAACGCTGCCGCCGTTTTTGATGATAAGGTGAGGCGTGACAAGCTTGAAAGCCTGAAGCTGTGCTTCCTTTGCGGAGAAAGCATTGAAGAGCAAACGCTTGCTGATGTTTATGCCCTTGTGAAGGACGGGCTGACCGTAGTTACGCCCAAACGCTTCCTGCCGGATGAATTGAAGAGTATGGTAAACGGCGCGTACAGCGAAATCGCGGACGGAAAGGGCAAATGGATGGTCAGTGAGAACCTCTGCTCACGCAGAGTGAGAAAAAATGCCGCCCCGTCCCTCGGAAACAAGGGTGAAATTCGCCTGTGCTTCGGTGAAAACAGGGTGGTAAGGCTGAAAATAGACAAAAACGGTGAAGGCTTCACCGTACTGAAAAGGTAAATCAGTTAAAATATAAAACGGGGCTGCGATGAAAACTTTTTCGTTTCGTCACAACCCCGTTTGATTCTATTACAGAATAACCTCTCTGCCGGTTTCGGCAGATTTATAAATCGCCGTGAGAATTTTTATCATATCAAGTCCCTGCTGAGGCACAAACATAGGTTCTGCTTTGCCGAGAAGCACATCGGCAAAGTGGCGCAGGTTTGCCTCGTGAATCTGTATTCCTCTCGGGATGTTCGGTATGTAGTCGCAGGTAAGCCCGTTTT
>JAKSQS010000039.1 GCA_024404055.1 Clostridia bacterium | reverse complement strand
GCGCAAACCAGCTTGACGTTCTTCGGGAAAAAGGTGTTGAGCGTGCCTACCTTCATCTGGACGGGTGGGGGAAGCACGGATATGATAATCTGCACCCGTCACCGTTTCCGCCGCATGAAGAAGCAGGCGGCGCACAGGGCATGAAAATGCTGTCTGATACCTGCCGTGAGCTTGGCTATAAATTCGGCATTCACGACCAGTATAGGGATTACTATTATGACGCTCCCGATTTTGATATTGAAAACGCCGTTCAAAATGAAGACGGCTCACACCCGTACTGTGATGTCTGGTACGGCGGCAAGCACTCATGGCTTTGCTCTGCACTTGCGCCCGAATATGTCAGGCGCAACTATGATACATTCCAAAAGCTCGGTATACGCATTGACGGAACATATCTTGATGTGTTTTCGGTTGTTTTTCTTGATGAATGCTTTAATCCGAATCATCGCGTTACCCGTGAGCAATGCGCCGGGGCAAGAAGAATGTGCTTTGAACTGTTAAACGCGCGAAATATAATAACAAGCTCCGAGGAAACGGTGGACTGCATTGTTCCGTCCATTGCGCTTTGCCACCATGCGCCGCATTATCTTGAAAGCTTTGAACCCGGCGGTAAAATTGCCGGTATTCCGATTCCGCTGTTTAATCTTGTGTGGCACGACTGCATTGTTGTTCCGTGGAATACCGAGGAGGACCGGGGCTTTACGCCGGACGGCTATGACGGGCTCGGGCTTGCTTATATCAACGGCGGCACGCCATATCTTTCTGTTACAGCCGATGAAGCGCAGATTGAGCGTATACGCGATATTCTGGTTCTTCACGGAAAAATCGGTGACCGTGAGCTGCTGCGCCATGAGCTTGTGGACGGAGAAGCGAAGCATCAGCGTTCTGTTTTTGACGGTGAAAACGGAGAAATTACGGTTGAGGTCGATTTCCGTTATGAAAAAGCGGTTATTACTGTCGCATATCCCGAATAATAAAAATCCTGTGCTGAAATGTAAAGCTGTGTATTCATTCTGATAGAATGGGTATGCAGCTTTATTTTTTATCACCTCTAAAGTTAGCGGATATACTCGGTCACAGCAGCATAAACACAACGAGGATTTATACCGTCAGTACCGGCGACAGGCACCGCAGACGAATGGAAAAAATGAAGCTTGTTATTTGACATCACGCGCCGGGAAACGAAAAGATATATATTGATATACCCCGTATGGGTGCGCAATGCGCTCCCGTAGAAGCCACGAAGTGACTGATGAGATGCAGCTGTAAAGCGACGAAAAACTCAACTTTCCACCTCATCCGCCTCACAAGCTCGGCACCTTCCCCTCAAGGGGAAGGTGCCGATTACAGGTTCGTGCCTTGGAGCAGCGTGACACGGATTACACGCTATGCGTTACTTTTCGTTTTTTGCTTCCAGATATTCATCAAAGGTGATTTGATTGTCATAGAAGCTGCCTGCGGTAACATCTATAATCCTGTTCGCTATGGTCTGAACGAACTGGTGGTCGTGTGAGGTGAACAGCACCGTTTCCGGGAAACGGATAACCCCGTCATTGAGGGATGCTATGGATTCAAGGTCAAGGTGGTTTGTCGGCTCGTCAAAAATCAGTACATTCGCGCCGGAAAGCATCATTTTGCAAAGCATACAGCGCACCCTTTCGCCGCCTGAAAGCACCTTTGCCTTTTTGGTTGCCTCCTCGCCGGAAAACAGCATCCTGCCAAGCCAGCTTCTCACATCGCTTTCATACACAAGGTCGGAATAGCTCCTCAGCCAGTCGATAAGCGAATTTTCGCAGCCGTCGAAAAATGCGGAGTTGTCACTCGGGAAATATGACTGTGAGGTGGTAACGCCCCACTTGAATGTGCCCTCGTCCGGCTCAAGCTCACCGGCTAAAATTTTAAACAGGGTGGTTTTAGCAAGTGAATCCGTGCCGACAAAAGCAACCTTGTCGTGCGGACGGATAACAAAGCTCACATTGTCAAGCACCTTGCGGTCGCCAACGGTTTTGCTGATGCCGGAGACGGTGAGAACCTCGTTGCCTATTTCACGGTCGGGCTTGAACGCGACAAACGGAAAACGCCTTGACGAAACGGGCATATCCTCAATAATCAGGCTGTCAAGCAGCTTTTTGCGGCTTGTTGCCTGCTTGGATTTGGAGGCGTTCGCGCTGAAACGGGCGATAAACTCCTGCAATTCCTTTGCCTTTGCCTCCGCCTTTTTGTTCTGCTCCTTCATCTGCCGCTGCGCCATCTGCGTATATTCATACCAGAAGTCGTAGTTGCCGACATACATTGTCACCTTGCCGTAATCAATATCAACGGTATGAGTACACACCTTATTAAGAAAATGGCGGTCATGCGAAACCACGATAACGGTGCTTTCAAGATTTATGAGAAATTCCTCCAGCCAGTCAATGGCGGCAAGGTCAAGGTGGTTTGTCGGCTCGTCCATAAGAAGAATGTCGGGAGAGCCGAAAAGTGCCTGCGCAAGAAGCACCTTAACCTTTATTTCATTGGGAAGCTCTTTCATAAGAAGATTGTGATATTCGTTTGTTACGCCAAGTCCGTTCAGCAGAATTTCCGCGTCACTTTCCGCGCTCCAGCCACCCATTTCGGCAAATTCCTCCTCCAGTTCACTGACGCGTATGCCGTCATCCTCGGAGAAATCCTCTTTCATATATATGGCTTCCTTTTCGTCCATAACCTCGCAAAGCCGTTTGTTGCCCAACAGCACCGTTCTGATAACATCGCAATCGTCAAAAGCAAAGTGGTCCTGTCTCAAAACGGATATTCTTTCGCCGGGGGTCACGATAACCTGTCCTTTCTGCGGCTCAATTTCGCCGGAAAGGATTTTGAGAAAGGTGGATTTTCCCGCGCCGTTTGCGCCGATAAGACCGTAACAGTTACCGTTTGTGAATTTTATATCAACATGCTTGAACAGTTCTCTGCCCGAATATTGAAGTCCTACATTTACTGTGCTAATCATCGGTATCATCTCCGTAAATAAAATCAACTGATTATATCACAACGAAAAAATTTTTTCAAGAATAATGAAAAACAGTTGCGCAGGTCAACGAAAATATGGTAATATATGTATATTAAGTAATGGGAGGAAAGAGAAATGTTATCAAAAATACTTGCTTTTTTCACTGCAATCATCATGTTTCTGTTTCCGTCGCTGAATGTGCCGAAGGCTGAAGCGGACACGGATGCGTGGAACACAAACTATACCTGCGTTTTCGTTCACGGTCTGGGCGGCTGGGGCGAATATGATGCGTCCAATATTGTTATGCCTTACTGGGGCATGAAGGGCGGCAACCTGATGAAATATCTGAACGGCAGGGGCTTTGACTGCCATGCGGCTTCCGTCAATCCGTCCGGCAGTGCGTGGGACAGAGCGTGTGAGCTTTACGCGCAGCTTACGGGTACTGTGGTTGACTACGGAAAAGAACATTCCGAGCGCTGCCACCATGACAGGTACGGTGAGGATTTCAGCAAAAAGCCGCTGATTAAAAGCTTCAGCGCGGAAAATAAAATCAATCTTTTCGGTCACTCCTTCGGCGGAGCCACAATATTGATGTTCCTTGACCTTATGGCAGACGGCAGTGAGGCGGAGCGTGAAGCGACAGGGCAGCAGGAGCTGTCGCCGCTGTTTGAGGGCGGCAAGGCAGATTGGATTTATTCACTTACAACGCTTGCGGCTCCGATGAACGGAACCACGGCGCTGAATGTTGCAGACTGGGTAAGCGGGGACCCGGAGGCAACGGACGCGGAAATGCAGGTTGTTGACACCCTTACAGCACTTTCGTTTAAAACGCACGACGGCAGAATAATTGAAGACACCGCCGGATATGACATGGGTATTGACGCGGCGCAGGAAATGCTTGCCGGTTTTGAAACGCAAAGCGGAGTGTATTATTTCTCCGTACCCTGTTGTGCAAGTGAAACCAATGACGGCGTGACAACGCTCAACGGCGATATAGTTGAATCGTTTTATGTTCTTGCCGGACACAGAATGGCAAGATATACCGGTCAGACTGCGGGCGGCATTGTGCTTGACGAAAGCTGGCAGCCAAACGACGGACTTGTGAACGAAAAATCCGCAAAGGCACCGTTTAACGCGCCGCAGCAGGACTTTGACCCGGATGATATTCAGCCCGGAATATGGAATGTTTATCCCACAAAAACGGGCGACCATATGTCTCTTATGGGCGGACTGATGCTCAGTTATAATATCCGTCCGGAGTATTTTGAAATGCTTGATACGATAAACAGAGTGTAAGCAGGTCATGCTGAATTTTACCCCTTCACCCGGCTGTAAGGCTGAGTGAAGGGGTAAAAAATATGCTGTTTATTTTTTGATTTTCTCCCAATAGTCCTTTGCCGCCTGCTCATTTTTGTTCGCGCCGTAGGTATAATATTTTGCGTGGGCTATGTCGTCGGGCAGATATTGCTGTTTAACCCAGTGGTTTTCAAAGTCATGCGGATACTGATAAAACTGTCCCTTGTTATCGTTGTCCTCTCCGTCAAAATGCTTATTCTGCAATTGACGGGGATAGCCGTTGCCCTTGCCGCTGCGGATGTCTTCCGACGCCGCGTCATACGCAAGGTAAGCCGAGTTCGATTTCGGGCTGTTGCAGACGAGAACAACCGCGTCTGCAAGGGGAATACGCGCTTCGGGCAGTCCTACCATAAGCGCGGTGTCAACCGCAGCTTTTACTATCGGGATAATCATGGGATAGGCGAGTCCGACATCCTCTGCCGCGCAGACCATAAGTCTTCTGCACGCAGAGGGCAGGGCTCCGCCCTCAAGCAGCCTTGCAAGATAATGCAGTGCCGCGTCAGGGTCACTGCCGCGCATGGATTTCTGAAACGCGGAAAGCGCGTCGTAAAAATCGTCTCCGTCACGGTCAAATTTCATGTTGCTCTTCTGTGTGAGCTCCTGCGCGCTTTGCTTTGTTATCAGCTTGTCGCCGTCCGCGTTTATCTGCGCGCACAGTATGCAAAGCTCTGCGGCATTCAGCGCCTTTCTCACATCCCCGCCGCAGGAAAGGGCAATGCATCTGAGCACA
The DNA here is from genome assembly GCA_024404055.1 of Clostridia bacterium. Lineage (GTDB taxonomy): Bacteria > Bacillota > Clostridia > Oscillospirales > Acutalibacteraceae > UBA6857. The sequence goes on along the minus strand of JAKSQS010000039.1, from coordinate 9,431 downwards.
CCGGGCTCAAAAACATAATGCTCATGCCGCTGATTTTCGCAGATTTTAAAAGCCCGTTCAATCGCCGGTATAAGCTCTTCGGGCTCAACACTTTTAAATTCAAAAACCGTGCTGCGGCTTAATATTGCGTTATAAACATAAAAATACGGATTTTCGGTGGTGGACGCTATGAGCGTTATGCCGCCTTTTTCAATGTGCTCAAGCAGTGTCTGCTGCTGTTTTTTGTTGAAATACTGTATTTCGTCGAGATACAGCAATATGCCGTTCGGCGCGGCAAGCGTGTCAAGCTCGCCGATGACCGCTTTAATGTCCGAGGTTGATGCGGAGGTGCCGTTGAGCTTGTGCAGCTTCATACCCGTGTTTTGCGCGATGATTTCCGCCACAGTGGTTTTGCCCACGCCGGACGGACCGTAAAAAATCATATTGCGGATTTCGCCGCTTTCAATGATTCTTCTCAACGGCTTGCCGGGGGCAAGCAAATGACGCTGCCCCACGACTTCATCAATGCTTTGCGGACGCACCGCATTTGCAAGAGGTGTTTTATCCATAGCTTATTTCATATAAGTGCCGGGCACTTCGATTACAATATCAGATACCGGGAAGGCACAGCACGGATGAATATATCCGTTTTGTTTATCCGCATACCGTCTGCCTTCGTTTTCCGCAGGTGTGAATACCTCGCCGGAAACGAGCTTTGACCTGCACCAGCCGCATTCGCCGCTGCGGCAGCGTGACGGCGCGGCAATGCCTGCTCTTTCAATGGCAACAAGCAGCGGTTCACTTGCCTTTGCCGTGGTTTCATATATGTTTTCGCCCTGACGGACGGTAAGAGCGAACTTTTTCGTCTTTGTTTTCGGCGGATAACCCTCACAGCCGGAAACATCCTTTGTCACGCCCAAAAGCTCACGGCGAACATATTTTGCTTCAAGACCGAGCTTTGCAATTTCGGGCACAAGGAAGCGGTACATTGCCTCCGGCCCGCAGATAAAGACGGAATATTCTCCGTCCGGCGCGTATTTTTTAATAAGGTCGGCGGTGATAAAGCCGTGCTCAAAGCCGTCCGCTTCTTCTTCGGAAAGCACATTGACGATTTTTACCCTTCCGTTTGCTGCCGCCGCCACATTCGCAAGCTCTTTACCCAAAAGTATGCTGTCTTTGGTGCGTGAGCCGAAAAGCACGGTGAGACAAAAATCCTCAATGCCGTCACGAATGGCATATGCCATGGAAAGGAAAGGCGTGATTCCGCTGCCGCCGGCAAGGGCAACCACATTTTTCGCGTCTCTCAAGGGCTCATAGAAAAAGCTTCCCAAAGGCTCCGAAACGGTGACCTCCGTACCCTCTTTCCAGTTTTTCAGAATATAATCAGCCGCAAAGCCGCCCTGATTTTTCTTTACGGTTATTGTATACATACCCTCCGCCGTGAAGGAAGGGGAACAGCTTATTGAATACGGACGGGTTATTTCACTGCCCTTTATGTTAAGCGCAATGCTCAGATACTGTCCGGCTCTGAAATATGCCGCCTTTTCACCGTCTGCGCGTTTTAAGAAAAAGGTTTTCGCCTCCGCCTTGCCGTGGTCTCTGATTTTGGTAATAACCATTTTCTGACAGTCGGGGTGCAGCTTTTTTGCGTTATTATTTATCGGAAAATCGGCGGTGATTTCCTTTGCGGGGGCAGCTTCTATAACCTTGTCTCTTGTCGCCGGAAGATTTTTGAATTTAAGAGCGTCAACCAGACCGATTTTACCTACCTTAACCTTTAATGCCATCAGTTGTTACCTCCCTGTTCCATTTCCTTGAGTGCCATCTGCGCTATCATCTGTCCGCAGTAATATGCGGAGGAATATCCGTCGCCCCTGGGACCCGAGGTGCCGATGGGCTTGAGCCCCTTTATCGGATAATCCTTTCCGACAGACATCATTCTTGCCATAAGTCCGTCCCAGTCAGTGGTTTCATATCCGTATACGCTGCCCTCCGGCGCGTTGAGATAACGGGCAAAGGTGAGAGGGGAGGAAATGGCGATTTCTTCAATATACGGGGCTATGTCAATGCCCGCTTTTCTTTTAAGCACGGCAATAAGCTTTTTCGCCATCGCTGTTTTCTTTGCGGCATATTCGGCAGGGGCAACATCGTTCCAGTCCTCCGCCGCCATGAAGGTTGTGATGGAGCATTCGCAGGTTCCTTCGGGTGAATAATCCGGCTTTACAACATTGTAGCAAAGGAAAATGCCGTATTCGTTGGTCTTTTCTCCTGCGAGAACATTTTTGTATTCCTGCTCGGAAACGGATGTTCCGGGGAGGAATATGCTGTAATCCTTAATGCCGAGCTGTTCAGCCGTTTTGTTAAGACCCATATGCACGGTGAACATACGGGCGCCGTAATTTTTGTTTCTTGCGGCGGAAAGCTTCTTTTCGCGCTCCGGGATTATTTCCTTAGGCACCATTTTGCCGTAAATTATATCGGGGTTGATGTTTGCAAGCACCATGTCACATTCAATGTCGCCCATGGTGGTTTTAACGCCGCAGCATTTGTCCCCGTTAAAAACAAATTCCGTTGCCCTGCAATTGAACCATATATCGCCGCCGAGCTCGCGCAGTCTTTCGGTTGCCGCAACGCTTATCGCGTGTGAGGTGTGGGCAGGCATTGCCGCGCCGTCCTTTATGTATCCATGAACCATGCAGGCATAATGTAAAAATCCGAGATGCGTCATATCCACGCCGAGGTATGACCAGTAGGTTGAAAGAATATCCTGTGCACGCTGCGGAATACCGAGCGCGTTAAACACATCCTTGCAGTTATGAGAGCCGACGCGCAGAACATTTCCGAATCTTGTGAAAAGCTCCTTGTTGCTTGCCTCTTCTCCTGATGAAAGGAAGGCTATACCCTCGTCAATTTCCGTGAGCAGCTCAAAGAAATCCTCCATAGATGAACGGGAGCCGGGTACATATTCCTCCATTTTGTCAATGAAGGGCTGCACGCCGGAGGGCATTGTAACATCCATTGCGCCGCCGTCCGAATATTTAGTGATAACGCGGAAGCAGTCCGGCACTGTGCACCATTCCACATTTACACCCAGAGAGTCCAGCAGAAGTCTCACATTTCCGGGGTTTTCCGCCGTACCCACGCCGCAAAGCTCATGCAGGGACGGGTCAAATTCAAATCTGCCCCTTGAAAAGCTTGTTGCGCAGCCGCCGGGGAGATTGTGCTGTTCTATAAGCAGGGTCTTTTTACCTGCCTTTGCCGTTTCAAGCGCCGCGATAAGTCCGGCATTTCCCGCGCCTACCACGACCACATCGTATTTTACCATGGCTGATTCCTTCTTTCATTTTTCTTAAATTATATAATAACAAAAACATGGGCTTTCGTCAATTATTATAAGCTTATTTAATAAAAAACTCATTCTTGACAAAAATATTCTTTTGTATAAAATATACCGTGAGAGGTGATGAAGCTTGCTTAACAAAATTATTTCACTGATAAAAAAGAGCTTTGCGTACAGAGTGTACCTGAAAGCGGTGAAAAAATATAATATATTCACGATTGATAAAATATATCCGCTGATATATAATCTTTATGCCCGCTATCCCGTTAATGAAAACAAGGTGCTGTTTATCGAATATACGCACCCGCATATGACGGAGAGCTTTATCTGCCTTTATAATGCCCTTAAAAACGGGTACAGATATGACACGGAATGTGTTTTCTGTATGCACAATACAGGCAGCAGGCGGCAGCAGCGCAAAAGAATGAGGAGGATAATAAAAAAAGCCGCAGCGGCAAAATATATTTTCTTCAACGAGGGCAACGACCGTTTTTCGAGAATAGCTTTCCGCCCGGAAACCGAGGTGACACAGCTTTGGCACGGCTGCGGCGCGTTCAAGCGGTTCGGCTTAAGCTGTGCCGACCTGAAATTCGGCGCTACAAGGGAATATATGCAGACCCATCCGTTTTATAACGGGTACAAAACCGTTACCGTCAGCAGTGCCGAGGTTATGTGGGCGTATGAGCAGGCAATGGGCTATACCCGTGAAAGCGGTGTTGTAAAGCCTCTCGGAATAAGCCGTACCGATGATTTTTACGATGAAAAATACATTTCGGATTCATATGAAATGCTGTATAAAGCCGTGCCGCAGGCAAAAGGAAAAAAGGTTTTGCTTTATGCGCCCACCTTCCGCGGCCATGTCAATTCCGCCTGTGCGCCGGATTTTCTTGATATTCGCCGTTTGCATGAAAAGCTGTCCGGCGAATGGGTGCTGATAATCAAGCAGCATCCCCATGTGAAAAAGCGTCCGCAGGTGCCGGAGGAATGCGCGGCTTTTGCGTTTGATGTCAGCGACAGTATGCAGATAAACAATCTTCTCTGCGCGGCGGATGTATGTATTTCCGACTATTCATCACTTGTTTTTGAGTATTCTCTGCTTCAAAGACCGATGATTTTTTTAGCTCCCGACCTTGAAGAATATTTCGACTGGAGAGGCTTTTATTACGATTATTACGATATGACGCCGGGACCGGTGGTGAAAACCACGGATGAGATTATCGACTTTATAAAATCCCTGCCCGGCTCTTTTGATATGAACAGGGTGATTAACTTCCGAAACAGATTTATGTCCGCCTGTGACGGTCACTCAACCGAAAGGATAATCCGTGAGGTGTTTGACAATCCCGAAAAACACAGAAAATAAAGTGAAATTATACCCATTTACTTGACAGTTGTCAAGTAAATGGGTATAATAAATTTGAAGAAGGTGAAAATATGAGTGAACAAATTGTACTGCAAAAACAGGATTTGACTTATCTGAACTGGGCTAAAGTAAGAAATTCATCGGGTACTGCCGGTACTTTTTTGAAAGCGTATTCCGAGCTTGCCGGTAAGAAAACTTATTATAAGCTTTCGGATTACGATTCCCTGAAAGGAATAATCGGGCATGAAGGCGTCAATGAAATAATTGTTGACAGACTTCTGTCGCTGCTTAACATTGAACACCTGTCATACAGACTGACATATGCCGATATTATTCTTAACGGAAGGGTATGTACCGCCTATGTCTGTTCATCAGAGGATTTCAAGCAGAAGGGTGAGGACAAAACGGCACTTGACACCTATTATGAGTTGGAGCATACAGACGGTGAATCCGCATTGGATTTCTGCATAAGACAGGGCTGGGAAAAATATATTTATGAAATGCTTGTGACGGATTTTATTGTTCTCAACCGGGACAGACACGGGGCAAATATTGAAGTGCTTCGCAATAAGAAGAAAAAAACTATCCGTCTGGCTCCGCTGTTTGACCACGGTTTATCTCTTCTTTTCAGTGTAAAAGAAAATCTTTCACAGCTTGAAAAGACGGATGTTATGGAGGACAAAAGGATTCAGTGCTATGTCGGGTCGGGCTCGGCTTATGAAAATTTGAAGCTGATACCGAAAGAAAAATTACCCGATTTCAGGATTCCGACGGAAAAAGAGCTGGATACGGTATTTGAGGATGTTGATAAAATCATACCTGCCGCGCTGTGTATGAAAATAAGAGAAATGATAAGCGGGAGGCTTAAATATTATGAAGATTTTCGCAATAAAAAGTGAGTCCGGAAAGAACGCAAAAATACCGGCTTATCTTATATATTATGAAAACACAAAAACATTTTATATTGAGCTTGATGAAAATGCCGACGAGTGGGAAACACCGTTAATTCTTTCCTCATTCCTCAGAAAAGGAGAGAAAACCGTTGATGCATACCACAGCAGAATTTGGGTACAGCAGAGAATTGTTCCGCCCGACAGGCAGAATTTAGGTCAGATACTTAAAGAAAACGGGCTTGACAGCTATGATGAATATGAATTGCTGATGCTTTCAAAGGGACGGTGTGCGCAGGATGACTATTATCTTTCGCCGGTAACACCCGAAAAATTACCTGCTGAATTATCCGTACGGTTCAGCAGGCGGATTGAAGATGTCGTTCCGCTGAAAAACAACCGGCTGATTGTTTTTTTCAGAAACGGAGAAATTAAAAAATGTGATGTCGGTTCATTTATTGAAAAGGCAGGCTGTAAGTCCGTACTGGAGAAATACGATGTGTTCAGAACGGTTGAAATTCTGACCGGCGGCTACGGTGTGTCATGGGGAAATGTGCTGACAATACCAAGCGAAAAGCTGTACGGCACAGGTCAGATAATCAATCTTGATGCGGATGATTTTGTCAGCTTTGTATCAAACCGTGTTATAAGTGCGTCGCAGGCGTGCGAAATTCTCGATTGCTCACGGCAGAATATCAGTGACCTTATTAAAAGGGGAAAGCTTAATCCCATTGTTTCCGACGGCGGCAACACCTTGCTTTTAAAAAATGAAATTATCAGTCGGAAATGGTATTGAAAAGCATATTATTTTTCCCATTTCATAACAGTTTTTCCGAAGGACTTGCGGTTGTCCGTTTCAAAGGCTTCGTCAATGTCCCTTACCGTTCTGACGGGCTTTACGGTGTTCACCATTCTTGAAAAATATTCAATGATTTCCGGGTGCTTTTCATACATTTCAACCGCTTTTTCAAAATCGGCTCTGCCGCTTCTGCTGCTGCCGAACATCCGCAGCCCCTTTTCAAGCATCATCCTTGTGTTTATGGACACGGGATATTCGCTGACACCGAGGATGGATATTGTTCCTTCGGGATTTATCAGGTCAATTATCTGATTTATTGCGGACTGACTGCCGTTTGAACCCACACATTCAAACGCATGGTCAATATGAAGTCCCTGCGGTATGTCCGAGGTGAGATATGCCTCGTCAACAAAGGTAAAATCGTTGAGCTTTCTTTCCACCACGCCGAAAACATATATTTTTGTATCGGGAAAAAGCTTTTTGAGAAGTACGCAGGTGATATAGCTTAAATTTCCGTCGCCCCATACGCCGACTGCATTGCGCCTTTTGTGGGCGAAGCGGTCAAAACGGGAGATGGCGTGCACGCTGACGGAAACAATCTCGGTGAACGCGGCAACCTCCGGCTTTATGCCGTCCGGAAGACGGATAAGCCTGTCTGACGGAAGCTGAACATATTCCTGCATAAATCCGTCATATCCGCTTGCGCAGAATTTGCTTGAGCGCAGATAGTTTTCGGCAATGATTTCATCGCTTTCAACAGGTATATTCGGAATCATAACCACCTGTTCACCGGGCTTGAACGCGCCGTCAGGGGAATAAACAACCTTGCCTATGCCCTCATGTATGAGTGCCATAGGCAGCTTTTCGGAAAGAATTTTGGGGTCGCGTGTGCCCTGATAATACCGCTGGTCGGCATTGCATATGGATAGATAAGTCGGTCTCACGATTACATCGCTGCTGAAAATATCTATTTCTTTAAACGCGATTTCTATTTTTCTCGGCTGTGTCAGTCTGTAAACCGTATTCAGCATCAGGAATTACCCTTTCAGATTATTTCTTCGTCAAGTAAGGCTTTGGCTACGCGCAGGTCGTAAGGATATGTGATTTTAATGTTGTGAACCTCGCCGTCAACAAGATAAACCTCATGTCCCTTCATGCTGAAAATCTTGCACGCGTCGGTCAGTATGTTTTTTTCATCCTCTGTCAAACTGTAATAAAGCTGCTTCAACAGCTTTGCTTTAAACGACTGCGGCGTCTGACCCTGATACAGCTTACTGCGGTCGGGTATATTGCTTATTGTTTTTTTGTCGGCGCTTTCGACAATGGTGTCCGTTGCGGGAACCACTGTGTCGGTTGCGCCGTATTTTATTGCCGCTTCAATATTTTCGTCAATTATTCTTGCCGTTACAAACGGTCTTACCGCGTCATGCGTCACGATGACGGTACCATCGTCAAGCCCATCGTTTTCTTCAATGAAATCAATGGCTCTCATAATGGTTTCGTTTCTTGTGTCTCCGCCTTTGATAACATTTACCCGTTCGCTTTGCGGCAGATATTTTGCAAAAATGTCCCTTGTATAATTTATCCACTGGTCGGGGCACAGTACGATTATTCTTTTGAAGCTGTCATTTACAAAGAATTTTTCAACCGTGTGAACGATAATGGGCTTATCATTTATTTTAAGGTACTGCTTCGGTTTTTCCGAGCTTCCCATCCTGGTTCCTACTCCGCCTGCTGCGATTACAGCGTATACCATACATTACACCTCGTTTTATAGTTTATCCGCCGTTGGCTTATAAATACAGTTTAACTCAAAAAATTTCCTTTGTCAACACAACAGAATTTTCCTGTGATTATTACATTTCGGTCATTTTTATTGAATAAGAGACCCTGCTGATATATAATAGAAAACAAGGGGGAGTTTGAATGAATGAAATTCTTCTCGTTGAGGATGATGTTAAAATATCCGAAAGCCTTTCTCAGCTGCTCAATATGCACGGTTTTTCGGTTACGCAGGCGGCAACACAGTCCGCCGCGCTTGACGCACTTGAAAACGCATACTTTGATATACTGCTTATTGATGTGCTTTTGCCTGACGGAAACGGGTTTACTGTTTGCAGGGCGGCAAAGCAAGAGGGCGATATTCACGTGATTTTTCTGACCGCCTGTACCGATGAATACAGTGCGGTGACGGGGCTTGATATGGGCGGCGATGATTATATTGAAAAGCCGTACCGTCCGCTGGAGCTGATTTCAAGAATAAAATCGGTTTTAAGGCGTTACGGAAAGGCACAGCAAACCCTTTGCGCAGGTGATGTGAGCGTGGACGCGGTCAAGGGAACGGTGACGAAAAACGGGAAAACTTTGTTTCTGTCCGCTCTCGAATATAAGCTGCTGCTTGTTTTTCTCAATAATCCCGGCACGGTGCTGACAAGAAGCCGTCTGCTTTGTGAAATATGGGATGTGGGCGGCGATTTTGTAAACGACAACACACTGACGGTTTATATAAAGCGTCTGCGCGAAAAAATTGAGGATGACGCACAGAATCCGCAGATAATACGCACCGTCAGAGGTATAGGCTACAAATTCGGAGAGTGATGATATGCTGAAAAATCCCGAGGTGAAAAAAGAACTGCTCATTTTGTCGGCAGTGTGTGCCGGTTTATGCGCCGCCGGTGCCGTGTGGGACGGAAAATGCTTTGTGACAGCACTGATATGCAGTGCTGTTTTCCTGTGCGCGTGGTTTGCCGTAACCTGCATACGGTATAAAAGAATTGCGGATTTGAGTACCCGTGTGGATGCCGCACTGCATACAGACGGTATTTTTGACATAAGCGGCTTTTGCGAGGGCGAGCTTGCCGTGCTTGAAAATGAGCTGCAAAAGCTGTTGATAAAATATAAGGAGCAAAATGACAGGCTGAAAGCGGAAAAAATAAAGCTTTCCGATTCGCTTGCCGATATTTCACATCAGTTAAGAACTCCTCTGACGAGCATAAATATTCTTCTGATACTGCTTTCCGTGCCGGAGCTTGCGCCTGAAAGGCGGTCTGAGCTTACGGG
>JAKSQS010000038.1 GCA_024404055.1 Clostridia bacterium | reverse complement strand
CGCTTTTGCCGATAAGAGTAATTGCCTCTCCGAGTCTCTTTTTGATTTTTTCTTCCTTTTCCTCTGTAAGCGCACAGCTCACCTTTGTGTTGATAAACGGCATAATAAATTCTCCTTTTGATTTTTTGTTATTATATCATATTATTTGCGGCTTTTCCATATTTTTATCCGAATTTAACTCAAAAAAATAGAGGATGCCGCGCACCCCCGTTTTTTTTGAAAATCAGAAATTCTTGATGTGAACCATTCTTTCTATGTAATTGATGATATTGTCCACAAGCACCCTTAACCAGTTGATGATTTGCCCGTACATTTCCGTTATTGCAAAGCCGTCAATACCAAGGTCAATATTTCCCACATTCTTTTCAAAAATCAGCGTGTGTGTTTCCTCGACGGTTTCCGGCTCGGAAGCGACGCAGTTACTCAAAATGCTCACCGCGGTAAAAATCATAAGCATGGTAAGAATAACGGCAATCAGTTTTTTTACATTTTTCATGGCTGTTACCTCCGTTTTTTAATTCCTGATAATTATAGCAGATAAACGCCGCTAAAGCAAGCGTTCACAAAAATTTTTTCACGGGACGCCGTATTCAGCATGAAAAGCGCGGCTTTTTTGCCGGACGCGGCAGCCCCGTTATCTGAAGCAGATGTGACCTCAGCCTCTTGCAGACTCCCCTCGAGCGTAAAACGCTGCCTGCAAAACACCTGCGAAAGCGCCGTGCGGGTCATAAAACCCATATAGATTATTTCCGGCACAGTTCATTTTATGACAGAAAAGTCATGTTTGACAATGATTGGTCATCATTCAAACGGGCTTGAAATGTTTAAAACACTTTTTTTAAGCAATACTTTATTCATAAGCCTTAGTTTTATTTAAAAAAAATATAATTATTTTAAAAAAAAGATTTTTTTCTACTTGAAAATATTTTTTCCCCGTTATATAATAGTTTGAACGGTTATCATAAGGGGATTTCAGCCTTTTTTCATCACCGGCAAGAATTACAAAGAGAGGTATTGGTTTTGACAGCAGATTTACATTGCCATACAAGGTTGTCAGACGGCACGCTCGGAATTGACGACATCGTCATCCTTGCAAAAAAAAGCGGCATAAGCACAATTGCCATAACTGACCATGACAGCCTTGCAGGTACGGTCAGAGGAAAAATTATCGGGGAGCGTTACGGAGTTACGGTTATTCCGGGTGTGGAAATTTCCGCAACCGATTCCAAAAGAGGGACAAAAGCACATATTCTCTGCTATCTTCCCGAAAAACCCGACAGACTTGAGGGACTTTGCCGCCGCAATTCTCAGGCGAGAAAAAGGGCGTCACAGTTTATGCTTCTCAAAACCGCGCAGAAATATCCCATAACGCCGGAATTTGTCATAAAATGCGCGTCCGGCTCAACTAATATTTTCAAGCAGCACATCATGCAGGCATTGCTTGAAAGCGGATACACCACCACAATTTACGGTGAGCTTTACGACAGGCTGTTTTCAAAGGATTCACCTGACAATGTGCTCACTCCCGCCACATACCCGGAGCCTGCGCAGATTATAAACGATATACATGAGGCAGGCGGCATCGCGGTGCTTGCTCACCCGGGCTTTTACGATAATTTCGAGCTGCTTGAGGAGCTTATTCCTCTCGGTCTTGACGGAGTAGAGGTATGGCATCCGGAAAACACGCCGGAGCAGCAGAAAAGGCTGATTGAAATTGCGAAAAAGCACAAGCTTCTTGTCACCGGCGGCACAGACTTTCACGGTGCGTATAACGCAAAGCCCATTCGCATAGGTGATTACGGAGTTGAGCAGGATATGCTTGACGCGCTTATCAGCTATAAAGCCAAGCTTCGCAGACAGCAGAAAAGGCTTGCGGCGCAACAGGAAGCGGCAGTAAAATAAATACATAATAAATATAAAGCAGAGGTGAATGTCTGATGGATAATGATGTTAAAATTTATAAGCCGAAAAGTGAGCTGACGGCGCAGCCGGAGCTTGCAAGTGTCCTTCAGACCGTCAATACACAGCGTACAAACGGCAATATGGAAAAAGCCAGACAGCTCGGCAGACTTTTCGCAACACTCAACCCGTCTGCGGAAAGCGACAAGCTTTCAATAGATTTTTCCGAGCGCATCGGCAGGGAATTTCTCACCAGAGAAAATCTGATACAGATAAAAGTGCTCATGGTTTTCTCGGCGGAGGCGGCAATGCGCATTTATCTGCCGGAGCTTCTGGCAAACACCGCGTCAAACGCGCTTTATGACTATCTGCGCAAGCACGACAATGAATTTTATAAAATAATTTCCGACTCCACAGCCTTCACATTTTATTATCTTGCGATAAAAAAAGGCGGCGACCTTGCAAGATATGTGGGCGAAGCCTTTGCCATGCTGTGCGGTGCCGAAAAAAACGAGGCTTGTGTGCAGGCGGGCAAGACCGCGTATGAAGTCAGTATGCAGCAGATTCTCAACGAAATTGAAGACGCACAGTTTGTAGATGTAAATATCTGAAAATAAAGAAAAGGACAGGCGGGCGGCAATGCCGCCCGTATTATTATAAATATGGAAACGGATTATGTTAAAAGAGCCGGAGAGCTTTTTATGACGGGCTGTAATTGCAGTGAGTCATTGTTTGCGGCATTTGCAGGAAGATACGGAATTGACGAGGCGCAGGCACTGAAAATGTCCATAGGTCTCGGCGGCGGTGTCGGCAGAATGAGAGAGGTTTGCGGAGCCGTAACCGCTGCGGCGGCTGTTCTCGGTCTTGAATACGGCAGTGGAGAAGAGGGCGGAGCGGACAAGCTTTTTGTTTATGAAAAGGTTCAGCGGCTCTGTGCCGAATTTAAGAAAAAATATCCGACACTGATATGCCGCGATTTGCTTGGAGAAACAGATACCGGAGGTGCTCCGGCTGAAAGGACGGAGGAATATTACAAAACCCGTCCGTGCCTGTCAATCATTCAGTACACGGCAGAAATTTTAAGCAGGATGCTTGATGAATAAAAATTAAAACAGGTGGAATATTATGAAAATAACAGTAATAGGAGCAGGTCAGGGCGGTCTGCGTGCGGCGGCTGTGCTTGCCTGCCGCGGAATGGATGTAACGGTATACGAAAAAAACAGCCGTGACGCTCTCGGCATAAACTGGTTTGACGGAGTTGAAACAAAGCTTTTCACAGATTTGGACCTTGATGTACCTGTGGACAGCTTTAAGGGCTTCCCCGTTTCGTTTATCGCCCCGTTTTCCGAAAAAAAGCTCTATCTGCGCTGTCCCGAGGACGGCATGGACTGGTCAGTTAACAGGCGGAGCTTTTCTTCACAGCTTGTGAAGGCGGCAGAGGAAGGCGGCGCAAAAATACATTTTGACACAGCCGTCACCTCGCTCATCTGCGACAAAGACCGCGTAAAGGGTGTTGTCGTTGACGGAAATGAAATATTTTCAGACCTTGTTATAGATTCAAGCGGCGTTTTTTCAAAATTCCGCGCTTCTCTTCCGACAAGAGCGCATATGACGCCGATACCCGAAAAAGAGGATGTTTTCAATGTATACAGGGGCATCTATTCACAGACACCGGATTTTCCCGTTCTTCCCGATGATGAAAAATTCAAAATGCATTTAAAATATAAAGGTAAAAACAGCATTTCATGGTGCGGAGTGGAGCCGTCGGGTGAGCTGAATGTGCTTTGCGGCATGATAGGCGAGCTGAACGCCGATGACTTTAAAGAGCTTTTCGGCTCTCTTGTGAGTGAAAACCCGATTATCGGCGAGCTGAAGGACGGCAGGAGCGCATACGCCTCAATTCCCGTCAGAAGTCCCCTTTCCGTGTTTGTTTTCCCGGGCTACACAGCCATAGGCGATGCCGCGTTTATGACGATTCCGATTATGGGCAACGGCATTGCAAATTCCATACGCGCCGGACAGATGCTTGCAGACACAATTATCGGTGACGACTCCGTAAGCATTGAAACGCTTTGGAAATATCAGGCGGAGTATTACAGAAAAATCGGTGCAGTATGCTGTCTGCTTGACTGGTGCAAGCGCGGACTGCTTGCCTGTGACAACAGTGAGCTGCGCCGGTTTATGGAGTCCGGCATTGTCAGCGACGGTGAAATATATGCCGTAACAAGCGGCAGAGGCTTATGGCTTTCACCGGCGCAATGGATTGACAAAATCAGAAAGCTGATATTGTCGCGCAAGCTCATAGGTCCTCTTGCAGGCTATGCAGCAAAGGGTCTTAAAGCAATGCTTACCGCGCTTTCCGTTCCTGCACAGTATGACAGTATTAAGGTAATGCGCTGGCAGTACAGAATTGAAGAGGCTATGAAAAGACCGCAATAATACATACTGAAAAAGGAGATATACGGCACTTTATGCTGTATCGGATGATATGAATTACAAAAGAAGCTCAGGCGTGCTGCTGCACATTTCCTCACTCAACGGGCCGTTCGGCATCGGCGTTATGGGAGAACAGGCAAGGCAGTTTGCGAAAAAAATATCGGATATGGGCTTTACATGGTGGCAGGTTCTGCCCCTTTGCCCTGTTGACAACGAAAATTCGCCCTACTGCTCGGCAAGCGCGTTTGCCGGAAACTATGTGTTTATTGACCCTGCTTCGCTTGAAAAGCAGGGGCTTGTAACCGCGCAGGAGGTAAACGAAAACCGTTATCCCGGCACGGTTTACACGGCTGATTTTCCGTTTGCGCTTGAAAAAAGGCTGGCTCTTTTAAGAAAGGCATATTCACGGGTCGGAGAAGAGCTGAAAAGGAATATCGAAACATTCGCTTGCGAAAACAAATGGGCGCGTGATTACGCCCTGTTTATGTCCTGCAAGGCAAAGCAGGAAAACCGGGTATGGTGGCTGTGGGATAAAAAATACGCTGTATACGAAAACGCGCTTGATAATTATGACGAGCTGAAGGAAGAGGCGGATTTCTGGCTTTTTGTTCAGTATGAATTTTTCACACAGTGGACGGCATTAAAGCAATACGCAAACTCCCTCGGCGTTAAATTCATCGGTGATATGCCCATATATGTCAACCGCGACAGCGTTGATGTATGGAGCGCACCGCAGCTTTTTGAAATAAATACGGAGTCCCTGCTGCCTAAAGAGGTCGCGGGCGTTCCGCCGGATTATTTTTCAAAGGACGGTCAGCTTTGGGGAAATCCCCTTTACAACTGGGACGAAATGAGAAAAAGCGGTTATGCATGGTGGATAAGCCGCATTTCCCACGCCCTTTCCATGTATGACAGGGTGAGAATTGACCATTTTCGCGCCTTCGCTTCATACTGGGCAGTCCCGGCGGACAGCGACACGGCTAAAAACGGCAAATGGAAAAAGGGACCCGGCATGGAGCTTTTCTCCCTTGTGAAAGAAAAAATTCCCGGTGCCGACATCATTGCGGAGGATTTGGGCATTTTCGGTGAGGATGTGGTACAGCTTCTGGAGGATACGGCGTTCCCCGGCATGAGGGTCATACAGTTCGGCTTTGACCCCGGCAGTGACAGCACACACCTTCCCCACAACTATTCCAAAAATACCGTTGCCTATGTCGGTACGCATGACAACAACACAATCCTCGGCTGGCTTTGGGAGGCAAGTCCCGCGCAGCGCGAATTTGCTCTTCGCTACTGCGGCTTTTCCGGAAACTGGAGCGAGGGCGGCTGGCACAGCGCGTCATGCCGCGCCATAACGGAGGCGGTATGGAAAAGCAGTGCCGCCACAGCGATTATCGCGTTTCAGGATATGTGCGGCTTCGGCTCGGACGCGAGGATGAACACCCCCGGCACAGTGGGCAGCAACTGGCTGTTCAGAGCCGGAGACGATGCCATTGAAAGGCTTGACACGGAATATTTTAAGCAGATAAACGAACTTTACAAAAGAAAGTGAGAATAAAAAATGGTAAATGTATATAAAGACGGCGTATATCTTGTAAACGGAAAGCCCGTTAAGGCAGCGGACAAACAGCTTCTTGCCTCTCTCGGCGCAGACTGCACTGAGAAGGAAGCAAAAAAAGGCACGATAGCATATTCCGTGCTTTCAAGCCACAACACGGGCGATGATGACGCACTGAAAATCAAATTCGATGCCCTGATTTCCCACGACATAACCTATGTCGGCATTATACAGACCGCAAGAGCGAGCGGACTTGAGCAGTTCCCGATTCCGTACGCGCTGACCAACTGCCACAACAGCCTTTGCGCCGTCGGCGGCACGATAAACGAGGACGACCATGTTTTCGGCTTAAGCGCGGCGAAAAAATACGGCGGAATTTATGTTCCCGCCAACATGGCAGTTATACATCAGTATGCGCGTGAGGCACTGACAGGCTGCGGCAAAATGCTTCTCGGAAGTGACAGCCACACCCGTTACGGCGCAATGGGCACAATGGGCTTCGGTGAGGGCGGCCCCGAGCTTGTCAAGCAGCTTCTGTGCAATACATATGATGTTAAGGCTCCGCAGACGGTTCTTGTTTATCTGACGGGGAAGCCGAAAAAGGGCGTAGGTCCGCACGATGTCGCAATTGCTCTTTGCGGCGCGGTTTTCGGTGACGGAGCCGTAAAAAACAAGGTGCTTGAATTTGTCGGTCCCGGCGTAAGCACACTTTCCATGGATTTTCGTATCGGCATTGATGTTATGACAACGGAAACCGCGTGCTTAAGCTCCATTTGGGAAACCGACGAAACGGTTGAAGCGTTTTACAAAACACATGGCAGACCGGAGGATTACAAAAAGCTGTCCCCTGCCCCTGTCGCGTATTATGACAGCATGGTTGAAATTGACCTTTCAACCGTTGAAAGCATGATTGCACTCCCCTTCCACCCGTCAAATGCGTACACGGTGCATGAATTTAATGAAAACGCGGCGGATATTCTGCGCACGGTTGAAAAGTCTGCCGAAAAGCAGTTCGGCAGCAAGGTATCACTTCACCTGACCGACAAGGTGCGTGACGGCAGGGTACACATTGACCAGGGCGTTATCGCAGGCTGCGCAGGCGGTATGTTTGACAACATCTGCGCCGCGGCTGACATTCTCGGCACGGGAAGCTGCGGCAGCGGATATTTCTCACTTTCCGTTTATCCGTCAAGCGTCCCCGTAAATATGGCACTTATTTCAAACGGAGTTCAGCAAAAGCTTCTTGCGTCCGGCGCAGTGTTCAAGCCCTGCTTCTGCGGTCCGTGCTTCGGCGCAGGCGATGTTCCGGCAAACAATGCCCTTTCCATCCGTCACACAACGAGAAACTTCCCCAACAGAGAAGGCAGCAAGCCCTCCGACGGTCAGCTTTCATCTGTTGCGCTTATGGATGCGCGCTCAATCGCGGCAACCGCGGCAAACGGCGGCGTTCTCACCGCGGCAACGGATATTGAATATGAGGAAAATAAATACAGCTATGAATTTGACGGCACGGCATATGAAAAGGGAATATACAAGGGCTTTTCAAAGCCCGAAAAGGATGCGCAGCTCAAATTCGGTCCCAACATCACGGACTGGCCGAGGATGTATGAGCTTGCGGACAACCTGCTGTTAAAGCTTGCGGCAGTTATTCACGATGAGGTAACAACAACGGACGAGCTTATTCCGTCAGGCGAAACCTCCTCTTACCGCTCCAATCCCTTAAAGCTTTCCGAGTTTGCGTTAAGCAGGCGCGAGCCGATGTATGTTTCCCGTTCCAAGGCGGTGTCGGCTGAGGAGCTTAAACGCAGAAGCGGCGGTGAAAGCGAAGAAATTCTGTCCGTGCTTTCCGCGCTCGGAAAAGCGAATGCATATAATAACACGCAGTTCGGCTCATGCGTTTTCGCCAATAAGCCCGGTGACGGCTCAGCAAGCGAGCAGGCGGCTTCCTGTCAGAAGGTTCTCGGCGGCTTCGGCAACATCTGCTATGAATTTGCGACAAAGAGATACCGCTCCAACTGCATAAACTGGGGCATTCTCCCGTTCACGATTGATAAAGAAACCGCATTTGACTATGAAAACGGAGATTATGTTTTCGTGGAGGGCATAAGAGAAAAAATTGCCGCCGGAGAAGAGGTATTCCCGGCAAAGGTTGTCTGCAAAGACGGTGTGAAGGATATAGTTCTTTATGTAAAGGGTCTGACAGACGATGAAAAGGAAATTATTCTTGACGGCTGTCTGATGAATTATTACAGGGCAAAATCAAACAAGTGAGGAAATGAAAATGGAAAAAATCAAAATGAACACCATCGTCGAAATGGACGGCGACGAAATGACGCGAATCCTGTGGAAAATGATAAAGGATGAGCTGCTTGCGCCTTATATAGAGCTCAACACCGAATATTACGACCTCGGACTCAAGCACCGCGACGAAACGGATGACCGCGTGAGCGTTGAGGCGGCGGAGGCTATCAAAAAATACCGCGTGGGTGTTAAATGCGCAACGATAACCCCGAACGCACAGCGCGTGGAGGAATATAACCTTAAACAGATGTGGAAAAGCCCGAACGGAACCATCAGGGCTATACTTGACGGCACTGTTTTCCGCGCCCCCATTCTTGTAAACGGCATAAGCCCTGTTGTAAAAAACTGGAAAAAGCCCATTACCATTGCCCGTCATGCATACGGCGATGTATATAAGGCAACGGAAATGCGCGTTCCCGAGGGAAAGGCAGAGCTTGTTTTTACAGACAGAGACGGAAAAGAAACGCGTGAAACGGTTTACGACTATGAGTGCCCGGGTGTGCTTCAGGGTATGTTCAATAAGGACAGCTCCATTAAATCCTTTGCCCATTCCTGCTTTAAATACGCGCTTTCAACAAAGCAGGATTTATGGTTCAGCGCAAAAGACACCATTTCCAAAAAATATGACCAGACCTTTAAGCTGATTTTTCAGGATATTTTTGAAAAAGAATATAAGGAAGATTTTGAGAAGAACGGCATCACCTATTTCTACACACTTATTGACGACGCTGTGGCAAGGGTTATTCGTTCCGAGGGCGGATATATCTGGGCGTGCAAGAATTATGACGGCGATGTTATGAGCGATATGGTGTCAACCGCGTTCGGCTCACTTGCGATGATGACAAGCGTTCTCGTCAGCCCGGACGGAAATTATGAATATGAGGCGGCGCACGGCACTGTAACAAGGCATTATTACCGCTATCTCAAGGGCGAAACGACCTCCACAAACCCGATAGCAACCGTTTTCGCATGGACGGGCGCACTGAAAAAGCGCGGAGAGCTTGACGGAAACGAAAAGCTTACCGCCTTTGCCGAAAAGCTTGAAAAAGCCTGCATTGACACAGTGGAATCGGGTCTTATGACCAAGGACCTTGTCGGTCTGTGGGAGGGCGAGGCAAAGGCTGTCGCCTTAAGCAGTGAGGAATTTATAAAAGCAATAAAAGCACAGCTTGAAAAAGCACTGTAACAAGGGGGATTGCGTATGCCGAAGGCTCTTGCCGCAATGAGCGGCGGCGTTGACAGTGCCGTTACGGCACATATGCTTATGAACGCCGGTTATGAAACGGCGGGAATAAACCTGCGGCTTTTTGACGGGGACGGCTGCGGCAGCGAAAAAGAGAGCGCAGCGGCAAAAGCCGTGGCAGAGCTGCTGTCAATCCCTTTTATTTCATATGAAAGCAAAGAGCTTTTTAAAAACGAGGTTATCAGCCGATTTGTAAAAACCTATGAAGCCGGCTGTACGCCTAATCCGTGTGTGGAATGCAACCGCCGCGTCAAATTTCCCGTGATATGCCGCATAGCCGATGAAAAAGGCTTTGATAAAATAGCAACCGGACATTATGCACGCATTGAATACGACGCGGGCAGCGGACGGTATCTGCTGTATAAAGCAAGCGACGGCACAAAGGACCAGAGCTATGTGCTGTACGGGCTTAATCAGAGCATACTTTCAAAAACGCTTTTTCCCCTCGGCACCATGACAAAAAAAGAGGTGCGCGAAATTGCCGACAGCCTGTCCTTTCCCAACGCGCAAAAAAAGGACAGTCAGGACATATGCTTTGTTCCGGACGGGGATTATCCATCCTTTATTGAACGGTTCACGGGAAAAAAACGGGAGCACGGACAGTTTGTGCACACAAGCGGCGCGGTTCTCGGAGAGCACAAGGGTATCATATGCTACACCGTGGGACAGAGAAAAGGGCTGGGTCTCGCCCTGCCCCACCCCATGTTTGTATTAAAAAAGGATACCGAAAGCAACCGCGTAATTCTTTGCGACGGACCGGAGCTTTACCGCAGGGTCGTTGAAGCAAATGACATAAATTTTATCCCGTTCAGCCGTGTTGACGGCTCCTTACGCGTAAAAGCCCGGACACGCTACAACCAGAAGGAGCAGTGGGCAACCCTGACGCAGACGGACGAAGACCGCATACGCGTTGAGTTTGACGAGCCCGTCAGAGCGGCGGCTCCCGGGCAAAGTCTCGTTATGTATGACGGTGAGCTTCTTATCGGCGGCGGTACAATTATATAGAATTTAACTATAAGACAAGGAATTTTGCACAATTTAAAGCTTATTTCTTTATGCAAAGAAACAAAATAATCGAATTTATTCGTCAAATTGTCTTTTTTTATTGACAAAAGAAAATCGACAAGGTATATTAGTAATGTTATTTTACGGAGGAAATTCAATGTCCGCAGCGTTTTTCGATTCGTTTACAGACGAGCAGCTTGTTTCCCTTATAAAATCAGGGGATGAAAAAGCAGCCGACGCGCTGATAGAAAGGTATTTTCCGTTGGCTTCTGTTAAAGCAAAAAAAATAAACGAATATGTTCCCCTGCACGATGTTGACGACCTCACACAGGAGGCAATGACCGGTCTGCTGTCTGCAATTTACAGCTACAGCGAGGACAGAAAGGCGTGCTTCTCCACATATGCGAATGTTTGCATGAACAACCGTCTTGCTTCGGTTGCAAACGCAATGCGCGCAAAGCGTTTAGTCCCGGATAGTGTTATTCTCCCGCTTGATGAGCTGAACGACAAGGCAGACGAGCTGCCTGACCCCGAGGAATATGTCATTACGGGCTGCACGGCAGATAAAATATCTCAGATAATAAACAGTCAGCTTTCGGAATTTGAATACAGCGTTATATCCCTGTTCCTTTTGGGATATAAATATGCCGATATAGGCAAAAAGCTGTCATCTGACGAAAAGGCAGTTGACAACGCCATGCAGCGTATAAGGCGTAAGCTGCGGTCAATTTGTTAAACAACGCGTTTAAGCGTTAATTTTAAAACTATCAAGCGAGGTTAAAAACAATGTACGAAGACAAAACTCTCATTTGCAAGGACTGCGGCAAGGAATTCATCTTCTCCGCGGGTGAACAGGAATTCTATGCGGAAAAAGGTTTACAGAATGAGCCCCAGCGCTGCAAGGAATGCCGTATGGCACGCAAGAATGCCGCAAAGAGCGAGCGTGAATATTTCACCGCTACCTGCGCAGGCTGCGGCGGCGAAGCAAAGGTTCCCTTCCAGCCGACAGAAGGCCGCGCAGTATGTTGCGGTGCGTGGTTCGCAGAGATGAAAGAAGAAGGCTGAGCTCTTCAAAAGCCAAATGACAAATAAGGAGTATGGAGGAATCCATACTTTTTATTTTTTGAGCTCACGGTATTTTTCTCTCGTTGCCTCCCCGCCCCTGATGTGCCGCTGTGCCTTGTTCAGCTCAAGCACGCTTTTCACCTCAAGGTAAAGGTCGTAATCGATCCTTTCCAGTCTTTTTGATACATCGGTGAAAACCGTGGATTTGCTCACATCATACATTTTCGCCGCACTCCTGACAGTGGAAGCGTTTCTCACTATGTATCTTCCGAGCTCCACCGCTCTTTTCTCTGTGTCGTCTCTCAAAAAAACACCCCCGTAAGCCTGTTTGGTTCATCAATGTATATGTGGGATACAGGTAAATATATGACGGCACGCAAAAAAGCAAAAAAATTTTTAAAAATAATTATAACAGGTGATTTTTTCTTTTATCCGTGTTATAATAAGGATGAGGCAATATGCAATGAAAAGGATGATTATTATGGCAAAAAAATCAGTCAGAGCCATTATATATTGTATTATGACTTTTTTCGTGCTGATATGCGCGTTTACATTCTCGTCAGCCGCGAATACCCAGACAGAACACACTCCCGTTGTCAGCACCGTGCCTGCTACCACCAAAAAGAACGGGAAGCAGACAACCAAATGCAAAAAATGCGGCAAGGTGCTGAAAACGAAAACGATATACGCCGCAAAGGCAAGTCTGCCGTACCCCGTGGTCATTTACAGCGGTGAAAGCAGAAAGCCCGCTGTCAGCGTGAAGGATTCAAAAGGAAAAAAAATCAGCACAGACAACTATACCGTTTCCTATCCGAAAAACATAAAAATGCCCGGCAAATACACAATCACCGTAAAATTCAAAAATAAATATGCGGGCACAAAATCGCTGACCTTTGAAATCAGATCGCAGAAAACCGAAATAACCTCCGCCGTAACGGACGATTCCCTTGTAAAGCTGAAATGGAAAAAATCCCGCGGTGCAACGGGCTATGCAGTTTATATGTCCGATACGGCGAACGGAGAATATAAAAAAATCAAAATGACTGCCGAAAATACATACACAAAAAAGAAGCTTGTTAACGGGCAGAAATACTATTTCAAGGTGAAGTCATATATAAAGACCTCCGACGGCAAACGGCATTATTCCGTTTTTTCTCAAAGAGTCGGCATTAAGGTAAAAAAGGCGGTAAAAATAACGCTGAACAAATCTGCCGTCACAATGAATGTCGGCACCGTTTTAACGCTCAAAAGCACAACATACCCGTCAAAGGTTACGGTAAAATGGTCTTCATCAAACAAAAATGCCGCGACAGTGAAAAACGGCAAAATATACGCCATGAACGCCGGCACATCGGTCATAACCGGATATTTCACCTATAAGGATGTGAAATACAAGGCAAATTGCACCGTGAAGGTCAAGGGAAAATACGCGACGGATATGAACGGCGAAAAATATGCCGTTATTGAGCCGAAAAACAGCGAAAAATGGTATCTCATTGTTGTGAACCGCACAAGAAGAGTGAAAGAAGATTATATGCCGTCCCTTAAAAGCATACTTCCGTCGATTTACTATGATCAGGAGCTTGACAGCCGCGTTGCGCCGTACTATGAAAAAATGTATTATGACGCAAAAAAGGACGGTATAACCCTTGCTCCTTATTCCGCGTTCCGTTACTACTCCGGTCAGAAGCGTAATTACCTTAACCGCATCAGCCTGTGGCAATCATACGGCTACAGCAAAAGCCAGGCAATAGAAAAAACGGTTGAGGTGATTATGGCTCCCGGCGGAAGCGAGCATAATCTCGGTCTTGCAGTGGATATAAACGGCACGGATTACGATTTTGACAACACCGCCGCTTACAGATGGCTGCACGCCCATGCGCACAACTACGGCTTTATACAGCGATACCCGGAGGGTAAAAGCAATATAACAGGCGTTGTGTGCGAACCGTGGCACTGGCGATATGTCGGCAAAACCGCCGCAACGGAAATGCACGGCACAAGCCTCTGCCTTGAAGAATATCTCGATAAGAAAGGCATTGCCTATTAAAAAATAAAAAAATGAAAGGTGAAAAACAAAAATGATAAAAAGATGTCTTGCAATACACGATATTTCCTGTGTCGGAAAATGCTCGCTGACGGTTGCTCTGCCCATAATTTCCGCTATGGGAAATGAATGCGCCGTTCTCCCGACCGCCGTTCTTTCAACCCATACGGCAGGCTTTAAGGGCTATACCTTCCGTGACCTGACGGACGAAATGCCCAAAATCGAAGAACACTGGGTTCGTGAGGGTCTTAAATTCGATTCGATTTACACAGGCTATTTAGGCTCGTTTGAGCAGCTTAAATATGTCGGTGATATAATCGACAGCTTCCCCGGCGCAAAGGTAATTATCGACCCTGTTATGGGCGACAACGGAAAGCTTTACACGGGCTTTACAGAGGAATTTGCCGCAGCTATGGCAAAGCTCTGCGCAAAGGCGGATGTTATTCTTCCGAATTTTACGGAGGCGGCATATATGTTAGGCGATATGTCCGTGCTTGAAGCAAATGACGAGCAAAGCGTTAAAGCTGTTATTATGCGTCTTGCGGCTCTCGGCGCGAAAAATGTTGTTCTTACCGGCGTGCATTATGATGACAAGCATCTCGGCGTTGCGGCATATAACGGTGAAACAGGCGAAATTACAACATATTTCAGAGATAAAATTGATGTAAGTATGCACGGCACGGGCGATGTTTACGCCTCAACCTTCACGGGCGCATATATGAAGGGCAGAAGTCTTGAGCAGGCGGCAAGGGCGGCAACGGATTTCACGGTGCTTTGCATTGAAAAAACCATGCCGGACATAAAAGAGCACTGGTACAGCGTTGAATTTGAGGCGGCTATGCATGAGCTTGTCAACATATGAGTTGACAAACAGCGTATTATCTGATAAAATAATAGCTCGGCAATGTATTTGAAGCCGGACAAACGGCTCTCATTAATAATTTATTTTATAAAATATATACGGATGGTGAATTAACTAATGTCAGGACATTCAAAATGGAGCACAATCAAGCGCAAAAAGGAAAAGACCGATAACGCCAGAGCAAAGGTATTTACCAAAATCGGCAGAGAAATTGCAATCGCGGTGCGCGAGGGCGGCAGCGGCGACCCCGCTGTAAACTCAAAGCTGAAGGATGTTATCGCAAAGGCAAAGGCAAACAATGTGCCTAACGACAATATTGAGCGTATAATCAAAAAAGCCTCCGGCGAAGGCGGCGGTGCTCATTATGAAGAAATAAGATATGAGGGCTACGGTCCGTCAGGCGTTGCCGTTATTGTTGAAACACTTACCGATAACCGCAACCGTACGGCAGGTGAAAAGCGCCATAATTCAGATAAAAACCACAGCAAACACGGTCAGACCGCCAGAGCTACAAACACGACAGAGCGTCACAGC
>JAKSQS010000037.1 GCA_024404055.1 Clostridia bacterium | reverse complement strand
AAAAAAGGCACTCGACGGAATTTCTTGTTCTGTGGATGAGGGAGATTTTGTGTGCATATGCGCACCCACGGGAAACGGCAAAACCACACTGCTGAAAATGCTGAAAAGGGAATTGAGCCCCGTCGGAGAAAAAAGCGGAACGGTTTATTACAGGGGCGCGGATATTGACACGCTCTCACCCGTACTTTCCGCGAAAAGTATAGGCTATGTTATGCAGGATCCCGGAGAACAGATTGTTACAGACAAGGTTTGGCACGAGCTTGCATTCGGCGCGGAAAATCTCGGTCTGCCGCAGGACGAAATACGCAGACGGGTTGCCGAAATGGCAAGCTACTTCGGCATTGAAAAATGGTTTGACAAAAAAACAGACGAGCTTTCCGGCGGACAGAAGCAGCTTTTAAATCTTGCCTCGGTTATGGTTATGCAGCCCGATGTGATTATACTTGACGAGCCCACCGCCCAGCTTGACCCGATTGCCGCCACAGACTTTCTTTCAACGGTCAGGCGGATAAATACAGAGCTTTGTGTAACGGTGATTATCACCGAGCACCGACTTGAGGATGTTATCCCCGTCTGCGATAAGCTGATGATTATGCAAAACGGAAAAATCACGGATTACGGAAAAGTGCGTGAGGTCTGCGAAAGAATACGGGACGGGGAAATAATAAAATATCTGCCCTGCGCCGTCCGAGTTCACCGTATGCTCAATTCGGCTCAGCCGTGCCCGTTGAATGTCAGGGAGGGCAGACAGCTCATAACCGGCAATTACCGCAACGAAACCCGTTCACTGCCCGAAAACGCTGCCGAAAAAGCCGGTGAAAAAGCAGTTGAAGTAAGCGGAGTATATTTCCGTTATTCCAAGGATGCGCCGGATGTTGTTTTCGACTTGAGCTTCAGCGCGCACGCAGGCGAAATGCTTTGTATTTTCGGCGCAAACGGCTCCGGCAAATCAACCGCACTGTCACTTGTTGCCGGGCTGAGGCGTCCGTACTGCGGAAAAATCAGGGTACTCGGCAAAAAAATAAACGATTACAAGGGAAACGGGCTTTATAAAAACACGCTTGCCATGCTGCCGCAGGATGTTCGGACGCTTTTTTATAAAAATACGGTGGCGGAGGAGCTTTTAAATAAGGATTGCTCCGCATTTTTTCCGTATGACATAAGCGGACTTTACAATAAACACCCGTATGATTTAAGCGGCGGAGAACAGCAGCTTGTTGCTCTGGCAAAGGTGCTGATGCAAAATCCGCGTGTTCTTCTGCTTGATGAGCCGACAAAGGGACTTGATGTAAACACAAAGCAAATTATATCGGAAATTATTTCCGCGCTGAAAAAACATGGAGTATGCATCGTCACGGTAACGCATGATATGGAATTTGCCTGCAAAGCCGCAGACCGCTGTGCCCTTTTCTTTCGCGGAAATATCCTTTGTGTTCAGCCTCCGCGCGAATTTTTCTCAACCAACAGCTTTTACACAACAAGTGCCGTCAGAATGACAAAGGGCTTTTACGACGGTGCGCTGACAGATGAAGACATTGTCAGTCTTTGTCTTTTGAACGGGAGGGCGAAATAAAATATGCTTGTGATAAAAAACAGCAAAGCCCGAAGGCTTTTAAAATATTCGATTCCGCTCGTTCTGATACCGTGCATTACAGTGAGCTCCTCTTTTGTTTTCAGAGAAAAAAGCTATTCCGCCGCGGCTGTCATCATCTCTCTTCTTGCTCTTCTTCTTTTTTCAGCCGGATTTGAAAAGAAAAAAACAGGCTCACGGCGTATGGTTATAACCGCCGTTCTGACCGCGCTTGCCGTTGCCGGACGCTTTATTTTCACCCCTGTTCCGGGGGGCAATCCAATCACGGCGTTTGCCGTCATATCAGGTATGTATCTCGGCTCTGAGGCAGGCTTTTTTACCGGCAGTGTTTCTGCCGTGTTGTCAAATCTGTTTGCCGGACAGGGCGTATGGACCCCGTTTCAGATGCTTTCGTGGGGGCTTATAGGTTTTTTTGCCGGACTGCTTTCATTTATTCTGAAAAAAAATAAAATAATCCTGTCTGTTTACGGTATAATCTCTGCCGTTGCTTATTCGTTTCTTATGGATATATGGACGGTTGTATGGTACAACAACGGCTTTAAGCTGTCGCTTTTCATTTCCGCCATAGCAACCGCCGCACCTTTCACCGCGATTTATGCGGTATCAAATGTTATATTTCTTCTTTTGCTTTCAAAGCCCTTCGGTCAGAAGCTGGAGCGCATAAAAATAAAATACGGTGTTTGATTTTTATTGCGTAAAAATTAACAATTTGTTTTTTTTACTTAATTTACGATTTATTTGCTGTTTTCAATTGACAGTTTGTAAAAAATATACTATAATGTGATTGAATAAAAATTCGGAGGTATATACATATGAAAAAGATTATATCAATTTTACTTGCCGTACTCATGCTTGCGGCGACAATTACCTGTGCCTGCGTTGCTTTTGCCGACGAGGGAGATTACACCTGCCACTGTGAAAGCTGCCTGAAAAACGCAGATTGCAAATGCTGTGTTTACTGCCCGTACACCTCAAAGGTTATTGCCTGTGTTCAGAAGCACGGCGGTGAAAACGGCGAAGCTGTTTTTTGCTGTGAAGCCTGTACAGGCTTCCTCGGCTGCAGATGCGGTGAAGGCGTATCGCTTTGCGACTGCGATGCCTGCAAATTATCCAACCAGACAGGTGAATACCCGTACAGCGGTCAGACCCAGCTTATCGACTCTGAGACACAGAAAGACCTTATCAAGATATTCCGTTCGGTTCTTGAAAAATTATCGGAAATATTCGATAAGCTTTTTGATGCTATTAATGAGTTCCTGAGAATTGATGAATTCTTCGGTCGTACAGGCGATTAAAACTTGTTACAGAAAACCTTCCCTTTCGGTATACGCCGAAAGGGAAGGTTCTTTATTGTCTGCTTTATCAAACAAAAACCACCGGTTCTACCGGTGGAATAAAATTCTTCAGATACAAGAATACCAAAGCATAAAAGAGCCTCTGTTTCATTTCGTCACAGCCGCATTTATTATGTATTAAACCGTTTTAAATATGTTTGAAAACGGATTCGGAACCAAAGCATTAGACCCGTGAAGCTTTGAAAGCGCAAGGCACGAAAGTGCCTTTACCGGGTTTATCGGTACAAACACCATGGGATTGACCTTCATCAAATGGAACATTGCCGCAGCGGAATCCGCAAGGCTGTTGCACTTGTGGCTTAAATACACATTTTTTCTGCCCAGACGGCTTATAAGCCTGTCTCCGACCTCGTTAATTGCACAGTCGCCCACAATCAGCACCTTGCCCTGAATGGCATCAATCTCCTTCGGGTCATGGCCCTTACCCATAACCATCGTCCAGCCGCCCTTGCCCTGATGGTCGTTATAGAGTATCTGCAAAAGTGTCAAAGGATTATTCTGGCAGCCCTGCTTGCAGCACCTTTCCTTGCCCTTTATCACCTTAACATCCTTCGGATAACAGTCATAAAGGTCATACGGATACTTTCTGTCATACATGGAAATATCGCCGCGAATATCAATATCATCCGTACTTTGTACCCCGTCCGAATATCCTTTATCAACGGCAAGCTTCAAATGCGCCACATCCTCAAGCGTTAAGCCGTAAATGCCTGCACCGACCATATCCGTTGCCACAACATTTTTGCCCGCAACAAGCACCTTAAGAGGAAGAACAGCCTTGTCCGCAAGCGCAGTAACGGGATAATGACCGTAAATTGTTCCCTCAATTCCTTCTAAAATCGTAAAATCGGGGCGAACATAGCCCAATACATCAATCAGCTTATAGTGAAGATTATAATTGTGGTCAAATCCCCTTGATGTCTGAACCGGAAATGCCCACTGATTTTTCACGCCCATGGTTACGCCTGCCATAGAATGGGTTTTCAGCTTCGGCAGACTGATATAAAGATTTTTATCTCTGTCTTCAATCAGATTTTTCACAACAAATCTCGGCATTAAAAACTTTGTGTTCACATAGCCGTTCGGGTCATCCTTAACGGAAGGTCTGCCCTTAAACTCAAATTCAACCGTTTTATCCTCGTCGAGATAAACAGGCGTTGCGCCGGTGCGCCTGCAAACCTTGTCATATCCCGTTACGGCATAAACCAGCCGCGTTGCATTGCTTTGTGTTGAATTTTCAAAAAGATAAACCTTTTTCGCGCCGTGCTCGTTCCAGTATTCTATCGCGGCTTCAACAAGCTCGGGACGGGTATAGCAATAAGGTTGTCCGTCAATACCGTTGGGCTTTATGTATACCTCTCTGCTTGATTTGAGCAAAGATTCACCGCCTGCCGCGTCAAAAAGCTCATACACCGCTGTTTTCACTTCTTTTTTCAGCTTCTCATTCAGCGGCATGAATTTTGTGAGACTTTCTTTCTGATGAGGTGCGTCAAGGTGGCGAACATATACAACTGCTTTTTTATTCATATGCAACTCTCCTTTTCATTAATCATTTTTATTATACACATTATAAACAAAAAATAAATAGGTATTAGATAATTTTGTCAAATTTGTACATAAATTTACATTTTTTATTGACACATTCAAATTATGCTAATATAATTACATAATAAAATTATGTGAGGAATTAAAAATGAGCAGAGTATATAATTTTTCGGCAGGTCCGTCCATGCTGCCTGAGTCCGTGCTGAACAGAGCGGCAGCTGAAATGCTTGATTATAAGGGCTCGGGACAGTCCGTTATGGAAATGTCCCACCGTTCAAAGGAATTTCAGCAAATCATCGACGGGGCGGAGGCTCTTTTCCGTTCGCTGATGAACATTCCCGACAATTACAGGGTTCTGTTTTTGCAGGGCGGTGCGTGGACGCAGTTTTCCGCAATACCGCTTAACCTGATGAACGGCAGCGGCAAGGCTGATTTCATTGTAACGGGTCAATGGGCTTCAAAGGCGCAAAAGGAGGCAGCGCGTTACGGAGACGCACGCATTGTCGCTTCCTCCGCAGACAAAACCTTTTCCTATATACCGAAAACCACCGCAGCGGATTTCCGTCAGGATGCGGACTATGCCTACATATGCATTAACAACACCATATACGGCACGGTATATAAAAAAATCCCGGACACGGGAAAGGTTCCTCTTGTAGCCGATATTTCATCCTGTTTCCTTTCGGAGCCGCTGGATGTTTCCCGCTTTGCCATGCTTTACGGCGGAGCACAGAAAAATATCGCCCCCGCCGGTCTTACAGTCGTAATTATTCGGGAGGATTTTATCGGCAGGGCAAGGGATATTACCCCCTCCATGCTTGACTACAAAACACACGCCGATAACGGCTCCATGTTCAACACTCCGCCCTGCTATACAATTTATATGTGCAAGCTTGTGCTTGAATGGCTGCAAAAATACGGCGGTCTTGAGGCTATGAAGCAGAAAAACGAATATAAGGCAAAGCTTCTTTACGATTTTCTTGATTCAAGCTCACTTTTCAAAGGCACTGCCGCAAAGGAAGACCGTTCGCTGATGAATGTTCCGTTCATCACGGGAAACGAAGAAACGGACAAAAAATTTGTTGCAGCCGCAGCCGAAGCAGGCTTTGTAAATCTTAAAGGACACAGAAGTGTCGGCGGTATGCCTCCATCCATACACACCGCCATGCCGGTTGAGGGTGTCGAAAGACTTGTGGCGTTTATGAGCGAATTTGAAAAAACTCTTTAAAAAACGGGGTTGTGACGAAATGAAAAAGCTTCATCACAGCCCCGTTTTTTATTTTTCAACAATTCATACCATGAAATTTATTTTCGTGAATGGCGCGTTTTTGAAGCATTGATAATTCTCACGATAACGGGACACAGAACAATGTTCAGTGCCGTTTCAAAAACGAAGTTCAGCCCGACAAGACCGACAAACATATACATCACCGGATTTTCAAATCCCGCGCCGGAAGCCCATTGCTTTATCGTTTCAAAGAAAAACAGGCGGCATCCGATTAAAAAAGTGCCTGTATTTACAACGGGAGCCGCGACAGCCGAAAGCATAACGGCAACTGTTTTGTTTTTACGGCAGACAAGCTCATAAACAAGCCCTGCCGCAAAAGCGCAAAGCGTACCCTTCACAAGCACTGTAACAACCGTACCGGGCGCGTTTATCGCAAGAAAAGCGGCGGCATCTCCGTTTAACAAAACCACCGTGCCGAAAACAAAGCCGAGCCACGCGCTGACCCCCTTGCCGCACATTGCCGCGCCTATAACTATCGGCATAAGCACAAGCGACACCTGAAACGGTCCGAATTTAACGGCGGAAGCAAAAAGCTGCAAAACAATTACAACGGCAGTCAATATTCCGCCCAAAGCAAGTGAGAGAATTTTATCATGCTGATTTTTCCTGTTCATAACCGTGTAACCCTTCTTCAGATATTGCAGTTTTCCGTATTCCTGTAATAAATCATGGCAAGCCCGTCCAATACAAGATTTTCGTCAAAAACCATTTTCTTTCTGCACTGCGTAACAATGCACCTGCCGTATCCTCCCGTAACTACCATGGTACATTCACCGTAGCCCATTTCATCGCATATTCTTTCCGTCAGTCCGTCAAGCATGGCGGCAGTGCCGAACACAATTCCGGACTGCATACATTCCACCGTGTTGGTGCCTATGGTGCGCGACGGAGCCGAAAAGCGGATGTTCGGAAGCTGTGAGGTTTCCGAGGCAAGGGCTCTGAGTGAAATTCCCATACCGGGGGAAATGGTGCACCCCCTGAATGCCCCGTTTTCATTGAGCACAATTATCTTTGTCGCCGTGCCCAAATCGGAAATCAGGCACGGCATTTTATATTTTGCCTTTGCGCCGACACAGGCGGCAATGAGGTCACTGCCTATCTCGGAAATAGTATCAATGGCAATTTCAAGCCCTGTATCAGTATTGCTGTCAAGAATAACCGGCATTTTCCCGGTTGACTTATTCACAGCGTTTGCTATAATATCCGTAAGCTCCGGAACAACGGAGCAAAGTATCGCGCCCTCATAATCAGATGCGTTACTGCCGTTAAGGCGGAAAATATCAATCATCTCCACCGCGTATTGGTAAGCCGTTCTCTGCCTTGCCGTGGCAAGCCGCGCTTCATATACAAGCCTTTCCCCGTCATACGCGCCGAGGGTGATATTGGTATTGCCCATATCTATTACAAGAATCATAATAATTCTCCGTTCGCTTTATTATTGATATAATCATATCACACTTATGCACAAAATGCAAATATATTTTTATTGCACATTGCCGAAAGAAGGTTTTATAATATGCTCTGTGAACAGTGTCCGCGCCGCTGTGCGGTTGACCGTGATAATCACGCCGGAAGGTGCAAGGCATACGGCGGCTTTAAGGTTGCAAGAGCCGCGCCGCATTATTGGGAGGAGCCGTGCATTTCCGGCACAAACGGCAGCGGAACGGTTTTCTTTTCCGGGTGCAGTCTCGGCTGTGTATTCTGCCAGAATGATGAAATAAGTCACAAAAATTTCGGAAAAGACATAAGCGAAAAGGAGCTTGCGGAATTTTTGACCGGCTGATTGAACAGGGCGTTCACAACATCAATCTTGTAAATCCGACCCATTACGCCTTGCAGCTTGCCGATTTTTTATATAAATACAACTGTCCCGTTCCTGTTGTCTATAACAGCGGCGGCTATGAGCGTGTTGAAACGCTGAAAGCACTTGAGGGACTTATTGACATTTATCTGCCGGACTTAAAATATGTAAGCGCGGAAAAAAGCCTTAAATATTCAAACGCGGAGGATTATTTTCAATATGCCGCCCCTGCCCTGCTTGAAATGCGCCGGCAGAATCCGCAGGATATTTACGACGGGGAATTGATGAAAAAGGGGCTTATCGTCCGTCACCTTATCCTGCCTAAAAATACAAAGAACTCCATTGCAGTTCTTCAATGGCTCAACGAAAATCTGCCCGGCACGGCTGTAAGCCTTATGGCACAGTATACGCCATGCGGAGACCTGACAAATTTTCCGGAGCTGCAAAGAAGAATTACCGAACGGGAATACAATAAAATTCTTGACTGCATGGATGAGCTGGGCATTGAAAACGCCTTCGTTCAGCAGCTTGACTCTGCCGAAGAAAAATTTATCCCGCCATTTGATTTGACGGGAGTGTAAAATTATAATTCAATTATTTCCGCTTTATGCCCGGAATACGGAATGTATTTTTCAAGTATATCCTCTGTTTTAACCTTCATATAACCTGTGGTAGTGCCGTCTGTACAGCCGTACCACTCGCTTTTGAGCACATCCGCATCAATTACCACCCGAATCGCGTTTTCACTGTCAAGCATTGCGCCGTAAACAGTGCACGCCCCTTGTACAGTGCCTATCATCTGCGTCATAAGCTCCTCCGGTGCAAAGGAAACCCTTGACACACCCAGCGCCGCGCCAAAGCTTTTGGTGACAAACGGCTTATCACCGGGGGTGACGAAAATATAAAAAGCGGTTTTCTGACGGTTTGTGAGAAACAGCGTTTTCACCGTTTTCACTTTAAGCGTAAGGTCTATCTGCTCGCAGTCATCCATTGTGATGGCAGGGTCGTTTTCAACGCGCAGAAACGGTATTCCGAGTTCGGTAAGCATACTGTAAACCTTTTCCTGTAACGGTGTGGAAAAGTGCTCCGGCACCGTGCTCACAGGCTTGCTGACTTTTATCATTTCCTGTTCCTTTCAAACGAAAGCAAGGGCGGTGCATTAACCGCCCTGTTTCATTTTATTTTGCTCACATATAGTTTTCAAGAAGCTTGATAACATCCCCGATGGTCTCGATACCCTCTACCTCACGGTCGGGAATTTCAAGGTCAAATTCGTTTTCAATCGCAACCGCAAGATTAACAAGCTCAAGGGAATTAAGTCCCAGGTCACTTCTGATATTTGTGTTTTCCGTAATATCGTTGGGATCGATGTTTACAAACTCGCAGATGATTTCTCTCAATTTTTCAAGCATAATAATTCTCCTTATTTAATAAGCGCTTTTTCGGCGTTATATTTGTCAATAACAATTTTTCTTACAACTTTTCTCGTGGAGGTCTTTTCAAACTCCTTAAACGATACCGCAACATCCTGAACCTTTTTATATGAGGGCTGTGTTCTGTTGGTGTCGGCAATATCCGTTTTCACCTTGTTTATTATTTCATCCTCGCTCATGCCGGGGAAATCGGATGGCTCAACATAAACATAAACCGCAATAACCGTGTCTTTCCTGCCGAGAATTTCCTTTTCGGCTTCAAACGCCACTGCCTCACGGATATATGATACATTATCCATGACATGAAATTCAATATCCTCCGGGAAAATATTTTTTCCGTTGCCGAGAATAATAAGCGTTTTCTTTCTTCCCGATACGAAAAGCTCGCCTTTTTCGGTCACTCTGCCGTAGTCCCCGGTCTTGAACCAGCCATCCTCAAAGGATTCGGCGTTTGCGGCATCATCCTTATAATAGCCCTTTGTAACATTGTCGCCCTTTATCCATATTTCGCCGATACCGTTTTCATCCGGCTCATGGATAATGAACTTTGATTTCGGGAAAGCAAATCCCGCAGAGGTCGGGTCTTTGTCGGCTTCAAGATTAAGCGTAACCGTGGGTGATGATTCCGTAAGTCCGTAGCCGTTATATACGCGGAAGCCCAAATCACCCAGTCCCGTAACATATTCCGCCCTTGACGGTGCGCCGCCGCAAACAAGCGTGGGAAATTTGTCACCGAAATTTTTTCTTATGGTTGCGAAAAGCACGGGACGAAGGTCTATACCCTTT
The DNA here is from genome assembly GCA_024404055.1 of Clostridia bacterium. Classification (GTDB taxonomy): domain Bacteria; phylum Bacillota; class Clostridia; order Oscillospirales; family Acutalibacteraceae; genus UBA6857. Next base: position 6,421 of record JAKSQS010000037.1, on the reverse strand, counting down.
TTGCGCAGCTTATTGCTGATTTCAACAAGCTTTTTAAGTGCCTTTGCCGCGCCCTTCTGCTCTGCCGCCGCCCATATTCCGTTATATATACCCTCTAAAACAAGCGGAACGGCGTTCATCGCATCCGGCTTGAAAAGCTGAATGTTCTGCAAAATGTTTTTAAGGCTGTCATTAACATAAATGACCGCATTCATATACAGCGCGGTGAAAATGTTGCAGCTCAGCTCAAAAACATGGTTCATCGGCAGCAAATCAAACGAGGAGTGCTCCGTCGGAATGGTATCAATAATACCGTCCACATTGGTGCAGAAATTTCTGTGGGACAGCATAACACCCTTGTTTGCGCCCGTTGTTCCCGAGGTAAACACGATAGCCGCCACATCATCCGCGTCGGGTCTTGCGTCAAGATAGCTCCTGTCTCCGTCCTTTATAAGCTGCTTACCCTTTTCAATGAGCCCGTCTATTGTATAGAATTTCTCATCGTCATATTTTTTATTCATGCTGACAACAGCTTTAAATTCCGGATTATTTTCAAGGTGGTATTTTGCCATTTTATAATATGTTTTGGAGCAGAACATGGCATCCGCGTCACCCTTGGATATAAGCGCGCTGATTTCCTCATCCTTCAATTCCTTGTCAATGGGAACGGCAATACCCACGCCGCAGGAAACAGCAAGAAAAGCCACAACCCAGTTGAAGGAATTTTCTCCGACAATGGCAATGTGCTTGCCCTTTAAGCCCATATTCACAAGGGCTGTGCCGAGAGCGTAAACCTTTTCGTGCAGCTCCGGCAGGGTGTGCTGCAAAATCTGATCCTTGTTTTTTTCAACCATGCAGATTCTGTCGCCGTAAATGTCAAGACCTCTGTCAATTATGTCTCTTAAGCATTCGAGCTGACCCTTCATGTGTACGATATGGCGCAGTCTCGCAAGCTCTTTCTTTTCCGCATTTGTCATAATAAGCCATTCCTTTCAGATGGTTTTATTTTTCCGCAATGTCAAGCAGCTCACCAACGGTCAAATCCGGGTTTTCAACGCCCTTAAGCATAACCTCAAGTCCCTTGTCGTGCAGGGCGTGAATGTGCTCCGGCTTGATAAGGCTGGGCTTATACATATACATAAAGTCGATTCCGCCGTCCTTCATATTCGGGAATGAGAAAACATAAAGCGGGAAAATATATCTGCCGAGGTTATAGCCCCTGAAGTCAATGTCATATTCCGTGTCCTTGGCGGAAATGGGAAGCGGCAGCCATGTGAACATCATACAGCCGGGAGCTTCAACAAGCTTGAAGTTATATACCTCTCTGGTCATGGCAAGTGCCTTTGTATAAGGATAGTTTATATGGCGGTAAAGCTGTGTTCTTACACGGTTGATTTCGGCAAGTGCCTGAGTAAAGGTCTTATCCTCACCGATAACGGTTCTCACCTGCATGGTCTGCGCCATGCAGCCGCCAGAGCTCTTATCCTTATATGAAGACCTTCTTGAGCAGAGAACCGTGATAAAAACATCGTCAGTTCTGTAATTCACGCTTGACGCATATGTACGAAAGCCCATCAGAATAAGATTTTCGGGTGAGCAGAGATGTTTTTGACAATAATCGAAAATCTTTGCCGCATCCTCGGGGCAGACATGCCTTGTTATCATTTCAGCCTTGTCCTTAATGGGATTATATGCGGCGGGAACACGCAGATTCGGATCCTTTTTCTTTTTGCGTGCCTTGTCAAGCAGATCGTGACCGTGAACACCCGCATAGAACGGAGGCTTCTCCGGGTCAAAATATTCACGGAAGAACTTATCGTCCTTCGTCATGCCGCTTTCATTGGAAAGATAAGCTATATCCTTTTCCACTCTTTCCTCATACGGATAAAGCGGTTCCGGCATATCGGAACCGGAGGCAAGTGCTCTGTAAACCTTCATAAGATCCGCATAGAAGGTCATAACGGAGGATGCATCCATAATCAGGTGGCTTGCGTTCAGATAAATACCGCTGCCGCCCTTGCAGGTGTCAAAGAAAAATACACGGAAGGTCTCGCCCTTGAAAATTTTGACGGGCTTTTGTGCATCACGGGCAAGAAACGCATCCTGCTCATCTGCCGTTGTGAATTTTAAAATCTGTGCGGTATATTCCTTTTTGTCTGCAAAATACTGTCTGACCTTTTTTGTTTCCTTATCCTTGAAAAAGCATATTCTCATACAGTCGTTTCGCTCTATTTCAATGTTCAGCGCCTTCTGCAAAATGCCGTAATCAAGCTTTTGGTCAATTGCAAAGGATGTGGGGATCTGTACAACCTGCTTATGTATGCAGTACTTAAGCATTGTGTACATATTGTCCTGCGACGGACAAAGGTCATAATACTTCGGTTCCATTTCTCTTCCCGTGCGGCCGAAGCCGCTTCCTTTCATACATATTATTTATTTAATTAAATAATTTACCAGTTGAATGTCCAGCTTTCGTAAAGGTTGCCTTCGATAACGCCGTCCGCAGACGCGCCCAGAAGGCTGGCAGTGCCGACGCTTGTAATCGGCGTTGTTTCCTCAAAGCCCGAAAGCTTTCCCGTGGTATTGTCAATGCTCACCTTTACCGTTGCCTCATGGTATGTTATATCCGCCTTTGTGAGCTCGGCAGGTGCTATATCATACTGTGAAAGGTCAAGATAATCAAGTGCCATGGCGTGATAATACGGCTCCTGATTTTCAATATTTACAGCCTCTTCACCGATTATCGCCGTATAAACGGTGTTGTTGCCCTCCTGCGTCACCGTCAGAGAAGTAATTCCCATAGGGTCAATTACTATATCCTTGTTTGTCGGCGGAATTGCCTCGGCAGGTGTTACATCCGGCTCACCCTTCTTGGGATTTGCCGAATAACCGTTCACAAATTTATATTCCTTTACATTGTCATGCGCAAGTCTTTCTATTATTTTGTTTGCCATAGGCATAATGAAAGAAACAGAACAGTCCGTTATTGCAAATGATACCTTCTGTGTTTTCACTGCGGAAAAATTCGCCGTGTGCTTTGCCTCGTTCACCGCCGCACACATTGCGGCAATGTTGTTAAGCCTTACTTCCTCTTCGCTCAGGGTAACAGGCTGCGTTGTTGCCGGTGGCTGCGTTGTTGCCGGTGCCTGTGTTGTTTCAGGAGCCTGTGTTGTCTCAGGTGCCTGTGTTGTCTCAGGTGCCTGTGTTGTTTCAGGAGCCTGTGTTGTCTCAGGTGCCTGTGTTGTTTCAGGTGCCTGTGTTGTTTCAGGAGCCTGTGTTGTCTCAGGTAACTGCGTTGTTACCTGAGCCTGTGTTGTCTGGTCTTCACCAAACGGATCTTTTTTATTGCCGCAGGCGGAAAAAGAAACCGCAACTGCCGCTGCCATAACAAATGCCGTAAATTTTTTTAATGCTTTCATTTCATCACCCGAAAATTATTTTTTTGTGAACCGCAAATTAAGAATTATTAATTCACCTGTAAAATCAATTATATTGTAATATATCACAATCATGCCGTTAAGTCAACACTAATAAATGAATAACGCGTACACAAAATGAAAAAGGGCAAAAAATTCAGAATAAAAATCGTTGAAAATCATTTGTCTTTGTGATATAATATGATAACAATTTATTAACGGAGGTGTACTATGGCGTTACAGGAATCGGGCGAAATGTATCTGGAAACCATTTTGATACTTTCCCGCAGGCTGAAGGCGGTGCGCTCCGTTGATGTGAGCGAATATATGAATTTTTCAAAGCCCAGCGTAAGCCGCGCCATGGGTCTGCTTAAAAGCGGCGGATATATCTCTGTTGAGGCGGACGGCTCTCTTTTCCTTACGGATGAGGGAAAGGCGGTTGCGGAAAAAATATATGAGCGGCATACAATGCTGTCCGATTTTCTTATGAAGCTGGGCGTAAGCGAGCAGACCGCCATTGAGGATGCCTGCAAAATGGAGCATGACATAAGCGATGAAGCGTTTAACGCCATAAAAAAACACGCGGAAAAAATCGGCAATGTTAATTAGTGCGGTAAGTCCGCACTTTTTTAGTAAAGAAAGGAAATGAATATGAAGCATCCCGCATATCACAAATCACTTGCGTTTCTCCATGTGGGTACCGAGCCCCACCGTGCTTACTATATCCCGTACGAAAGCGAAAAAGCGGCTCTCGCCTTTCGCAGAGAAAACAGCGCGTTTTTCCGTTCTCTGAACGGAGAATGGAAATTTCTTTATAACAAAAGCTTTGAAGACCTGCCCGACGGGTTTGAGGAGGCTGATTTCGGCATTTGCGCACTTGATACAGTCACCGTGCCGCGCTGCTGGCAGACCTATGTTGAGCGCGACTACGACAAGCCGCTTTATTCAAATCTGCGCTACCCGTTCCCCACAGACCCGCCCCATGTTCCCGAAGAAAATCCTTGCGGCATTTATTTCAGGGATGTTGAGCTTTCGGACACGGACGGCAGATTTTATCTGAATTTTGAGGGCGTCGGCTCCTGCTTTTACCTTTATGTCAACGGCTGCTTTGCCGGATATTCGCAGATAAGCCACAGCACAAGCGAATTTGAAATAACCGATTATATAAAAAATGGCATAAACCGCTTTACCGTAGCCGTTGTTAAATGGTGTGACGGAACTTATCTTGAAGACCAGGACTTTTTCCGTCTTTCCGGCATTTTCAGAGATGTATATATTCTCAAAAGAACCGAAAACCATGTTCATGATGTTGAAATAAACACGGTGCTTAATGAAAAGCTTAATGCCTGTGAAATAACGGTGAACGCTGCCGAAAGCGTGAGCGGCGCGTATTCTCTGTATTTCGGCGGTAAAAAAATACTCTCCGGCTCTTTCTCCTCCTTCCCGCTGAAATTCACATTGGAAAATCCGAGGCTGTGGAATGCGGAGCAGCCGGATTTGTATACGCTTATACTTGAAAACGATAAGGAATTTATCCCGTTCAATTTTGGCATCTGCAAGCCCGAAATCAAAAACGGAGTTTTTCTGCTCAACGGAAAAAGAATTGTTTTCGCGGGAATCAACCGTCACGACAGTGACCCGGACACCGGCTATTATGTCAGTGAGGAAAAGATGAAAAAAGAGCTTTATATGCTCAAAAAAGCCAATGTAAACGCCATAAGAACCTCACATTATCCGAACTCTCCCCTGTTTGTTGAGCTTTGCGCAAGGCTCGGCTTCTATCTGATAAACGAGGCGGATATAGAAACCCACGGCATGGGCTATGACACGGAAAAGGATTGGGACTGGGTAAGATGGTCACTCCTTTCATCCTCGCCGGACTGGCATGACGCATATGTTGACCGTGCCGCCGCTCTGTTTGAAAGGGACAAAAATTCTCCGTGCGTGATGATGTGGTCATTGGGAAACGAAAGCGGAGCCGGAGTAAACCACCGTGCCATGGCAAATTACATCCGCAGCAGACGCTCCTCCGCCATAATTCACTACGAAAACAGCCACAGGGAGTTTAAGGTTATCCCGGAGGGTGAGGATTTTTCCGATATTTCCGATGTTGAAAGCAGAATGTACGCCGGTGTGGGATATATTGAAAATTATCTCAATGATAAAAGCTGCACAAAGCCGTTTTTCATGTGTGAATATGTCTGTTCCATGTCCACGGGTGATGTTTACGATTATTTTGCTTTCGCCGATAAATACGATAATTTTTGCGGCGGCTGCATATGGGAATGGTGTGACCACGCGGTAAATGTACCCGGCGAAAACGGCGAACCCCGTTACTGCTACGGCGGTGACTTTTCTGACAGACCAAACGACGGCATATGCTGTGTGGACGGGCTTGTGTACCCGGACAGAAAGCCCCGTCCCGGCTATTACGACATGAAAAAGGTTTATGAGCCGTTTACGGGAAGCCTTGAAAACGGCGTTCTTACATTAAAAAACCGCCGTGCGTTTACCTCGCTCTGCTTCCTCACGGCAGAGTGGAGCATATCGGCTGACGGCGAAACAATAAAAAGCGGAAAAGCGGATCTGCCTGAAATACTTCCCGGTGAAACGGGTGAAATTCCCCTTTTCACGGAAAGCTTCAGCGAATATGAAAATTGCTTTATAACCGTGCTTTTCAAGAGAAAGGCTGACTGTGAATGGGCTGAAAAAGGCTATGAACAGGGATTTTTGCAGTTTGAATTGGGAAAAAGAGAAAAGAAAATAAAAAGCTCTCCCGTTTCACTGACAGTGCAGGAAACGGAAAAGACAGTTGCAGCCTGTGCGAACGGTACTGAAATTATTTTTGACAGGCGTTACGCAAGACTTATAAGCTTAAAGAAAAACGGGAATGAGCTTCTGCTTTCACCCGTATGCTTTGACATATGGAAAGCCCCAAACTATAACGGCGGCTCACGCAGCGCATGGCGTGATGAGGCTTTTGATGCGCTGACGCAGAAAACATATGCCGTATCGGTGCAAAAAGA
>JAKSQS010000036.1 GCA_024404055.1 Clostridia bacterium | reverse complement strand
TATCCAATGCGCCCTGTTCATAATCCGTCCCCCGTTTTTTATTTTTGCTTATTATACTACTTATGTGCGGCAAGGTCAACCTTTAAGAAGTAAACTTAAGCTCCGCCTTAAGCTGTCGGTCCGGCAGGTTAAGGCGGAGACTTGTTTGTTTTTCAAAATTTCCGCAAGGGATGATAAGATTTTTTATTCGTTATATTCGACACTCACGCCCAGATGAGCCAGAGCATTATATATCCCGTGCAAACAGCCGCAAGGGTAAACGGCACGCCGTATTTCATAAATGTGCCGCTCTTTACGGTATAGCCCTCCTTGCGCAAAATGCCGATACCGGCAATATTCGCGCTTGCGCCTATGGGGGTAAGGTTTCCGCCTAAGGTTGCACCGCACAGCAGACCGTAATAGAGAATTTTCGGCTCAATACCTATATCAGCGGCAATAACAGGAACCACGGTAAGCATGGTTGCCGTATACGGAATATTATCAATAAACGCGGAAAGAAGAACGGAAATCCATACAATCATGGTATAAACCGCAAACACGGAGCCTGAGCCCATTTTTGCTATGAGCGAGCCGATAACATCTATAACGCCGGCGTTCTTTATACCGCCGATAACCACAAAAAGACCGGCAAGCAGAATGATTGTATAATAATCTATTTCTTTTATCGCGTCCTTAACAAGCGAAAAGTTCTTTCTGAAAAGCTCACGCACAACACCGATAAGGAAAAACGCTATACAAATAATTCCGTTGGTAATATCAGGCTTATAAAACGCACCGGGAGCCGCTGCTTCTTTATAAGGAATAAAAGATACTGCAGTGAGGGAAACGACTGTACCGACAGGCAGAACGGTGGGGAATTTATCCTCCACTTTGGTGCGGGAATTGAATTTTATTTCGCCTTTTTCTTTTCTGAACATGAAAAGGATTATCAGTGCGCTGACAACCGCACCGGCTTCAACCACCCAGAACATACCGGGTTTTCCGCTGTCAACAAAGAAATCCGAAAAATCAAGGTTTGCCGCCTTGGCAAGCAGTATGGATGTGGTATCGCCGACAAGTGTTGCCGCGCCCTGCAAATTGGAGGAAACGGCAATACAGATAATGGAAGGAACCGGGGAAATTTCAAGCTTTTTGCAAAACGCAAGCGCAACGGGAGCTATCATCAGCACCGTGGCAACATTATCAACAAATGCGGAAACGATACCTGCGAAAAGCGAAAGGGCAACCACCACCCATTTCACATTCGGCATACGGGAAATCAGTATATCCGACATAAGCTGCGGCATTTTGGATGCAATGAACAGCGATACCGTGCCCATTGTTCCGGCTATCATCATAATAACATTCCAGTCTATCTGTGTCAGCGCCTGCGAAATGCCGTATGTATAGCTGCCGCCGTCAAGGCTGAAAAACTGCGCACCGAAAAGGGATGGTTTTGCGGATGCGATGACACCTAAGGCTACAAAAATCAGCGCGGAGCCGACGGCAACATACGGTCTGATTTTCTGGAAAGCCATCATAAGTACATAAGTAACTGCGAAAATAATGAGAGATGCGAGGGTAATTTGCGACATTTTGAATACTCCTGTTTCCGGTGGCAAAATTTGTCTGAAAAAAATACAGACCCGCTATAAGGGCTGCCGCCCCGTCGAGTCCTGTACATAATCCGGATATTAAGCTTCAAGCTAAAACCGAACCACAGCCTCCAACAAATAGAGCAAACGCTCTATGACAGACTCCACCACTGATTCAAGGCTGTTCTTTAATTCTATACGAAAAGGCAGAAAATGTCAACACTGTTTACAGAATGTTTATAAACAACATTTATGCACATTTTTCCTGCTATATATTGACAAATATACAGTTTTTGGTATATAACAATATCATAAAATAGAAGGAGGATATTTTATGACTGAATTTCTTTACAGAGTGCTCGCTCTTTTCACATCTTTTCTTGTGATGTTTACAGGTGCATTCGCTTCGTCAAAGCAGAAAAAGACTGATTTCTCACAGTGCAAAAATGTAATTTTTTTCATCGGAGACGGCATGGGCTTCAACTCCATCAAAATGGCTGAACAGTATCTCGGCAAAAATCTTGATTCGTTTGACTCTTTCACCCTGAACGGAGAGTCGAAAACCGACTCCGCATCAGGTCCTTTATTTGTAACGGACAGTGCCGCAGGCGGCTCCGCGCTTGCAACGGGCGTAAGAATAAGCCTTAAAAGCGTCGGTGTTTATCCGTCAGATATTGACGCAGAAAAAAGCTATCCGATGAATCTGGCGGAGCTTGCTGTTTCGCAGGGCAAGTCAGCGGGTATTGTGACCACCGCGAAAACCTTTGACGCGACACCGGCAGCTTTCAGCGCCCATGTTTCCTACCGCGAAAAATCGCAGGAAATTCACCGTCAGCAGTCCGATTCCGACCTTACTCTTCTGTGGGGAATGAGAGATAAGAATCTTGACCTTGACTATACAAAAAGCAAGGGCTTCAACATCATATGGAATGAAAAAGATATGAACGCGCTTGAGCCCGGCTGCCGCAGCTTCGGTCAGTTCGGATACAATTTCTATTTTGACAATGAGGAGAAAAATCAGCCCACATTCTCCGAAATGACAGCCAAGGCCATAGACCTGCTTGACGATGATGAAGACGGTTTCTTCCTTATGGTTGAAGCAGCACATATCGACAAATGCAGCGATAAAATGGACGAAGAAGGTATGTCAAAGGTCATGGATGCCTTCGACAAAGCTATAAAGACCGCACTTGACTATGCCGAAGAAAACGGTGACACCATGGTGCTCGTAACTGCTGACCACGAAACAGGCGGTATAATAAAGCTTGGCGGAAAATATGTTTATACCAGCACATGGCACACTGATCAGAATGTACCACTTCTTGTATACGGCTGCGACGATTTTATAAAAAACGGCGAAGCCATTGAAAACTGCGAGGTGGGCAGAAGAACCGCCTGCGTTATGGGTGAAAATAATTTCCCGATTGAGATAAAAAAATAACAATAATTTAACTTAATTGACCGCCCTTGTGTGTAAGCTCTGCACACAAGGGCGATTTGTTTAAAATCACGGCGGGGTGCCAGTATGCTTACTCGCGAAACCCGCTTGTTTCGTCCCGGAACTTGATTTTCAGTTTATTATATGTTAAAATTATTACATATGAAATTAAAGGCGGTGAGAAAATGAACATAGCTCTTTGCGATGACGAAAAGTATGAAAACGATAATCTTTTCGCTCTCATATCCGATTATGCACAGATGATGAACTATGATATAAAATGCACCTGCTTCACATCACCGCAGCAGCTTCTCAGTGAAGAAAAGTATGACCTTTATTTTCTCGACTACCTTATGGACGAAATGAACGGGGTTGAGCTTGCAAAAGGTCTTCGCAAAAAATTCAACAATGCCGTTACCGTCTGTTATCTGACAAGCTTTGACGCGGCAGCCGCAGAAATAATCAACGGACAGGTTTATGCCGACGGCTTTTTAAAAAAGCCTGTTGACAGACAATTGCTTTGTCAGAAGCTTGACAAATTTTACAAAATGTCCTTTTTCAAAAGGCTTGAGCTGAAAAAGGACGGTACATACCACACGGTTTACGCGCAGGATATTCTTTATGTTGAAGGCTTCAACAAAAAAACAATCGTTCATTTTTATGACAGTGAAGCCGTATTTCCGTATCTTATGAATGAGCTTAAAGATAGTCACCTGCCGCCGGAGCTTTTTTGCCGCGTACATCGCTGCTATATTGTTAATATGCTCCATGTCGAGGGCTACGACGCCCAAAACATATATCTCAAAAACGGAGAAAAAATCCCACTGAGCAAGCGAAGTGATTTCAAAAACGCATACAATGCATTTAATTTCAGCTTAATGACAAAGTGAAAGGGTTAAAACAATGCTTTATTTTTCGTCGATTATCGCGGCTTCAACGGTTGCATACGGCATTTTTTCTGTTCTTTCGTCGCTGCTTCTGCCTGCCGGCTGCGCGCTTCTGACCGTCTCTTTATTCAGGCTGATGCCGAATAAAAGCCGGGTGATTTACATAATTGCCGCTGCGGTCGCTGTTTTCAACGGAATATATCAGACCCTTGTTTACGCAAATCCTTCAGTCCTGCTCTTTAATAACACAGACTCGCTTGTTGAGCTTTTGTGCCCGTATATATGCCTCGTGCTTCTGTTTCCGCTGAAAAAAATATGGAAACCGTTTCTTGTTTCAATCGGAACCACATTGCTCGAAGCCGTCAAATACATCATTATGATGTCGTTTTATTCTCTTGATATGAAAAATATCAACCTGTCGCTTGACCTCGCCTTTGATTTTGTTATAAATCTTGCATTTTTCGCAACGGTTCTCGGCTTTTTCCTGCGATACGCAAGAAAGAATAATTCCGAGCTGCCCATAACCAAAATCAATGTGCCGCTGTACATTCTCATTGTCACAACGCTGACAGTGTTCGTTGTAACAATGCTTTTGTTCGGAATGAATTATTCATCAAAAAACCGCCGTTTTTTCCTTCTCTCCCTATCCAACATCCCGCTTTTCACATTTACGGTTGTATACGCGACACGAATAATGCTCAAATCCAAAATTGCCGAAGAAAATTACAGGCAGATGGCTGAAATGCAGGTTCGCCACTATGAACAGATGGAAAAGAAAAACGAGGAACTCAAGGTTTTCCGACACGATTTTCCAAAAAAGCTGCGCCCGCTTAAGCTTTATCTGAAGGAAGGCAGATATGACGAAGCGGAAAAAATTCTTGATGAATTCAGCGTAACAGTTGACAGCTCACGCCCCCGCTTTTCAACGGGCAATTTCCGTCTTGACACCGTTCTGGAGTGTCAGCAGCAGCTATGTGACGGTGAAAACATAAAAATCATTTTCCCGTTCGACTCGGTTTTCCCCCCTCACGGCATCGCGGCAGAGGATATATACACCATTTTTCCGAATGTACTTGATAACGCGATTGAGGCGTGCCGTGCTGTCGGCGGCGGTGAAATCGTTTTTTCATCAAGAATGCAGGGAAACATGGTATTTATCAGCGTTACAAATCCGTTCAACGGAAAACTGAATAAAAATGACGGCAGCTTTGAAACCACAAAAAACGATAAAGAAAATCACGGCTACGGTCTGAAAAGCATAAAAAAAGCCGCCGCAAAATACGGCAGCGACAATGTATCTTTCACAGTTGAAAATAATGTATTTACGCTCAATATGGTGCTTTTAAAGCTTGCCGAAGATAGCGTCTAAGATTTTATATATTACCTCTATCCATCCATCATCGTTTTCATTGCCGGGAATCTTTACGATTTTATTTTCGTCCACATTTTTCACCTCCTTGTTATTAAAATAACTAATAATATCTTAACATACCGCTGAATAATTGTCAATCTATTCACAAAAAATTAGTAATCACTCAAAACCGCCTATGCGGTTTATTTTTTTACAAAAAAATACTTTTCACTCCGAAAATGACCGTGTTCACTCCCGAAATATTGAAAACTTCGTGTAGATACGCTTTAATAAAATCAATATTATAAGAAAGGAAAATCAATATGAAAACAAAAATGAAAAAATTATTCGCACTTTTCCTGACAATTGTTATGCTTTTATCCGTCTCACCTGCGATATATGCCGCTGAAATCATTGAAAGCGGCAGCTTCGGCAACAACGCGACCTACACCCTTGATTCCGACGGTGTTCTCACCGTTTCCGGCACCGGCAATGCCTACGGAATACTGCCTTTTACAATCAAACCGAAAATAAAAAGCATTGTCATTGAAGAAGGCATTACGGAAATAGACTGGTATGATTTCCGTTTTATTACCGCTAATGAAATGACACTGTCCCTCCCGTTATCTCTGAAAAAAATCGGTCGCGGTGCGTTCAACGACTCAAATATCAAAGAGGTATATATTCCGGCAAACGTAAGTGAAATCGAGCCGACAGCCTTTGCATCTTCATATATTGAAAGATTTATTGTTGACGAAAACAATCCGTATTTTATGACGACGGATGACGGCGTGCTGATGAGCAAGGATGGAAAAACGCTTTATCAGTACCCCGGCGCGAAAAAGGATGAGAGCTTTACCGTATATGACGGCGTTGAAACAATATGCAGCAATGCTTTTGCACACACCAGTTATCTTAAAACCTGTATCATGAGTTCGTCAGTCAAAACACTCGAAAATGAAGCTTTTTGTGATTCCTCTGTCACAAATGTTGATTTAGGTACGGTTGAAGATATAGGAGAAGCCTCCTTTGAACATTCAAAAATCGAAAATATTGAAATACCGTCCACAGTAAAAATACTGCACCGGGATTTGTTCAACGGCAGCAGTTTAAAAAGCCTGACGCTGAATGAGGGACTTGAGGAAATTGAATACGGCGTATTCAGCGGTACCTATATTGAAGAACTGAATTTACCTTCAACGCTGAAAACATTTGATACCTCGTGGAACACTACCGACACCATAAAGAAATTATCCGTCGATGAAAACAATCCGTATTTCGTTTGTGTTGACGGCGTAATGTTCACCCGTGATATGAAAACTCTCGTATTATATCCGTCCGCGTCAGACGCCGGGTCATATGCTATCCCGGACGGAATAGAAACGGTGCGTGCATTTGCGTTTGCATACAGCAAAAATCTGAAAACAGTAACCGGCAGTGACAGCGTAAAAAAGATTGAAAATTACACATTTTACTACTCGGGTATAAATAGTGCCGACGGCTTTTGCAAGGTTGAAGAAATAGGATATAATGCGTTTTGCCATTCAGCCATTGAAGCCTTTGTTATTCCGGATGCAACGACCAAACTCGGATATGATGCTTTTATGTCTTGCGAAAATTTAAAAGAAATTACAATCGGCAAACAAATCAGACATATAGAAAGCTGGACATTTTATTCATGCTCGTCACTTAAGGATGTTTATTATACCGGAACCTACGACGACTGGAACGGCATTGTTATAGACAGTCTGAACGAGCCTCTGCTTAAAGCGAAGCTCCATATAGAGCACGACCATGTGCCGGTGTACTTCCCGGCAGAAAAGAACTGCATGAAAACAGGACATACGGACGGCTATACCTGCGAATTATGCGGTGAGCTTCTCTCCGGAAACGAGGAAATACCGACGAGGTACTACCACAGTGACGACGACGGTGACGGCGTGTGCGATTTCTGCGGTATCGGTAAAGAAGACTGGTACAGCTCCGGCGAGCATTTCTATTTCGGCACATATCCTCAGACAAAGGTTGCGGAAGATTGGCTCATAAAGGAACTGAACAGCCGTGTCAGTGAGGAAGACTGGAAATCCTACCACTATTCAACTCACTATTCTTTAATGAAATATAATGGCGGTGCTGCGGCACAGACAGACTATATGCAGTATGCTGACATTACTCTCGGCGGTGACACATACCGTGCGGTCCGTATAACGGAAAGAGACGGGAACGACCCGCTTTACGGCGGCAGAACATACACAGCATCCAGATACGGTCTTGCGGAAATATCTTCAATAGGAGTTTTTACCACATACAATATCTGGTATAAGTTTGAGCCGGTGGAATGGGTAGTTCTTGACGGTGAAACAAAGCTCGCCGCAACGGCAAAAATTCTTGACTCACAGCCTATGGCAAATGACGCTTATTATTATTATTCCGGCAATCCGGATACTCCACGTTCCGAACGCAAATATTATGCAGACAGCGATTTTACGCATTATCTCAACGATTATTCCGTAAGCTACCTGCGTACATGGCTGAATGAAAACTTCCTTGAAACCGCCTTCACACAAAGTGAGGTGCAGTCGATTCCCGTAACGGAAATTATGACGGATTACGGCACTGTCATAAACGACAGACTTTTTGCTCCTTCATACGATGAGGCTTCAAGTCCGTATTTTAGTACGGGTAACGACAAAAAACAGTGTACGGACTATGCCATTAGTCAGGGCGCAAGTTTTTACACAACCTTGCGCACGGCAGCGGACAATTCAACCCAAAAGTACGCGGGCAGTTTTGTAGGCGCGTTTGATACAAGACACGGTATTCGCCCGGCTATGAAAATAACGGGAATGGAATTCGGTCATTTCCATCGCTTCAATGTAACACAGAACACACCGGCAACCTGCACCGAGGGCGGCAGTATGACATTCACCTGCTCATGCGGCGAAACGAAAACCGAACCTCTCCTTCCTCTCGGTCATACCGCAAACAAACACAACCCCTGCACCGAAGACGAAATATGCACGGTCTGCAGCGAGCTGATGAAGGAAGCACCCGGTCATAATTATGTTCTCTATGACCACTATACATCCGGCACCTGCACAACCAACGCAGTAGACCTGATGCGATGCACGGTATGCGGAGATACAGAATATGTTGAAGTACCGGACTCCTATCAGCACTCTTTCTCCCATATTACGGAGTACCCTGCGACCTGTACGGAAAACGCCCGTTCCGAGGAAACCTGCGACCTCTGCGGTGAACGCATCGTTACGGAATACCCGGACACAATGCTTCCTCACACCGACAAGAATAACGATGCCAAATGCGATATGTGCGGCTTGCAAATGAGGGAACAGACCATTGCTGACAAAATCAGAGAATTTATAAATAAGATTATGGATTTCTTCAAGCAAATTTTCGGAAGATAAACATTCTTTCCGTAAAATATAAATTCACCGGGAACCGTCTGTTCTGGTATCAACAGATGCGGTTCCCGGTGATATGTTTACTCTCTGCCGGACAAAATAAGCGTGCCTAGCGTGACGCGGATAATCCGTGTCACACTATGGCTTTTCGTATTACCGGTTCAATTGCGTTTGCCATATAGAACATACCGAGGTCATTGGGATGGGTGTTGTCGTTAGTGCAGAAAACCATATTTTCCGGCGGGAAAAACTTTCCCCCGTCAACAAAATATACATTTTTATCTCCGTCGCGTACCGCGTTTTCATAGGTGGCACGGATAATCCCTGTGCGCTCGCATTGCTCGCGCTTTTCAAACAGCGGCATCGTCACCATAATCACAGGCAGGTCGGGATTTTTCTCCCTTATCAGCCTGAAAAACGGCTCATGCGTTTTTTTCAGGTGAGCCGCATCCGGGGCGTTATGGTCGTAATCATAAACAAAAACACTTTTTTCAATGGTATTTATGTATTCAGCCATTTCCTTTTCACCGCGTGCACTTCCCGAAAAGCCGAAATTATAAAAATCAGCGTCCATCCGTCTTGAAATAATGGATGAATAGGCGTTGGAAATCTTGCTGCAACAGCCACCCTCCGTTATGGACGAGCCGTAAAACATAATAGGAACGCTGTATTTATACCCGGCAGGCTCCGATATTTCCGCTCCGTCCTCAATGCCGATAATTATATCCTTAACCGCTTCATTTCTCGGCAGAAAAATCTGAACATCTTCAAGCTCATTGCTTTTTGCAAATTCGGCGGTGCATTCCTTTTGCTCATAGCTGTCGGGATGAACATGACCGGCATAACGCGATGAGCTGTGCTGCCCGATATAAACATAGGCAGACTGACAACTGTATATCGACATACCTATATCCCAGCTCAATGTGTCAAAAATCACCTTTACGGTTATTTTTTCCGAATTTGTTTTAAATTCTGCCCGCGCACCGGGACAGCGTTTACCTAAATGCTTCATCCATCCGCCAAGCGTCTCGCGCAAGAACTCCGGCACTCTTTCAAGTGTCTTTTTTTCTTCGAAAAAAGGTATACCGTAAACCTTTACGGGCTTATTGAAAATCGAATATTCCTTCATGGCTCTTTTCTCCGTTTACATTATATATAACAAAACAGGGACTATGCATATAGGCGCATTTCCCTGTTTTTTTTACTCTCAGAATTTAAAGAGGTTTTTAAAGAAATCGGCTATTTTCTGGAAAAATGCCTGTATTCTTGACCAGAATGTTGTATCTGAATTGGATGTCTTGTTTCCTTTTGTCTGCTTTGCAAGCCAACTTATAACACCGTTGTTCGGGTCTTCAAATGTTATTGTTTTTCCCGTTGCATCAACCGTTGTTGTATATACATAAGGTGTTACGCCGTCGTTCATATGCATATCATATGTAACTGATTCCCAAATGAAATGCTCTGCATCCCACATGGTTTTGCCGGTATTTAAATCATATCTTTTGCTGCCATCAGCAAAACGCTGGTCTGACACCCTTGTCCAGCGTACGCTTTCGGGCTTTTTTGTATTTGCCTTAAGATAATTAAATACGGGCTGAACATCCGATGATTCACTTAACTGATACGGGTCATGGTCACTGCTGAAAATCCACACTGCCGTTTCACCGAGCTTTGAAAGCTCTTCCTTCGTGGGCTGGTCTGTTGAGGCAATCGGAATAGCCGCCGCAAAATATCCCGGGAACTGCGCAATTGCGTCCCACACCATAAGCCCTCCGGTGGAATAACCGCCGAGGTAAATACGGTCAGTATCTATATTGCCCTCATTCTGACTTACAAAGTAGTTTACTGTTGCCTTAAGCTTCGGGCTGTCATCCCCGTTCCATGAATTTATGATTGAATCCGAAGCACGAACGGCAAGAAGATAACATCCGCCATTGTAAAACCTTGACTGATATTCATCGCTTGCCCAGTTGCTGAATTCATACCACTTTAACTGCGCCCTTTTTTCTTTGCCGCTCTGCATACCGTGCAGCCAAACCATCAACGGATATTTTGTTGTGTCGCCCTCACCTTTTTTCGGTGAAAAATAAACGTAGTCAAATCCGTTGTTGAATTTGCCGTCAATAAAACAGGCATCAAGTGCCTCAGTTCCCGCGCTCATGCTTAATGCCGATGCCGCCATGGACACACAGCTCAAAACAAATATTGCGGATAATAATACTGCTATTGTTCGTTTCATTCATACCACCCTTTTACAATTTATGTACATATTATAACTCAAATGTTCATGTAAAGTCAATATGTCTTTTATCGATTATCAAAAAGATGACTGTCAGGGCATATGCCCGACAGTCATCCGTAAGTCTTTATGCTTTTTAATTATCCGTTGGTGCCTGAACTGCCGCTTGAGCCTGAGCTGCCGCTGCTGCCTGAGCTGCCGCTGGAGCCTGAGCTGCCGCTGCTGCCTGAACTGCCGCTGCTGCCTGAGCTGCCGCTTGAACCTGAGCTGCCGCTTGAACCGGTGAACAGACCCATAATGAAGTTAATTATCTTCTGGAAGAATCTCTTGATTTCTTCAAGGCAGGAGGTTTCGCCCTTTACATCAGCCTTCTTGTCGAAGAGTATTGTTACGGTTACATCACCGGTAACAACCTCGGGCTCGTTTTCATAGCCTGAAATTGCATATCCGCAATCCGCTATCGCGTTTGCACGCCACAGAGTGCTGTATTTTGTGCCTTTAAGAACGCTCTTTGTGTAGGGAGGAAGCACCTTGCCGTGTTTGCCTGCAACATAAGTTACAGTTGCCCACTTGCTCGGATCCTTTGCAAATACAACCGTTACGGTTACATCTTCCTTTGTCTTGCTCGGCTCGTTCATCCAGTCGCATACAACATAGCCTTCATCCGGCTGAACCTCTGCACGCCATGCAGTGTCATAAGCGATACCCTTGGGAGCCTTCTTTGTTTCGCCGGAAACAACGGAACCGTTAAAGCCTGCCTTGTATGTAATTACAACCCATTTACTTGGATCATAATTATAAACAACGCTTTCTATTACATCCTCGTCGCCCATCGTGCCTTTAATTACGGTTACCTCCGGGGTATAACCGGGAATGTCGGGAATAACAACCTCATATTCATCACCGTATTTAACGGGCTGTGTAATCGGTTCGCCGGGAACAACTGTTCCGTCTTCTTCAACAATGTCAACATTGACAATTACATTGTGAACCTTCTTTGTGTATACAACAGTATATACATTTTCGTTTTCATTTGCTGAGATATTGCCGCTGATGTTTGTGTCTGCCGTTGCATATCCGGTTACATCAGGTGAATCAACGCTGAACTCTGCTTCATATTTGAGATTATCGGTATAATCATCTGCTACTGCTTCGCCACCATCATTAACATAGTGTATCGTAAGGTCATAGCTGTTTCTGGTGTAGTAAATCTTTACTACCGTGTCGCCTGTACCGGCAATAGTTTTCTGTGAAAATTCCTGTGCGGTGAAGCCGCTGTATGTCTTGGCTTCTGCCTCGGTAGGCTCACCGGTTGTACCTGTCAAATCATCCGTATCGGTGGGTTCTTCGGGATAATTATCATCTTCAAGGTTCTGCTGGTAATGCTCCACCGTGTAAGCAGTGCCGTCTGAAGGAGTGAACTTGGGATAAAGAGTAAGATTGCCTGTTGTACCTTCCGCTATAGTATCAATCGGGTTTTTGAATTCCGAATCCGTGTACCAGCCTTCAAAATCATAGCCCTTCTTTGATGCGTCCTTAAGCTCGATTTCATCCTCGCAGGTATAGGTCGCCGGGTTATCATCATCGTTAAGCTCGCCCGCTTCGGCATCAAGCTTATATTCAATGTCAAAGATCTTTGCTGTCGAACCGTATACTGCAATATATACTGCATTGTCCTTGGTTACAACAGTATCCTCTTTCAGTAATACATTTTCACCTTTAAGCTTCCATGCAAGGAACTCATAGGTATATCCGTCGTCCTCTGCTTTGGTAGGTTCATTTTTGCCTTTATAAACAATCGGATCGTGGAACTTAAGGTCTTCCTGCTTGTCAAGCTCTGTTTCCCCGTCTTCGTCAACGAAGGTTACTGTGTAAAGTCTGTCGCTTTCTTCGTATTCGGGAACATATGTTACATTACCGGTAACAGCGGGAATATTCTCCGGCGCGATTACTGTATCGTCACCGCCCTGTACCTTCCAGCCTGAGAAAGTGA
Organism: Clostridia bacterium; assembly: GCA_024404055.1. Lineage (GTDB taxonomy): Bacteria > Bacillota > Clostridia > Oscillospirales > Acutalibacteraceae > UBA6857. The sequence goes on along the minus strand of JAKSQS010000036.1, from coordinate 3,382 downwards.
AATCTGTTGTATCGGTTGATTCCTTTGAAGGATTGCCGGGTACATTTACCTCAGCCTCATAAGCGTAGTCACTCTGGGAAGCTAATACTTCACCTGCTGCATTAAGGAAGGTTACTGTATACTTTTTCGCGGTTGCTTCATATGTCGCTTTATAGGTTGCATCTCTCTTTACGGTGTCACCGTCAGTGTATACGGGTGCCCAGCCGGAAAATTCATAGCTGTTGTAGCCGTCGTCTTCTCTTTCGGGATCATTCTCCGGCGCATCTATTTTATCACCGTAATGATAATCTGACTTTTCGAGTATAGGTGTGTCGTCGTAGTCAACAAAGTTTACTGTGTATTTGATGTACTCCTGTGAATACTGCGCAACATATGTTGCTTCAGCCGTTGCCTTGGGTAAATCAGCGGTTTTGATGGTTTCGCCTTCACCGTCAAGCTTCCATCCTTCAAATGTATAGGTGTAGGTTTCATCGGCTTCCTTGGAAGTATCAAAGCCCTCACCGGGAGCAACATCCGCACCGTAAAGGAGTGTTACGGTATCATTGCCCTTTGCTGCTTCAAATGTAATGTCAACCGTGTTTATATTGTAATAAACCTCCAGCTCAAGGCTTCCGTCACCTGCAATATTTCCCTCAAGGACGGACTTTTCCATGTTTATTCCGGCATCGCCTTCGGGGCAGCCGTCGGGACGGTGTAAGGTTGTATCTGCGGTGGCAAGGGTATCGGTTGTACCTGTTCCGCCTTCTGTTTTGACAAACTTATAATTTTCGCCTGTTATATCGGACTGTGCATAGTAGTAAACAACATAAGCTGTATCTTCATCGGGCTCATAATCCGCAATAACCGTTACATCATATGCCGGCATTGTTTCTGGAACCTCAGGTGCCCATTTCCCGAAATGATAACCCTGTGCATCTGCCGCGGGAGTTTTTTCAATAGGAGTAATCTTTTCTCCGTATTTGTAGGTGTCTGCTTTCGTTACCGGTTCATCGTCAAATTTACCGCTTCCTGTGTCATATGTAAGCGTATAGGACTTGCGTGAGAACTTCAATATGAGAGTTGTTGAACCGTCGCCTTTGATTTCCGCTTCTGCGGTGGACAATCCCGCTTCATATTTAAATCCTGCAGGAGGGTTTATGTCGTCCGCAGTTGCGGTTGCAGTCTTTTCTGCTGTACCCTTGCGACCGGTTACGGATTCGCGTATATTCGCATCTTCAACATATTCGCCTTCAAGGTTTTCAAATAAATACTGAACGGAATATGTTGTGCCGTCCTCCTTAGGCTTGAAGGTGGCAACAAAATCTGCATTCGCTTTAATTTCAACACCGGAAGGATCAACTGCTTCGCTGCCAAGCTTCCATGTGTCAAATTCATAGCCTTCGGGAACGTTCAATTCCTCCGGAACATTTTGCGGCTTGCTGCCGTTTTTAACCTTTTCAGAAGAAATAAAGTTTTCATCGGACACGGAGCCGTTGTAATAGCTTACAGTGTAATCATCAAGATTGTTTACAAATTCAATGGTGATGTTGCCTTCAATTGTCTTTTCATAGATCGCATCCGTTTCAAAGGTAATAGGTGTGTTGTTCACCTTTACGGTATAGCCTGTAGGTACACTCTTTTCGGTAATCTTGAATTTGTTGCCGACATATACATCTGAATATGTTTTCGGAGTGTCGGGAACAATCGTAACCCCTTCATCCTTAAAGCTTTCGTCAACAACAGCCTTATTGTGAACACTGCCGTCTTCATTTGTTTCTTTTTTATAGCCGGTAATCCTTGAATAGGCAATATCAAATGTATAAGAGGCTGTATCCGCATTTCCGGCATTGCTCACCTTAACGGTAACTGTAGCAGGTACATCAGTTGTGGGAACGGGGAAATCGCCTATCGGGTCATCCTCACCTTCGGGAATAACACCGGAGCCCGAACCGTTAGTCGCTTTCTCGTTGCCGGAAATACCTGATGATGCAAGCTCTATCGGGATAACAACTCTGAGCTTATATCCGCCATATACGCCGTTTCTCGGTCCGCACCAGTTTTCGGAATAATCAAAGCCGGTAACAGTGGCTGTCTTTTTGGCTTCATCATAGTTTACTTCGATATCCTTGGTAATCTCCTCGGCATCGGCATCCGGTGCCCATGTAAGCTTTCCGCCTTCATCCACGCCTGTGCACTTGATTTTATAAACCTTTATATCATCAGCTTCGCCTTTGATCTTGAAGTCATCGGTGATAACATCCTTAAGCACGGTTTTCTCGTTAAGCTCTATGAATGCGCCGCCCTCGATAATTTCTTCGGATATTGTTGTGAAAACTTTGTTAAGACCATCGGCATCTTCGGAAATATAGAAATGTCCTTCGCCTAATTGAACATCTTCAAAAGTAGCATTCTTCTTTCCATGCTTTACATTAATTGTCCAATCAGAGGAAAGGTGAGAAAGGAACTTTTCCCTTGTGCTGTCCTTTTTGAAAAGACCTACGCTGTAAACTGTACAACCGAGCTCCTTTGCACGCTGCGCTTCCGCAACAGCATATACACTGCACATTGCCGTTCTTACGGTTTCGTCGGATACCATGCCTGACTTATACTTCGCGAAGGGAGAATCCGCCCACTTGGGGTCGTATTCTTGATAAGAATATCCGTCAGCATCCTTGCCACTGCCTTTATACTTTTCCTCTGTAAAACCACCCCGATTGGGGTTACCGTCGGTAAGCACAATCATAATTTTTTCGTTTGTTCCGCCGGCAGAAGAGAGGAGAGAAACGCCCTTATTTACGCCATCCTGAATATTTGTTGCGTCACCGCTTTTTTCCATTGAACTGATGGCATCAACAATAGAGGAAATGCTTTTAACACTTGTCATAGGAAGAAGAATTTTGCCAGCATTGGCATAGGTAGCAATACCTATTCTGCTGTCTTCACTCTTGGCTGCAACATCGTTTGCAAAATTCGTTGCAATTGTTTTAAGAGCCTCAAGTTTTGAAACACTGCCGCTGCTGCCGCAGCCGCTTTTGATTTTATCATTCATACTGTCTGACAAGTCAAAAACAAAAATGACATCCAGAGGCTTGCTCTTTTCCACCGTTGTTTTTACCTGTTCACCTGTGACATAGGACTCCAACACAAGTGATTCGTTTTCCGGGTCGTACTTTTTTTCAAGTTCAAGTCCGGTGCTTTCCTTGCCATCATCTGCTGCAAATACCAATCCCGTAGATAAAGGTACGCAGGTGAAGATCATAAGAATTGACAAAAACAAGGAAATTGTCCTTCTTGCGGTCTTGTTGATCATTTTTAATCACCTCATTATATTTATATGTATTTTGAATTATACAGTATGTTTGCCATATTTGTCAATTATCATTTTTGACGAATAAGCTGTACT
>JAKSQS010000035.1 GCA_024404055.1 Clostridia bacterium | reverse complement strand
TTTTCAGATTGATACATCTTCTTAACAGCCTGACCGCAACAAGATGCAGTTTTTGAACTGACTTATTGTTCGATGTCCGGTCATAAACGATAATATCCAGAAAAACGCCGTCATTTATCTTATAAAGACTTGAATAATTCGTAGAAAGCCATGTGTTTTTTATTCTGAGTTTATCAAAATAATAATGATTGTTTTTATTAAGTGAATTAGATGTGTAAACCAGCTCGGAGCCCATGAGTGAGGGCGCGATTTTGCGGAATTTAATATAATCATCACGCAGCATACCTATATCAAGGTCGTCATCCCACGGAACCATATCTCCGTGTCGAATTGCGCCCAAAAGCGAGCCTCCGGCAAGAAAATAATTTATTCCGTTTTCACTGCATATTTTTTCCACAAGCTCCAGCATCTGCTTTTCTTTATCCCTGAGAATGTCAAGATGACCGTAATACCCTGTCAGCATTCTCGACATATCATAGCTTTCATTAAGCAGCACAGCAGCGGTTCTGTAAAAAGCTTCGTTTAAATTTGTCGTTTTTTCAAGTCCCATATGATTAAGTCTGAGACAGTTGAATGTGTGATATATGAACCCGCTGTTTTTGGTGAGACTGACATTAAGCTCTGTTTTCGTTTTCATAGCTTCATATATAAACAGCTTTATGTCCTTAACGCTTAACTCGCAGGATGCAGCATTATATTCATTCCCGTTTTTACCGCAAAAAGCAGCAAAAAGAACTGCCTTAATTGCCTGTCTGATATATGTACAGGAGTATATATGCCGGTCATCATCCGGAAAAACAGATATTTTCCCGGTATGCACCGCTTGATTTACCGCTTCATTGATACTGAAAAAATCAAGCATTTCAATTCCGGGACCGAAAATGTTGCATATTCTTAACAAACGGATTTTTTTTCCGAGGTCACGCACACCTGTTCTGCAAAGAGCCGCTATATCGCGGTAAAGCTGCAAGGCATAATCGCAGTCTGAATTATCAATCAGGCAATCATACTCTCTTTCCGCAAGTCCCGTGACTGTAAGCTCGCCAAACGACGGTGAGGGAACAACGGCGGCGCAGAGAATTTCCGCATTTTTACATACGGTAATAACTTTACGGAGCTTTTCAAGGTATTCCGACCTTTTATTTTCATCGGAATACCTGCTGTCAAGACAGTTGATAACAGCAAAAATCACCGTATTTTCTTCAAATGATGCCGCAGTAAGATTATCATGGTCTAATATCCTCGATTGATACTGTGGATTTTTATTTGCTTCAAACGCGGAAATTTCATTGCCGATAAAAGTACAGGTTACATTTGTATCTTTTCTTGCCGTAATAAGAGCTGAAAACAGATATTGCTCAAACGGATTACCGTCATAAAGAAAACAGACAGGTCTTTTTTTTACGGCTGAAAAGCGTTTGTCTTTTTTTACCAGGTCTGCAATAAGACATAATTCATCGGTGATTATTTCGTGCATTATATATATATTCCTCCGCCAAATCAATTAGTTTGCGGAAAAAGCATCTTTATTCGCCCAGAAAATGAGCTTTGAGCCTTTGTTTACATATCCGAGATAGTTTTTCAATGAAAATTTCGGGCTGTCTGAATAAGAATTTATAGTATCACCGCCGCGGTGGTTTGTAATAGTGATATTGTCAAACTCGCGGTAAAAGTCATCAATATGAGGCTCCGTTTCAAAAACATCAATTGCAGCCCCCATAATAAGGTTCATCTCAAGAGCTTTGCGGAGTGCCTCGGGGTCAACCATAATTGACCTTGCGGTATTAATAAGGTATGCCGTAGGCTTCATGATTTCAAACTGCTCCGCGCCGAGGATAACTCCGTTTGCACGAGCGTGAAGAGATACGATGTCAGATTCTCTTAAAAGTGCGTTGAGACCGACAAATTCACAGTTATAGCTTTCGTCCGGCTCGGGCTTGAAGAACGGGTCGCTGACAAGAATACGGCAGCCGAACACGGAAAGCTTATGCGCGACAAGCTTTCCGACAGAGCCAAAACCGATGATGCCGATTGTCATATCCGATAATTCACGGATAGTGGTTGCGGTATTCGGAAATTTTTCTCTCCACTTACCGTTTTTGAGTGCGTAGTTTGCACGGCAGATGTTTCTTGACTCGCAGAGCATGAGACCTATGGTAAACTCCGCAACGGCATTGGCGTTATGAGCGGGGTTAACGGTTACTATTATACCTTTTTCGCTGCACGCGTCTATATCTATATTTTCTCTGCCGCCGCGGCATGAAAGCACCGCTTTGAGCTTCTTTGCCTTTTCGATAAGGTTCCTGTTTACGGGGCAGAGGTGAACCACAAGAAGGTCAGCGTCAACTATTTCATCAAACAGCTTTTCGGGAACTTCAATTTCCTCGCGTCTGTGTGCTTCTATCATTTTAACCGTATTTCTCATTTCGCCCCTGTTGGACTCACCGAAATACAGAAATTTGCATATATCGTTTTCCGTCAATATCTGTTTTGCGGCTGCGCGCATCATTTCGGATGTTATATAAGCGTCTCCTACAAAAACAACCTTCATTTTACATACCCCTCTCTGATAAGAAATTCGGAATATTTAAGGTCAAAATCGTTTGTAACCTTGAAATTATATCTGCTGCCGGGAACAATGCCTACCTTGATATTATTTTTGAGATAGAGCGCGCCCGCTTCAATAAGCGCGGCAGTTTCTTCTTCGGTAAGCTTGTCTGCATAGCGGAGAAATTCTTCACAGTAAAAGCTCTGCGGACCCTGGTCGTTCCAAAGTCTTGAACGGACGGGCACATCCGCTATGGATTCACCGTCGTCACTTGCTATAACGGTGTCAATAACAGGCAGCGATGTGGTTGCAATACGGAATTTTTCAAGTGCCTTTATATTGTTCTCAATGATTTCCGCTGTAACAAAAAGCCTTGCGCAGTCGTGCGTAACAATGACGGATGACCCGTCGGGACAGCAGTCATACGCACCCTTAACGATATTTCTCAGGCTTAAAAATCTTGTGTCTCCGCCGGGAACAAGGATAACCTTGTCTTTGTCAATGCCGAATTCGTCAATAAGCTCAAAATATTTGTCCTTCCAGTCCATATTCATGGAAACAACTGCTTTGTCGATTTTTTCCACGGAAAGGAAGGTGGAAAGGGTTCTGATGAAAATGGGTACACCCGCAACGCGCAAAAACTGCTTGGGCATAACCGCATTTTCCATGCGTGAGCCGGTACCTCCGGCAAGGATTCCTGCGAAAATCATATTTTTTCCTCCGTGTAAGCAACAAAATATATTTTTTGGGGAAAATTAAGAGAAATTTAAATAAAAAATAATCTTTCTGCAAATATTCATTATAATTGATAAATATTCGTATGTCAATAAAAATTTTTACAAAGAAAAAAGAAAAAGCAGAGGCTTAAAAACGGATGTTTTTAAAAGCCCCTGTGATTAAAACGAGATTATTTAAGTATAATCTTTTTATCTTCAAGCGGCGCGCCGGGTCTGAAATGCGGAACATACATGGTTTTGCCGTTATTTGTAACGGAAAGCTCCGAAAGCAGACCAACCGCCGTCCATTCGCACGCCTTATAAACATCAAGCTCTGGCTGTGTATTTGTGCGTATCGCGTTTATGAAATCCTCAACAATGAAGAAGTCTCCGCCGTTGTGCCCCGCCTTTTTCTGCTCCTCGGTGGCGTTCAGAAAACGCTCGGGCATATACATATTATATTCCTCAAGCTTTTTCCATTTCATGCTGTGTATGGGAGAATCCTCACCGATGAACGATACCCTGTCATAATCGTCTCCGTGGCTTCTGCTCTGGAAATGACCGAGAGTGCCCTGAAGCTGATAGAAATCCATATTATGCGGACGCGGTGACATACAGTCAACGCGGATATTGAGCAGCTTGCCTTTTTCGGTACGGCACATTGTTGTGGTGCCGCTGTCCTGCTTCAAGCCCAAATCATTATATACGCCGGGAGAAAAGGTGGATATTTCCGTTATTCTGTCCCCGGGAAACCACTGCATAACGGGACCTACACTGTGAGTGGGATAGAAATTACCCCTTTTGCCGCACTGCCAGAAGGAACGCCATGAGGTTTTGCCGTTGGGATATACGAACAGATTGCCGATATTGTGAAGATACATACCCTCGGCATAATACGGTTCACCGAAAACACCGGATTTTACCATGTTTTTAACCTGCTGCACCCTTGCGTCATATATGTAATTTTCAGCATACATATAGATTTTTTTATATTTTTCAACGGTTTCGCAAAGCCACCACAGCTCGTCCATGGTAACGCCTGCCGTTACCTCGCACATAACATGCTTGCCTGCTTCCAGTGCGGCAATTGCCTGCGGAACATGGCACTGCATCGGCGTTGCAATAATAACCGCGTCAATATCCGATTCAAGCATATCATCAAAAATGCGGTATCTGTTTTTAACGCCTATTTTATCCGCTGCCTCGTTGAGGTGCTGTTCATCAAGGTCACACATTGCGGTGATTTCAACATCCTCTATGGCGTTAAGCCCCATAACCGTTGACATACCTCTTGTGCCGGCTATGCCTATTTTGATTTTTTTCATTGTGCTTCTCCTTTTAATTTTTCAGACTGTGCATGGGTGCGGGTATTCTGCCGCCCCTTGAAATAAATTTCTCCGAACCGAATTCGTGTACCGGCATCACAGGCGCAGAGCCTAAAAGTCCGCCGAATTCAACGATTTCACCGACCTTTTTGCCGGGTGCCGGAATAATTCTCACCGCTGTTGTTTTGCAGTTTACAACGCCGATTGCCGCTTCGTCGGCAATAATCGCGCCTATGGTTTCGGCACTCGTGTCGCCCGGTACTGCTATCATGTCAAGACCCACGGAGCATACGCAGGTCATTGCCTCCAGCTTGTCAAGACACAGGGATTTTGAAAGTGCAGCGTCTATCATGCCCTCGTCCTCACTGACAGGGATAAACGCACCGGAAAGTCCGCCGACATGGTTGCTTGCCATAACGCCGCCTTTTTTCACCGCGTCGTTAAGCAAAGCCAGTGCCGCCGTTGTGCCGTGAGTACCGCATTTTTCAAGACCCATTTCCTCAAGTATTCTCGCAACGCTGTCACCCTTTTCGGGTGTGGGTGCAAGAGAGAGGTCAACGATTCCGAACGGAACACCGAGCCTTTCAGACGCTTCACGCGCCACAAGCTGTCCCATTCTCGTAATTTTAAAAGCCGTGCACTTAATGGTTTCCGCCACCACATCAAAGGGCTGTCCCTTGCAGCTTTTCAGCGCGTGGTAAACCACGCCCGGTCCGCTGACACCAACATTTATAACACATTCGCCCTCGCCTACGCCGTGAAACGCGCCTGCCATAAACGGGTTATCCTCCACCGCGTTTGCAAAAACAACAAGCTTTGCACAGCCGAAGCCGCCTGTGTCCGCCGTCAGAAGAGCGGTTTTTTTGACGGTCTGACCCATGAGGGCCACTGCGTCCATGTTAATGCCCGCCTTGGTGCTTGCCACATTGACGGATGAGCACACCCTCCCGGTACACGCAAGCGCGGACGGTATCGAATTTATCAGTTTTCTGTCACTTTCCGTAAAGCCCTTCTGCACAAGGGCGGAAAAGCCGCCGATGAAGTTTACACCGCATTCGATTGCCGCCTTGTCCATGGCAATGGCAAGCGGAGTATAGTCACTTTCTGCGCAGGCTGCCCCGACAAGGGACACGGGAGTAACGGAAATTCGCTTGTTCACAATGGGAATACCGAATTCCTTTTCTATGTCTTCACCTGTTTTTACAAGGTTCTCGGCTTTTTTTGTAATTTTGTCATAGATTTTGTCAGCCGTGGTTTTCACACTGCCCGAACAGCAGTCGAGCAATGAAATACCCATGGTTACGGTGCGTATATCAAGATGCTGCCTGTCTATCATATCCAGCGTGCTGACAATATCCTTCATATTATAAAGCATCAGTCAGTCACCTCAAACCCTGTGCATAAGAGTGAAAATATCTTCTCTCTGTATGCGTACAACAAGACCCATGGAATTGCCTAAGGAAGCAAGCTCGTCACTGACTGTAGAAAATTCCTTTTCGCTTTTTGACAGGTCAACCAGCATTGCCATGGTGAAAAACTCCTGCATAACCGTCTGGCTGATGTCAAGAATGTTGATGCCGTTGTCGGCAAGATAGGTGCAGACCTTTGCGATTATGCCGGTGGTGTCCGTACCTGTTACTGTAATAAGTGCTTTCAAATCAAGTCCTCCGTATATTTTTGTTGCTCGGCATTTGCCGCCGTTCGTTTGTTATGTATCGCGATAACCGCAGCGCATATGCCCACGAAAAACATGATTCCGAGGGCAAGCATTGCCGCGATAATCGCAAATGCACCGAAATAGTTTATGTCCTTTCCCGGAAAAACCGTTTCCCACACAAATTGAGGGTTATAAAACGGATAGGCATAGCAGTGCATGGGAAAGCACACGCCTCTGATTATAGAGAAAATCGAATAGGCAAAGGGATAAATCCCTGCAAGCCATGCTTTTTTCATATGTATTCTTCTGTCCGTTGACGGAAAGAACCACAGAATAATCATGAAGGGGGGCATTATCATATGATAATAAATCTGTATGAACGATGAAAAGGCGTGAGCCGCAGTGTCCCATTTTGACGGTGGAGTGAAGCCCAGCGGAATACCGCAGCAGTAAACCAGCCCCGCGATGAAGATATATGTGGCAGCTAAAGCACCGACAAAGGGGGAAAACGCAAATTTTGCCGCTTTTTTGCTGCCGAACACGGCAAGTGCCGAGGCAATCAGATAAACATAACCGAAAAAGTTTGACTGCACGGTAAAATATGACAGAATATTATACTTCCCATAGTCAACCGGCGAATACTGCGGGTCAAATTCATAAACATAATACGACAGACGGTGGGCGATTATCAGCATACCGAACACGCCGAACACCAGCAGAAGAACGCCGAAAAGCTTGCTGTTATACGGTGATTTTACTTTCATGCTTACCTCTTTTATCTGCTGAAAATTGCCGTTATTTTTGCCTTTAGCTGTGCGAAGAAATCAACAACGGCAAGCCTGAAATAATCCGCTATTCTCATCTGCCGTGGTGTCCGAATAATAATTTACATAATTATTTTCCGTCAGCGCAACAGGCTTGTTTTCTTTTATAATTAAAAACTGCGGATAGTCCCCGTCCCATACCGTGGGCTGTGTTTCGTCATAGAAAATATGCGTAAACAGCTCCATTGCGGCATCAAGACCGCTGCTGTGCTCACAGTTTTTGAAGAACCATGTTCTGTCGCAGTAGTCGCAGGTGGACGAGTCGATAAGTCCGTCCGCAGACAGGCAGTTGTGACCGTTATCGTTTTTCTGAACATAATCTTTACCGAGCGTTGAGCCTATATCCGCACAGGTCGCACCGAAGGATTCATACCTTGTGTCAATAACGCCGTCGCTCAGAACTGCGGAATTTTCCGTTACCGGGGTGATAGGAAAGCCGTATTTTACAAGGATGCCGAAGCGCAGACCGTTATCAATAACGCCATCGATAATTCTGTTTTTGTTGAGTGCAACCTGATTATGATACCAGTCGATTTTTTCAACAAATTCATCGTTTGCATCCTGCGGAACATTCTGTCTTGCAAGCGCATAGTCCTCCTCGGGTACAAGTGACCACAGACCGGGCATTGTGCCGAAGGTGTTCATAAACATTCCGTCATATACATCGTCAAGATACTTGTCAAGCACTCCGTCAACCCAGTCGATGACCCCTTCCGTCACGGAAAGAGCGCCGAGCTTATGAATGAGACTGCTTTCTATAATAGCGCCGAGGTCAAAGCCGAGCATACTGTCAACATAATTTATCAGCGCGGATTTATCTACATTGACCTTTCTTGAAAACGGCTGTCCGCACGCACTTGAGCCGTTGCAGCCGGCTGCAAGCAGCACAACACCGTTTATATAATCCTTATATTCATCCTCATAAAGCTTTAAGTATGACATAACCGCAGCCGCACCCATGCTGAAGCCGACAAGGTTTATTTTTTTAACACCCGAAGCCTGCATAACATATTCTATGTATTTGTGAAGACCTGCGGCGGTGGTTTTCATATCGAGACGCCAGTCATAGCAATAGGTTATTCTGTGGTTTTCTTCTCCCGCCTTAACGGTTTTCTTTATGTCGCGTATACTCGGCCACTGATAGTCGAATTTCACGCCGGGCTTTGAATTTCCGTTTTCGTCCATGGAACAGCGGTCAAAAACCTCCGTAATGCCGTTTACAAGGCTTTCAACAATTTTTTCGTCATCATTTTGGATTTCTCCGGCAATTGTGTCCGGCAGAGCCTTTGCAACTGCGGAAACGATGCTGTCCGTTGACGGCGGAAATAAGCGTTCCCCGGTTTTTGCGTCAACAATGTCGCCGCAATTGATGCCCTCAACAAAGATGGTCAGAATTTCAAGCGGCTGTTTTTGTTCCTCTTCTTTTTTGTCAAAAATGCCCGCCCATACAGGAAGGGAGAATACCGATATGCACATAGTAACTGCAAGTATAATGCTGATAACTCTTTTTGTGTTTTTCATAGCTGCCTCCCGATATTTTTATTTGTTATATTCTACCACGCAATTTATTACATTGCAATACATTATTGTTTCATTTTTCGGCTTAAGTGTAAGCTCTGTCCGAGGACAAACGGCGCATATTTTGAACAAAGTGCAACAAACGGTACAAGCCCGAAATAAATAACCGCAGAGGTGATTGCAATATACACCGTGTTTGTTTTGTATTCCCCGAAAATACTGTCGGCAATCCATATAAGCTGTCTGTGCATACCAAGATAAAAAAGTGTGTTCATACCGATATATTCAATAAGCTTTATTTTCGGAAGCTTCATGCAGAAAAGTGCAAGTCCGCAGCAGGTTAAAACGGCACACGGTACCGCGAGAAAAAAAGATTTGCCATAGCTGTTTGCGTGCAGGCTGAATCTTCCGTTTACTCTCCACAGCAAAAAACCGCAAAGGGTAAGCACTGCACAAACGGGAATAATTGCCGCAGCGGAAGATTTTTGTATTTTATCCTCAAAAAATCTGTATATATCCATAAGATATGTCCCGAGCATAATAAAAAACATTGTTACGGGAACAGCATTTATGTGCCAGAGCATGGGCTTTCCGGCAGTGATGAGACTGAGCGGAACAAGCAGAATACAGGCGCACAATACAGCCGTTCGGTTTCCCCTGAAAAGCTTTATTAAGAAAAACAGGATTATCTGCGCGATAAAAAGCAGAATAATAAAATAGGAAGGGTCAGACGGAGACTTGAACAATATACTGTTTGCTGCGAATATTCCTTTTATATAACCGATAACCGGTATTTTTTTGTGCAGAAAAAATGTACTGAAGACATATCGTATTGCAAGTGAAAAAAGCTGCATACACATATACGGAATGAGCATACGGCGGATAAGCTTTAAAATATAGCCGCCGGTTTTTGTGCTGTATATTTTTTCCGTATTGAAATTGAGTCCCGAAGCTATCAGGAACAGCGGCATATGGAACGAATATATCCATGATTTCAAGGTTTTACCTATCTGCATATGACCGAGGATAACAAAATAAAAGCCTATTCCTTTTATACGGTCGATCCAGTCAATTCTTTTTTTCAATATAATTAAGCCTCCGCATCGGAAAATAGCGTAATACAAAGCAACTGTAAGCCGGAAGTATCTATAAAAATTTTACTTACCATCTTATATTATCCGAAAAAGTATGTTATAATACAAAAAAAGGAGGTAATTCATATGCCTGATAAAAAATGGATACAAACATGGGGACAGTCCCACTCAGCACTTTCACTTTTCTGCTATCCCTCAATGAGGAAAACCTACCGTCTTGTTATGAATACCGCAATACAGGGCGAAAAGCTGCGCCTGTGGCTTTCCAATACCTATGGAAAAAACGATGTAAAAATCGGTGAAATCACCGCCGCGCCGTGCGATGAAAACGGAAATTTCACAGGGGCTTATACATATCTCACCTATGGCGGTAAAAGCAGCTTTACGCTTAAAAAAGGCGAAAGAGTGAAAAGCGATGAAATTGTTTTTCCGCTCAAGGAGGAAGAATACTTCTGTATCAGCATTTTTGTTGTTTCCGGCGACCTCAACAGCGGCAACCTGCTTGACAGCGCAAAGCTTATCACGGTACCCGGAAATTACACCGTAACACCGCAGATAACAAATCAGGTGAGAACAAGGGATTATGTTATTACCCTTGCAGGAAAGCTTCTCGGTATGCATTTTCCCAAGCCGATACCGCTTTTCGATTCAGTTGAGGTGCTTAACGGTACGGACGCAGCCTCAATTGTTGTGTTCGGCGACTCCGTAAGTCAGCAGGGCTTCTGGACAGGACCGTTTGAAAAGAGATTAAGACAGGAATTCGGCGGCAAATATTCATTTGTCAACAAATCTGTTATGGGCAACCGCTTGCTGCGTGACTGCTCACCCATTTTCCCGGCAAGAGGACTTTACGGAAACAAGGCGACAACGAGAATAAAAGACGATATTTATCCTTATGAAAATATTTCCCATGTTATTTTGTTTATGGGCGTGAACGATGTTTTTGAGTATGCGACAATCAACGCGTTTCCGTGGGAAAAGCCCGATACGGACGAGATGTGCAGAACTATAAAGGCAATTACCGATGACCTTCACGCAAAGGGAATAAAGGTTATTATGTTCAATATTCCCGCATTCGGTGCCGCGCCGGACGCAACAAGGGCAAAAGACGCTCTGCGCCGCAAGGTGAACACATGGCTTGAAGAAAACCAGGATATTTTCGACGGATTTTACGATGTCGCTTCTGCTGCGGCTGACCCGGAGGACGACTACCGTTCAAGGGCGGAATTTATCGGCGGCGACAAGCTTCACCCCAATGCCTACGGCGGAGAATATCTGGCGGGGCTTGTAGACCTTAATATGTTCCGCTGATTCCGTGTGGCAGATTCGGCGCAGAACGAAAAGCAAAAACCTTTTTAATATGAAAAAGAGCGGTTCTTTTACAGGTGATTTGTAACAGAACTGCTCTATTCTTGTTTAGGCTTCTGCTCTTTTGCTTTTCTAACCGTTTTTTCTCCCTCGGCATACCTTGGTATTGCCTTCGGGTCGAAGAAAACGGTTTCTGCATCCGAATCTGCTCACCCGGGAGCGGCACCTCGGCGCAGAACGAAAAGCAAAAATAAAGTATTGTATTTGGTGCTTTCCTTATGTGTGTTCATAAAGGAAAGCACTCTGTTTTTCTGTAAGTTTTTTATTGTTTTTCTAACCGTTTTTTCGTCCTTGGCATACCTTGGTATTGCCTTCGGAACGAATAAAACGGTTTCTGCATCCGAATCTGCTCACCCGGGGGGCGGCACCTCGGCGCAGAACGAAAAACAAAAACCTTATTAATGTGAAAAAGAGCGGTTCCTTTACAGAGATTTGTAAAAGGAACGCCTCTTTGCTTATATACACTTCTGTTCTTTTGCTTTATTCTTCGTTGCAGGCGGTTTTGATGATTTCCACCGCTTTTTCAAGGTCTTTCATCGGTATGTTCAGCGCAGGAAGCAGTCTGACCTTATCCTTGGCTGTCAGGCACAGAACACCTTTTTCAAGGCATTTGTTCACAACCTCGGCGGCAGGCTTTTTTGTTTTGAGCCCTATCATCAGTCCCATGCCGCTGATTTCTTCCACACCGTCGGTTTTTGAGAATGCGTCAACGATGTATTTGCCCTTTGCCGTAACCTCAGAAAGAAGCTTTTCGTCAATTCTGTCAAGCACGGTGATGGCTGCCGCACAGCATACGGGATTTCCGCCGAAGGTGGAGCCGTGGTCACCGTATGTAAAAATATCCTTAAGCTTTTCACCGAGCAGGGTCGCACCGAGTGGAAGTCCGCCGGCAAGTCCCTTTGCCGTGGTCACAATGTCAGGCGTAATGCCGTAATTCATATAGGAATAAAGCTGACCCGTTCTGCCGTTTCCCGTCTGAACCTCATCGCATATAACAAGAATATCGCGCCGCTGCGCATATTCCGCAACCTCGTTTACAAATGATTTTTTCAGCTCGTTAACACCGCCCTCGCCCTGTATGCATTCAATCATAACGGCAGCAATTTTCGTGTGTGAGCCGAGAGCCTCCAGCTCAAAAATATTGTGCACATCCACACTTTCAAAGCCGGGTGTGAGTGGCTTATACATCTCATGATAATGCTCCTGACCTGTTGCGGCAAGGGTTGTGAGTGTTCTGCCGTGAAAGCTGTTTTTCAGCGTGACGACTGTATAGCAGTCCTCACCGTGCTTTTCGGCAGCGTATTTTCTTGCCGCCTTAATCGCACACTCATTGGCTTCCGCGCCGGAGTTTGAGAAAAACACCTTGCTCATGCCCGTTTTCATGCACAGCTTTTCGGCAAGCACCGCGCACGGCTGAGTGTAATAAAGGTTAGAGGTGTGCTGCAATTTTGCCGCCTGTTTTGATACTGCGTTCTGCCATTCATCATCGGCAATACCGAAGGAGGTCACGCCGATACCCGAGCCCATATCAATATATTCTTTTCCGTTTTCGTCCCATATTTTAGAGCCCTTGCCGTGAGAGAGCACCACCGGGAAACGCTTATAGGTTCCCGCGATATAGCTTTCGTCCTTTTCTCTGACGGTCAAATCCCTTTTATCAGTAAACATCGTTCCCGCTCCTTCGTCCGTAAGAAGTTCCATAAGTATGGAGTGCGGCACTCTGCCGTCCATAATAATCACATTTTTCACGCCGCGCTTAAGAGCCGTGATACAGCACTCCACCTTCGGTATCATACCGCCGGAAATGATGCCGTCGCGGTATAATTTTTCCGCTTCACTGATGCTGATTTCGGGAATGAGGGAGGTCGGGTCGTCCTTGTCCTTCAATACGCCCGAAATATCCGTCATCATAATCAGCCTTTCCGCGCCGAGAGCACCTGCGATATATGCCGCCGCAGTGTCGCCGTTGATGTTGTAGGTATTGCCGTCACCGTCACAGCCGAGGGTTGAAACAACGGGGATATAGCCTTTTTCGATAATATCCTCAATCGGCTGAATATTTACCGCGCTGATGTTCCCCACAAAGCCGAGCTTTTCATCTTTAACAGAGCATTCTATCAGTCTGCCGTCCATGCCGGAAACACCTATTGCCCTGCCGCCCTTCATTTGCAGCAAATTGACGAGGCTTTTATTCACCTTGCCTGCAAGCACCATCTGCACAATATCCACGGTTTCGCTGTCCGTAACGCGCAGACCGTCCACAAATTCCGGCTTTTTGCCCAGCTTATCCATAAGCTCGCTGATTTCCGGTCCGCCGCCGTGAACAAGAACCACCTTTACGCCTATCGTCCACAGCAAAACAATATCCTGCATAACCTGCTGCTTGAGCTGTTCGTTAGCCATGGCATTGCCGCCGTATTTGACAACAACCGTTTTTCCCGTATAACGCTTTATGTAAGGCAGTGCTTCTGTGAGAACCTCCGCCCTCTGTAAATTTGAAAAATCGTTTTTCATAGTATTTTCTCCTGTTATGTGCGGTAATCGCCGTTTATTTTAACATAGTCATATGTAAGGTCACAGCCCCATGCGGTTGCCGTGCCTTCACCGTCGTTTAAGTCTATGATGATTTCAATTTCCTTTTCAAGCAGTACTGTTTTTGCAATATCCTCGGAAAAATCAATGCCCGCACCGTTTTTGCAAACTGCAATCTGCCCTGCCTTGCTTTTAAATGAAACATCCACCTTGTTTACATCCGCGTCCGCGCCGCTGTAACCTATCGCGCACAGCACTCTGCCCCAGTTTGCGTCCGCACCGAACATTGCCGCCTTGAGGAGGCTGGAGCATATAACGCTTTTGGCAACCGTTTTCGCGTTCTTTATATCCTTCGCGCCGCTCACTCTGCATTCAAGCAGCTTTGTTGCACCCTCACCGTCTGCGGCAATCATTCTGCAAAGATAAACGGTTACGGTGTTCAGTGCCTTCATAAACGCGCCGAAATTTCCGTCCTCACAGGTGATTTCATCATTTCCGGCAAGTCCGTTGGCAAGCACCGTCACCATGTCGTTTGTTGATGTGTCACCGTCCACGCTGACCATATTAAATGTGTCCGCAATATCGGTTGAAAGCGCCTTTTGCAGCATCGGCGCGGATATAGCCGCGTCAGTGGTGATGAAAACCAGCATTGTTGCCATGTTCGGGTGAATCATGCCGCTGCCCTTGGCAATGCCGCCTATACGGCAGGTTTTGCCGTCGAGTTCAAATTCCACGGCAATTTCTTTTTTTACGGTGTCGGTCGTCATAATGCCCTCTGCCGCGTCGGCACAGCCGTCCTTTGACAAAGCCCTGACAAGCCCCGGTATGCCGTTTGCTATCGGCTCGATTTCAAGCGGCTGACCGATAACGCCGGTGGAGGCAACAACAATATCGTCCGCAGAAATTTTCAGCTCATCTGCGATTAGCTCACTCATTTTTTCCGCGATTTCAATGCCGTCCGCATTACAGGTGTTCGCGTTGCCGCTGTTGCAGATAACTGCCTGTGCCTTTCCGTTTTCAATGTGCTTTTTCGTCACCGCCAGCGGTGCGCCCTTGACAAGATTTGTTGTGTATACCGCTGCCGCGGCTGCGGGAACCTCACTGTAAATCAGTGACAGGTCTTTTTTTTCTCTGTTTTTGCGTATGCCGCAATGCACACCTGCCGCAGTAAAGCCGCCTGCGGCGCATATGCCGCCTTCAATAATTTTCATTTTCTCCATCTCCTCATATATTCAGCCCGGTTTCTTCGGGTGCACCGAGCAGTATATTCATATTTTGTATTGCAGAGCCGGAGGCTCCTTTTCCGAGATTATCAAAGCGCGAAACGAGGATTATTCTCTCTTCGTTTCCGAAAACGGAAATTTCCATATCGTCCTTTCCCTGTTTACTGCACGCCGACAGAAAACCGCCTTCGTCCGCGTTTTCAATATATTTTACAAGTCCGTTTTTGTAGTATTCTCCGTATATTTCCTTTATGTTCTCAACAGAGCCCTTCACCTGTGAACGGAAAAGCTGTACCGTAACCTCCATTCCGGCATAATACGGCGCGACAATGGGACAGAACACCGGCATATTTGCAAGTCCGCATAATTTTGCCATTTCGGGCAGGTGCTTATGTGCTTGCGAGATGCCATACATCCTCGGTGCCGAAAGCAGGCTGTCACGCCCTTCACCTTCATATTCCGCAATCATTTTTTTGCCGCCGCCGGAATATCCCGTAAGCGAAAAACAGCAGAGCTCTTCACCGTTTAAGATAAGACCGTTTTCGGTAAGCGGAGCGACAAGAGAAACAAAGCCGCTTGCGTGGCAGCCGGGATTTGCTATCCGCCTTGAGCCTTTTATTTTTTCGCGCAGACCGCCGATTTCGGGAAAGCCGTACACCCAGCCGTCCGCCGTTCTGTGGGCAGTGGAGGTATCAATAATTGCCGTACTGCCGTTTTGCACAAGCGTGACAGCCTCCTTCGCCGCCGCGTCCGGCAGACACAGAAAAGCAATATCGGCACTGTTCAGTGCTTCCATTCTCGCTTCGGTGTCCTTTCTCAATTCCTCCGGCAGAGATATAAGCTGTATATCTTCTCTTTGCGAAAGTCTTTCATGTATGCGCAGACCCGTTGTGCCTGCGCTTCCGTCAATAAAAATTTTTGCCATAATTAAACCTCAAGTATAAATATGCGATTATTATACTCAAGATATGGCAAAAGTCAATAGAAAATGAATAAAAATACAAAAAATATGAATATTAATTAAATTTATCGGAAATTGATAATATCATACCTTATCGCCTTGCCCTTAACGGAGTAATCGGGCTGTCTGTTTGCGAGAAATTCGCCCTTCAACGGGCGTTTTATTACAATTTTACCGGGAGAAAGGCTCTTTGCCGCCTGTAAAAGCTCCTCCTGCTCAAAGCAGGGCTGTTCAAGCTTTTGTATGAGCTGTAATTTTTTGCCGACAAGTCCGGTTTTCTGCCGTGCGGGAAACATGGGGTCAAGATAAATAACATCCGGGCTGAAATTCAGCTCCTTCATAAGAAGAATGCTGTTGCCTTCAATAAGATGCATTCTCGGCACAATTTCCTTCAATACGGGATTTTTCTTTGCACGGCGCAGCGCGTCCTTGAGCAGGGCGGCAACCACCGCGTTCTGTTCATACATGGTTACATCGTAGCCTGCGGCGGCAAGCAAAACCGAATCCTCACCCATGCCTGCCGTAGCGTCCACCGCCTTCGGAAACGGCTGCTTCGTTTTTGTGATATGTACCAGCATTTCATGCTGCAATCTGCCCTCCGTCAG